>JBBQNZ010000058.1:0-22866 GCA_038330415.1 Actinomycetales bacterium | reverse complement strand
GTCCAGGGCGACCACCTTCGGGTCGCCACCCACTGGCCGGCCGTCGACGGCGGCCAGCGCCACCAGGCCCGCGTCGGTTCGGGCGCCCCATGCGGCGCCCCCCGTCGCGAGGCATTCGGTGACGCGGTGGCAGATCTCCGCGCGCTTGGCGTCGTCCCAGTCGGCCACCACCTGATGGTCCTTGACCTTCACCAGGCCGCCATGGTGTACCTGCACCGCATGCTCGACCACCTCGTGGCGCCGCATGACGAGCAGGTCGCTCAAGCGCAGCTTGTCGAGGTCCACGATCAGCGCTTTCATCCACGTGCTCCCCTTTCGGGCGACTGGCCGGTCACGACACGTCAGTGCGCCGGTCCTGTGGGGGTGATCGCCCCGGTGGCGGTCCTCCGTGTCGCACGGCGCGTCGTCGCTCTGGCCATGGCAGCTCCTCGGATTCTGCTCCGGGGGTGGCCGGCCGAAGCCTCACGTGTGGCTTGCTTCACTCGACGACCTCGACTGCGAACCTGGAGCCAACGCTGACCTCCGCCCGCGAAGGACGTGGCCGTCCTCCTCGCAGGCACCAACAGTGGCCCTTGTCGCCACCGAGCCCAATCGCAGCGCTATGACACTCGGCGCGCCCGCCCCGAGGCCCCTTGCCGTCCTCGTCAACTGCGCTGTTGCCCTCCGCGCTGTTGCTCTCGGCATGCGTCCTGAGGTCGTTCAGTGCCCGTACCCGTGACTGTCAGGTCGACTCGTCGTTCGTGGTCTCAATCCCGGATCCGAGTGGGCGGTCCAGGTGCAGCGCACCCAGCGCGCCGCGCCGCCGATCGCTGTTGAGACGATTGGGTTGCCCTGAAGCAGAGCTCAGAACCATGTGGCGCTGCGGTACGCCTCGTACTCAGGACCGAACGCCTCCACCGGGACGCGTTCCTCGCGTCGGGAAGGGATGCGACCGCGCTGCCGGTCCACCTGCCCCCCTGCTGGGCAGGCACACCAGTAGCGCGGCCACAGTTCCTGCGAAGGTCTGGACGCGTTCCGCGTCTTTGCTCTTCGCTGACCTAATGTTTACTCTTTCTTTGCCAAAGTCGCTGGAGAACCGGCGCCTCCGATGCGTTTCGTGATGCAACTCACATCCTAAGGGCCAACACCCCCACCAACCCTCTGTGAGGATTGCGATAGCCCCAGCGATCCCCCTGCAGTCGCTGGGGCTTCGCCTTGCGTCGATGGCCCCTACAGGGGCACGACGGCGGCCCAGGCCAAGCGCACCCGTCGGCCCGAGAGACTCGCATGTCAGTGAGCTGATCGCCAACCGGGTCCAAAGCGAAATGGATCGCGCGTCCATAACGCCCCCGCTGCGCCACCTGCCGCCGCCAGCCACATGCTGGCGACTATTCGGAGAATCCACCGTTTGTGGCCGGTCGAGGCGTCAGGCGGAGATCATGATCACCCCCGACCAAAGCACTTTCCTTGCGCGTGGTGCCGGTTCAAGTAGCCCGTGCGCGCGCCCGTCGCTGCGTGCGGCCAGCGAGTCCGAGGTGGCCATGCCGGTTACCGCTAACAGTGGAAGCTGGAGCCGGGCTCCGGTTCCATCCCGACCTTCCTCATCACAGTCGCAGTGTCCTTCTTGTCCCCTTGACGTATCCGTATCCGCGCGCGCTCTTCTCGCTCCGCTCCGAACCGGGACCATCCGCGGTGCTGTTGGGCGTGGCGGTCGTGGCCGCCGCGGTGCTTGTGCCGCTCGCGGTGCAGGCGCTGCGGCTCCAGTCCAGCCTGCCGCGCGGCAGTGGCTCGGACTTCAACGTTCTCGCCACCAACGCCGAGCACCTGGTTCTGCTCGCTCTCGCGGGCCTGCTGGCTGCCACCCGTCGCCCCGGCTGGAAGGTGCTCGCGCTGGCAGTGGCGACAACATTCGCCTACCTCGGCCTCGCCTCGATCCACCTTCCAGACCAGCCCTACAGCTGGGGTGTGGCTGGGGGGCCGCATCGCTGCTAGCAGCGGCGGCCTTCTTGGTCGCGACAGCGACCGCAACACCCCGCCAAGGAACCGACAGGACCGAACCCCGGACGGCACTCACGACAAGACAGCGGTGATCCACACGCCGGGTTTCATGCCTCGGCGCCATCGCCGCGGTGCCCCATAGGCGCCGTGTTCTCAGCCGATGAGGGCCGGAACAGGGCATGGGCGCGTGAGAGCAGCCGGAAGAGCAGGGCGCGCACCCACAGCTCTTCGGTGACGGGCGGCCTGCAGGGTCAGGCGACCCCGGACCACGCCGGTGCAGGCCCGACCACGGTGACGTCCGAGGCGCTGGTGGCGGCCAGCGTGCCCATCAGGACCGACACCAATCACCAGGGGAGCGCGCGACGAGGTGACAGTGCAACGCGTGGGCGGTTGTACTGAGAATGGCCGCGTCCAGGGTGAGGTTGGTGATCTGTGGCCCGTCACGGACTTCCTGGACGGAACCCTCACGGGGGCGCCGCATGGCACATGCGGGCGAGGTGTGGGGAAGGTGGCCGCCTGGTCGTGGTGAGTATCGTTCGAGACGGGCCCGTCTCCGGCGACAGGATTCCGCCACGCGGGTGTCAACCTCGTGTGCGCTGCGGCGACTTCTCTTAGGACGACGATCCTTGGAGGCTGAAGTGAACGATGGCGAGAACCTCACGACGACGCTGCACCCCCCTTCCAAGGTCGACCGCGACACGGTCTTGGAGGGACTCTTCCGGGACCACTACCCGAGCTTGGTGCGGATGGCGTATTGCCTCCTCGGTGACCGCACCGCGTCGGAGGACGCCGCCCAGGAGGCCTTCGCGTCTCTGCACCGCCACTGGGACGGTGTGCGGGACTCCGGTGCCTTGGTCGCATATCTGCGCAGGGCGACGATCAACCAGTGCCGCACCGGTCAACGCAGGTTGGTCAGGGGCAGGGGCGCGCTGGCCCGGATACCCCGACCGGCAAGTGCGCCGAGCTCAGAGGACGCGGCGGTCGCGCACGACGAGTGCCGCCGGATGGCTGAGGCCATCCGTGGGCTGCCCACGAGGCAACGCGAAGTGCTGGTCTGCCGCTACTTGCTGGAGATGAGCGAAGCAGAGACCTCGCAGGCTCTGGAGATCGGCGTCGGCAGCGTCAAGCAGCACGCCCACCGAGCACGAACCACCCTTCACACCATGATGGGAGAGGTCCGATGACCATCGACGACCGCGACATCCAGCGGGCACTGACCACTCTGGCCGATGACGGTTACCCCCTCGGCAGCGACGTCGAGCGCGCGTACCAGAAGTTCCAGGCCAAGACCTCACGCGCCGAGCAGCGCAGGCGCACCACACGTCTCGCGGTCGCCGCCGGGGTTGCGGGGATCCTCGGTGTCGGGAGTCTCCTGGCGTACCAGCGAGCTGGCCAGGACCAGGACAAGGACCGCTTGCAGCCCGCCACGCCGACGACGTCAAGCACGCAGTTGGTCTCGCAGCAGGAGCTGCTCGGGATCTGGGCCGTGGAGGCCGACTGGTTGAACGGCGGGTTCCCGTGGCTGTGGACCTTCAACGCCGACGGGTCGGGATCCAGCAGCCCGCACGTGGACACCGCCCAGGACGCTTGGGACTACTCGCTGTTGGGCAACGCGATCAACGCTCAGGATCGCCTCGGAGGCTGTCACTACTCGTGGACGGTCCGCGAGTTCGACGCGGGAGCCTTGGACCTCGGCGTCGTGGACCACTGCGGCAACACCGGACCCGGGATCGGCCTGACCCGCCTGTCTCCGGCCTCACCGGCCGGCCAGTCCCTGGACATGCCCCCCATGACCGATGCGACCCCGCTGCGGGACGTCGCGGACGTCGGCGGGGTCTGGCTGATGCAGGGGAGCGGGATGCTGCTGGCAATCGACGCCGGTGATCCGGCCCGGGCGACCTACCGGCTGGACGACAACGGAACTCTCGCGCGCGATCCCATCGACACCGGCACCGTCGCCCTGGACGGGCGGGGAGGGCTCGCCCTGTCCAGCGACTCTCCGAGCGCGGCTGACGGGTGCACCGATCCCAACGGTCCCGGCGTGACCATGAAGGACGTCGTGGTCAACGATCGCGGCTTGGAGGCCCGGCAAGGCGCGGACCCGGCATGCATCGACACAAACCTCACCACCAACTGGATCAGGGTAACCGGCCCGTAGACCCACGCCGCCCACCCACCGGGGCATCAGTGGCCTGCCCGCATGCCCCTTGAGGACAACAGATTGGGTGACCTGTCCGGACAAGTTGCAGCTCTTCATGCCTGAAGAATTCGCAGCGCGCGTGTCGCACCTTTCTCAACTCGTGAAGCAGCGGAGGGCATCGAGACTAGTCTTGTGTGGGGGTCCTGCAACGCAACTCCAAAATGTCGGTTGGGAGGTCATCAAGGTGCGGTTTCTCCTTTGGATGCAGCCCCGCAGTCATTCTGCAGCGCTTTGGAGCATGGTCATGCTCGCCAGCGTTGCGGTGCTCGTGACGATTGTCTTCCTACCGCTGCAGCCGGGCGGCCGGGATCTGACGCCGACCGCGGTTGTCGTGTTTCTCGGCTCGGTCGCGCTGGTCATCATTGGGTGCGGGGCAGCCCGGTACCGTCGCATCCCGGCATTGATTGCGTGGGCGCTGGTTCCACTGCTGGCTGTCGTGGCGATCGTCGTGCTCGACCTGTTGACGTCCGACGTCTCCGTTGCGGCGCAGATCTTCTTCTTCTTCCCCACGCTGTACGGCGCCTCACAGTTGCGACGCGCGGGTGCTGTGGTGATGACGGCGGCATCTGTGCTCGGCGTGGGCATTGTGGTCCTTGGCTCCTTGCCCCTTGCCGAGGCCGCCACCGACATCGGATACGTCTCGGCGGCACTCATCACGACAGCCGTGCTCT
Organism: Actinomycetales bacterium; assembly: GCA_038330415.1. Lineage (GTDB taxonomy): Bacteria > Actinomycetota > Actinomycetes > Actinomycetales > Dermatophilaceae > Fodinibacter. Next base: position 18,018 of record JBBQNZ010000058.1, on the reverse strand, counting down.
TGATCCGTTCCGGCGAACGGCAGGACGAGCTGGTGTCGAGACTCGAGCGCCAAGCCGCAGTCGACGCTCTGACCGGCCTGGCGACCCGGCGAGTGCTGGACGAGGCCGCGAGATCGGCTATCTCCGGCGCAGTCAGCCATGAAGGAACATCCCTGATACTTCTGGACGTCGATGAGTTCAAGTCGGTCAACGACCGCTACGGACACCCTGCGGGGGACGAGGTGCTGGTTCAACTGGCTGACTACCTCGTGCGGTCCGCGCGCCGCGACGATGTCGTGAGTCGGCTCGGTGGCGACGAAATGGCGGTGCTGCTGCCCGGGTGTTCGGTGGCATCTCTTCAGCGTCGCGCCGAGCAGATCGTCGCGGACGTTGACACCCACCCCTTCGTGCTCCCCAGCGGTGAGGAGATTCGGGTCTCGGTGAGCGTCGGCCTGGCTAACGCTCCCGCCGACGCAGTGGAACTTCAGGGCCTGTACCTCAGAGCAGACCAGGCCCTGTACGAGGCAAAGCGATCAGGCCGTAACCGGGTCGGAGTGCTGGTAGAGGGCACACCGCAGCCGCCCGTGGGGTGACGGCGCAGGGCAGCCGTTGCACCCCGAGGGTCCTACGCGACGTGAGAGCCTGCGGTGCACCTGGGCCGCGTTCCGCACAGACGCGGCCGAACAGCGCTTCTTGCCTTGAGGAGGGCCGGGCCTCACCAGTGGCCTCCAGTCGAGCGACGTCGACCATCTGATAGTCGAGCGAGCGCGCATCGGCAGCGAAGCCTCATCATCGATCAGGGGGTCGGCCAGTCCTCAGTCCTCGCGGTACCGCGTGAAGGCCAGGGTCTCGCCGCGGGACCCTCCCATCCACAGGTCCTGACACGCAGCCACCATCTCCTCGAGCCCCTCGACAATCGTCGCGAACACATTTCCAGGGACCCAGCCCTGATCGCCGTTGATGAGCAGGTTGTTCCGTCCGTAGAAGACGGCCAGATCGATGATCGAGCTCATCGATCGGTGCTCACCCTCTAACTCGTAGCCGTAGGCTGGGTTGCCCAGGTCGTCACCGGCGAAGGTGAACCAGCAGACATCGCCGGGAATGGGCGTCACCGTCGTGTTCTCACGGCCAGGGTCGCTTTCGGCGAATGCGGGCAGCAGGGCATAGATCTCGTTCCGCGCGTACTTACCGTGATATGCCTGCGACCGCAGCGGGAGCGCCTCCCATACCGCCGCGGCCGTGCGCGGAGCGGCATCCTCGAGCAGCTGTGCCACACAGCTGACACCGCGCTGCTCCAGGGTGATCGTCAGGTACCGGGCCATGGTGTCGTCCTTGCTGTCATCGGGTGGGTGACCACCCTGGTCGGATATGTGGAGTCGTCTGTGTGCAGGCTTGCCAGGACCTCACCGCAGCAACAGCGGCAGAACCCGCTGAGAGTCGGTTGCCGCCTCAAAGGCCCGACCGACCCGCAACACCAGCGGGTCGGCGTGCCGGGGCCCGATGATCTGCAACCCGATGGGTCGCTCGTCGTCGGTCAGGCCGCACGGCACCGTGAGCGCGGGCTGTCCGGTCAGGTTGAACGGGTAGGTGTAGGGCGTCCACGACGTCCACAGCTGCTCCGGCCATCCGGTCGGGGCATTCTGGCCGCGCTCGAACGCGGGTATCGGCATGGTCGGTGTGACCAGCACGTCGAAGTCGTCGTGGAGGGCCCCCATCGCCACCCCGAGGTCCATCCGCACCTGCACCGCATCGAGGTAGGCCGACGCAGAGTCCTCTCGATGCTCTCGCACATGCTCGGCAAGCAACGGGTCGATCCGCTCCAGAGCGCCACGACCGAACGGCTCCAGCACCTTGGCCGCCGCGGTGAACCACAGCACGTGGAACGCCTCACGGACGGCGGCGAGAACGGCGGGGGCCGGGTCGAGGAGTTCCACCGTGGCACCGAGCCCGGACAGCACCTCGACGGCCGCATCCACAGCCGCGCGTACCTGCGGGGCGTTGTCGCCCGTCCCGCTCAGCGTGGGCGAGTAGGCCACCCGCAACCCCGCCACCCCGTCGTCGAGGCCGTCCAGGAAGGATCGCGACGGCCGCCTCGTGGCGAACCAGTCGCGAGAGTCGAACCCGGTGAGCACGTCCATCAACAGCGCGGCATCCGTCACCGAACGGGTCATCGGCCCGACGTGCGACAGCGTGCCGTAGGGGCTCGGGGGATACGCCGGAACAAGGCCGTAGGTCGGCTTGAGGGCGACCGTCCCGGTGAACGCAGCCGGGATGCGCACCGAGCCGCCGCCGTCGCTGCCGATCGACCACGACCCCATGCCGAGCCCGACCGCTGTCGCGGCGCCGCCCGAGGACCCGCCGCTCGTGAGCTCGGACCCCCACGGGTTGCCCGTCGACCCATGCAGGATCGAGTCGGTCACCCCTTTCCAGGCGAACTCCGGGGTCGCGTTCTTGCCGAGCAGGACCGCTCCGGACTCGCGCAGCCGGGCCACCGCCGGAGCGTCACTCTCCCACGGGCCGGCCGGGTCGGTGAGGGTGCTCCCGCGCAGCATCGGCCAGCCGCGGGTGAGGAACATGTCCTTGATCGTGACCGGCACCCCGTCAACGACGCTGCGCTGCTCGCCGCGCCGCCAGCGCAGCTGCGACGCACGAGCCTCCGCGATGGCCCGCTCGGCGTCTACGAGCACCATCGCGCCGACCTCTGGGTCGAAGGTCTCGATCGCGGCCAGGGCCGCCTCGGTGACCTCGAGCGGCGAGAGCTCACCTGCTGCAAAACCCGCCGCCACCTCCCCGGCGGACAGCATCGAGAGCCGGTGGGGTTCCGGTGCGCGGGTCATGGGTCAACCTCACAGGGTGGGCACGAAGGGATGGCGGAGGATGCCGTCGAACCTATTGAGGCTTCACGTCTATTGTCAACAATCCACCGAGCCGTCAGAATCGGCGGGTGCATCACGCCTCCACCGATCTACCGCCGACGCCGATCGACTCCGCCGGGATCGGGGTGATCGTTCCCTACGACTTCGCCCTCGACCGCGAGATCTGGCGTTGGCTGCCGCCGTCGGTCACGCTGCACCTGACCCGCACCCCATATGCCGCCCTGCCCGTCGGGGTCACCCAGTCGCTGCTCGTCGGAGACCCCGTCGAGATCACCGAGCTGGCGCGGGACCTCAGCGTGGTCAGCCCGCAGGTCGCGCTCTACCTGTGCACCGCGGGAAGCTTCGCTCGCGGCCGAGGCGGCGAGCGTGAGCTTCGCGAGGCGATGACGAGCAGTGGCATACCGCTGGCCGTCACCACGAGCGGCGCGCTGCTCGAATCGGCTCGCACCCTGGGCATCGGCCGCATCGCCATCGCCACCCCGTACGACGACGTGGTGACGGACCTGCTGGCCGCGTATCTCGAGGACGCGGGGCTCACTGTTACCGGCCGCAGTCGCCTCGGTCTCACGGGTGAGATCTGGCGCCTCACGCACCGCGAGGTGGCGGATCTGGTCCGGGCTGCCGTCTCGGGGTCGGAGCGGGCCGACGCGGTCTTCGTCTCGTGCACGAACGTTCGCACCTACGACCTCGTGGGCCCCCTCGAGCGCGAGCTGGGGCTGCCCGTTCTCACGGCGAACCAAGTGTCGATGTGGGCGGCCCTGCGGGCCTTGGGCCTGCCCGCGAACGGCGACGGGCGGCTCTGCGCCTCGAACTGAGGGGCAGAACCGCCCATGGCCGTGGTGATCCGCGACCCACTGTCAGCTGCGGCTGAGCTCCTTCTGCTCAGCGATTGCCTCAGCGGTGCCGGGCTGGTGGGTGCCCCGCAACGACATACCCTTGGTCTCGATGAGGAAGTACGTTGACACGAGGCCGATCGCGCAGGCGATCATCATGTAGTAGGCGGGCCAGAGCTTGTTGCCGGTACTGTCGATCAGGGCTTGGTTGACGAAGCCGGCGGTGCCACCGAACAGCGACGTGGCGACGTTGTAGCCGAGCGCGACGCCGGCGTAGCGCACGGGGGTGGGGAACATCGCCGGGAAGGTGGCCGAGATCGTTGCGAGCTGCGGGGTGTAGAGCAGGCCCAGGACGGAGAACGCGATGACGGCCCCGGCCACGGAGGTCCCCATTAGCGTGTACATGGGGATCGCGAGGACGACGAGGCCGATGAGAGATGCGTACCACAGCGGCTTGCGCCCGACCCGGTCCGAGAGCCCACCGAAGACCGGCAACAACAGCATCATGATGAACTGGCCGATGATCGGCACGATCAGCGCGTTGTCCTGCGACAGGTCGATGACCTCCTGCAGGTAGGTCGGGGTGTACGTGAGCAACGTGTAGTTGACCACGTTGAGGGCGATGACCATGCCGCTGAGAATGAGCAGGGTGCGCAGGTGCTTGCTGAACAGCTCCCTGAGCGTGGCGCGCGCGCTGGTCGACGTCTCCTCCTTCTCCTCCAGCTCCTGGAAGATCGGAGTGTCCTCGATCTTGTTGCGCAGGTACAGCCCAATCAGGCCGAGGGGACCAGCGACGAAGAACGGGATGCGCCAACCCCACGAAGACATCTGGTCTTCGCTGGTGAACGCGATGAGGGCGAGCATCAGTAGCGCGCCACCGTTGAAGCCGGCGAGGGTGCCGACCTCGAGGAAGCTGCCGAAGAACCCGCGGCGCTTCTCGGGCGCGTACTCGGCCATGAAGGTCGCCGCGCCACCGTACTCGCCGCCGGTGGAGAAGCCCTGGATGATGCGCAGCAGGTAGAGGATGATCGGCGCCGCTATCCCGATCGTGGTGTAGCTGGGGATCAGGCCGACACACACCGTGGCCCCGCCCATGAGCAGGATCGTCATCGAGAGCACGGCCTTGCGGCCGATCTTGTCTCCGAGCGGCCCCCAGACCAGGCCCCCGAGTGGGCGCATGAGGAAGCTGATGGCGAAGCCGAACAGGGTGAACAGCACCGCGTTCGCGGAGCCGGAGGGGAAGAGCGCGTTGGCGATGTAGACCGTGCCGTACGCGTAGATGCCGTAGTCGAACCACTCCACGGCGTTGCCGATGCCGGATGCGGCGATGGCGCGCCGGAGGTCTCGGGTCTCCACCTTGACAGGTGGTGTGGCGGATGCTGCGGTCATAGAGGTCGCTCCTGCGTCGATGAAGGGGTGCTCAGCTGACTCAAGTACCATGCTTGATTGTCGACAATCTGCAATCTATCGAAGGATCCCGCCCTTGACCACCCTTTGTTGGTGTCGTTCTGCCAGTGAGTCCAGATGACCACCCCCGTGAGCGCCGAGACCACCGTGGTGATGCTCTATCCCGGTCACAGCGCCGAGGACGAGTACGACACCCTTGAACGACACCTGCCCGGCGTCCACTTTCCCGTGGTGCACACCTGGGAGGGCGCGACCGACCATGATGTAACCGCGCTACTCGCGCTGGGCGCGCACGAGCCATTGGCGGCCGCCGCCCACGAGGCGAAGGCGCACCACCCGGATGCGGTGATGTGGGCCTGCACGTCGGGCAGCTTCGTCTACGGCCTCGACGGTCTCCACCGTCAGGCGCGGTGGGTCGCCGCCGCGGCTGAGGCGCCAGCATCGTCGACCACGATCGCCTTCCTCGAGGCGGTCACGGCGCTCGAGGCTCCGGCCGTGGTGCTCGCCGCGACCTATCCGCGCGAGGTCACCCAGTTCTTCGTCGGGGTACTTGAAGCACAACAGATCTCGGTCGTCGCTGGCGACAGCCACGGGGTACCCAGCGGCGAGCATGCCGGTCGCCTCGGCCCCGAGAAGGTGCGCGCCCTGGTCACCCGCGCCGCCAGCCGGGCCGCCGGCCTGCCCATTCTCGTGCCCGACACAGCGCTGCACACCGTGGGCCTGATTGAGGCGCTCGAGCTCGAGCTGGGCCGGCCGGTACTCACCGCCAACCAGGTCACCGCCTGGTGGGGGTTACGCCTGGCGGGACGAACCGTCAGCGTACCCGGGCTTGGTCGCTTGTTTCGTACCGGCGGCTGACTCACCGGCCGAGTACGCCACCCCCTCGCGAAGTCGCCGCACCCCGTCGTGCATGTGCTCGAGAAGTCGGCGATCGGCCAGCTCGGCGTCACCTGCGGCAATCGCATCGGCAAGCAGACGGTGCTCGGTGAGCCGGGGGTCGACCGAGTCGTAGGTGTGCTGCATCTGCGTCAGGCACATGCGCACCTGGGTGATCATCTCGGCGTGCATCCGTTGCAGGCGGGGGCTTTCGCTGAGCGCCACCAGCGTCTCGTGAAACTGCATGTCGAGCTGAGAGACCTCGGGGCTGCTCGGGGTCTCGCGGTAGTCGTCCATCGCGTCGGCGAGGTCACCTAGCACGGTGGCCTGGCGATGGCGGCCGGTGGCAATAAGCTGGCCCAGCGCCGCTCGCTCAATCGCCGTCCGGGCCAGGAACATGTCCGTGATCGCCGCGTCGTCGAGCTGCATGACGAACACCCCACGGTTGCGAAAGCTGTCGAGCAAGCCTTCCTGCGACAACCGCTGCATGGCCTCGCGCAGCGGGCCTCGGCTGACACCCAGACGCAAGGCCAGCTGAGTCTCGAGCAGCTGCTGGCCGGGGGTGAACTCGCCGCGGGCGATCGCGTTGCGCAGCTGGCGCGTGATGAGCGTGGGCGTCGAGTCCTGCACGATAGGGACCATCTCAGGCCCACTTCCGTGGGGTGTTCGCCTCTCAACCATGCCGCTGAGCTCCTTTGCTCTACGAGAACACGTCACCGACCCGGTTCTGCTCTTTGTCTACCATCGTACAAACGGCCGTGATGAGCGCGCCGTACCACTCGGCGGCCCTCACCAGGTCAGCCACCGCGACTGACTCGTTCACCTGGTGCGCCTCGTCGTTGATGCTGCCGGGCCCGAGCACGATCGTCGGTATGTTGAGGTCGCGGTCGACGAAGCCACCATCACAGGCGGCGGTCCAGCCGGTCACGGGCGCCTCGAGCCCAAGAGCCTGGCCTGTGGTCACCGCAGACCTCACGAGCGGGTGGTCGGCTGCGGTGGCGAACCCCGGCATCTGCATCGTCACCTCGCCGGTCACCGTGATGCCATCGGTCGCGACCTGGGCCGCCTCGACTCTGTGGAGAAACGCCGCCAGGACCTGCTCGGGGTCCTCACCTGGCATCAGGCGGCGGTCGGCCCACAGGTGCGCTTCGGCCGCGACGATCGAGGTCCCGGTGCCCCCTTCGATCCGCCCGACGCTCCACGTGCCCGAGCCGAGCAGCTCGGTGGGCGCCCCGGTCAAGCGCTGGTGGTCCTCACCGATGAGGGTGATGACCTTGCTCATGGCGTCGATCGCGTTGCGACCGTCAGCGGGCCGACCGGAGTGCGCCGGCACCCCGGACACGTGCAGCTCGAAGTACGCGTCGCCGCGACAGCCGCGCACCACCTCCAGGTCGGTGGGCTCGGCCACGATGCAACCGGCGTAGGCCGTCGGGTCGAGGCCGTCGTAGTTCGCCGGGTCGTTGTGGCCACGGATGCTCTGGGGTGAGATGGACTCGACCAGGGCGCGTACGCCGAGGCCGAGGTCCTCCTCGTCCACCGTGCACGCGAGCGTGACCGGCCCGGCCAGAGCCGCCCCCGACGCGCGAACAGCATCGATGGCGACCAGGATCGCTGCCAGCCCGCCCTTCATATCTGTCGATCCCCGGCCGATGATCCGGTCATCCTCGACGACCGCCTCGAAGGGGTCGACCCGCCAGCCGCCTCCGGCTGGTACGACGTCGGAGTGCCCGAGAAACAGAAGGCCGTTGGGCGGGGCCTCGGATGGATGGTCAGCGTCGGCGCCCCGGCTGGGTTCGTGGCCGTTACGCTCGGGCCAGAGGGTGGCGACCAGGTTGGGCCGACCGGGCGAGACCTCTGTCACCGCCACCTCCATCCCGCGTTGCCGGCACGCGTCGGCGAGCACGTCGACAGTCTGCTGCTCGGTGCCACCGGGATTCTCGCCCCGGGCGCGAATCAGAGCCCGGGTGAGCGCGACGAGCTCGGCCTTGTCGATTGCGGTGGTCACGCCCTCCACCGGCGGCTGCTGCGACATCTTGGCGCGCTCAGCCCGCGGTAGCCGCGCGAGCCTTCTCGATCGCTCGGGCGAGCCGTTCGACCCCGACCCTGATGCGGTCGGACGGTACCGAGGCGAAGCACACCCGGAACGCGTCGGTGAACGCACCCGAGGGCGACAGCGCGCTACCCGGAATGATTGCCACCCCTTCGGCGAGGGCGATCTCAAAGAGCTGCGGGGTGTTGATGTTCGCGTTCTCGCCGGTGAGCTTCACCCACAGGAAGAATCCCCCCTCGGGGGTGGTGGTGCGCACGCCGTCACCGAGGTGCTCGGCCAACGCGGTGTGCATGGCGTCGCACCGGTGGCGGTACTCCACTCGCAGCCGCTCCAGGTGCGCGTCGAGCTCGCCCCGGCGGATGAACTCGGCCACGATGTGCTGTGCGGGCACGTTGGTACACGTGTCCATGGCCTGCTTCGCGTTGATGATCAGCGGCTGCAGCCTGGGGTCGACGTCGACCCAGCCCACGCGCAGTCCCGGCGCCAGGGTCTTGCTGAAGGTGCGCACCGAGAACACCTGCGGGTCGTGCGGGCTGATCTCGTTGAAGCCGGCCACGGCCGACCCCGCGAACCGCAGTGAGCCGTACGGGTCGTCGTCGAGGATGACCGAGCCCCAGTGGTGGGCCAGCTCGACCAACCGTCGCCGGCGCTGCTCACTGAGGGTGACGCCTGAGGGGTTCTGAAAGTTCGGGATGGTGTAGATGACCTTGGGTGCCCGGCCGGCCTGCTTCACCAGCGATTCCAGGCGGTCGACGTCCATGCCGTCGTCGTCGACGGGAACCTCGAGCAGGTCGGCTCCGTACGACAGGGCGGTGGCCGAACCGTTGGTGTACGTGGGCGACTCGACGACCACGAGGTCACCGGGGTTGACGAAGAGCTTGCAGGCGATGTCGAGGCCCTGCATACCGCCCGAGGTGATGACGCTGCGTTCGGGCACGAACGGCTCCGCGGCCCCGACCCCGTGCTCGACCAGGCTGTTGATGAGCACCGGCTCGCCCTCGGTGGCGCCGTACGTGAACGACGACTCGTCCCACACCTGCTCGCCGATCTGGGCGAAGTTCTTCCACGGCATGAGGTCGGGGGCGGGGGCTCCCATCGCGAACCGCACGATGTCGTGAGTCTGGGCGGCCAGCAGGGACGTCGAGCTGTCGATCAACGACCCGACGAGCCCCGCCGCCCGGTCGGCCAACGGCAGCCGGCCGTCGCTGGGCGGGCCCGCAAGGCAGTCGGTAGGGCGTGTGGGCAGGGTGGCAAGGGTAGTGATCACGGGTAGCTCCTTCGTGGTGGTCATCGGGCCAGCAGCTCACGGGGAAAGTCGGTGAACGGCTCGGCGCCCGACTCGGTGACCCGTACCGACTCCGAGACCTCGTAGCCGTAGCCAGTCATCCACATGCCGCAGATGATGTGGAAGGTCATGTTGGTCTCGAGCACGGTCGTGTCTTCCGAGCGGATGCTCACGGTGCGCTCACCCCAGTCGGGCGGGTAGCCGATCCCGATCGAGTACCCGAGACGGCTCGCCTTGTAGAGGCCGTGGCGGGCGAGGGTCTCGTTCCAGGTGTCAGCGAGGTGGGTGACGTCGGTGCCTGGTGTCATCTGCGCGAGCACCCTGCCCAGGCCCTCGGCGACGGGCTCCTCGAGGCGGCGCAGCTCGTCGCTCGGCTGACCGAGCACCAAGGTGCGGGCCAGGGGCACGTGGTAGCGCCGGTGCACCCCGGCCAGCTCGATGACGACGGCCTCGTCCCTGACGAACCGCCGGTCGGTCCACGTCAGGTGGGGGGTGTCGGCAGCCACGCCGGTCGGCATCATCGGCACGATGGCCGGGAAGTCACCCCACGCCTCGCCGTCACCCAGTGCCTGAGCCTTGGCGATCTCGGCGGCCACGACGTGCTGGGGTACCCCGACCCCGATCGTGTCGATGGCGGCCTGCATCGCCACCGTGGTGACCCGGGCCGCGGTGTGCATCACTGCGATCTCGTGCTCGCTCTTGACCACCCGCACCCAGTTGACCAGCTCGTCGCAGTCGACCAGCCGGTGGTGCGGCAGGGCGGCATCCAGGGCGATGAACGCCCGGGGCGAGAAGTAGTGGCTGTCGAGCTCGACTCCCAGCTTCTCGCCGCCCGGGAGCAGGCCGCGTCGGTTGATCTGTTCGCCGACCCAGTCGAACGGGTGCGCCAACCGCCGGTGCACGAGCACCTCGGGGTACCCGACCACGCTCTCACCGCGCAAGAAGGTGGTGCGGTGGGCACCCTGAGCGTCCATGGCGCGCGCAAAGAGCACCATCGGCCCCTGGGCCGGAACGAGCAGCAGCTGCGGGGTGTAGAACGACCAGGCGTTGTACCCGCTGAGGTAGTACAGGTTGGCCGGGTCGGTCAACACGAGGCCGGCCAGCCCCCGTGCCCGCATGGCAGCGCGTACCCGGATGAGACGGTCGTCGTACTCGGCCTCACTCGGCTCACCCGGCAGCGTTGAGCTCGCCTCGGTCGATGCGGATGGTTCGGTCATGCGTCAGGCTCCGACGCTGCGCGGCACGGCGAGGTACCTCACCTCGAGGAACTCCTCAATGCCGAGGCGTCCCCCTTCGCGCCCTAGCCCCGAGCTCTTGACCCCACCGAACGGGGCGGCCGGGTTCGAGACCAGGCCGGTGTTGACGCCGAGCATGCCGACCTCGATGGCCTCGTTCAGGCGAAAAGCACGGTCGACGTCACGGGTGAACACGTAACCCACGAGACCCCACGGGGTGTCGTTGGCCAGGGCCACCACCTCGGCCTCGGAGTCGAACGAGATGATCGGCGCCACCGGTCCGAAGATCTCCTGGCTCATCAGGTCGGAGGCAGGGTCGACGCCGGCGAGCACGGTCGGGGGGTAGAAGTAGCCGGCGCCCTCGACTGCCGTACCGCCGCAGACCACTCTGGCGCCACGGCCCCGCGCCTCAGCCACCAGTGCCTCGACCTTCGCAAGCGCCTTCGGCTCCACGAGCGGGCCGATGTCGGTGCCCTCGTCGAGACCGTTGCCGACCCGCAGCGCGGCCATCTTCGCGGCCAGACGGTCGGCGAAATCGTCGGCGACACTGTGGTGCACAAACATCCGGTTCGCGGCGGTGCACGCCTCCCCCATGTTGCGCAGCTTGGCCACCATCGCCCCCTCGACCGCGACGTCGAGGTCGGCGTCGTCGAACACGATGAACGGGGCGTTGCCGCCGAGCTCCATCGACGAGCGCATGACGTGCTGGGCAGCCTGCTCCAACAACTTCACCCCGACCGCGGTCGAGCCGGTGAACGAGATCTTGCGAGCCAGGCCGCTGCTCATCCACGGCTCCACCACCGAGCCCGGGTCAGACGAGCACACAACGTTCAGCACCCCGTCGGGCAGCCCTGCCTCGCGCAGGATCTCGACGAGCGCGAACGAGGTCAACGGGGTCAGGTGCGCCGGCTTGAACACCATCGTGCAGCCCGCCGCGATGGCCGGCCCGATCTTGCGCGTGCCCATCGCCAGGGGAAAGTTCCACGGGGTGACCAGCACACAAGGCCCCACGGGCTGCTTCGTGACGATGATGCGCGTCTTGCCGTCTCCGGAGGTGGTGGCGTCGCCCCCGATGCGCACCGCCTCCTCCGAGAACCATCTAAAGAACTCCGCGGCGTAGCCCACCTCACCCTTGGCCTCGGCGAACGGCTTGCCCATCTCACTCGTCATGACCACGGCCAGATCGTCCTGGCGCTCCATGACCAGCTCGTAAGCGCGCCGAAGAATCTCGCTGCGCACTCGTGGCGGCGTCTTGCCCCACGAGGCCTGCGTGCGAGCCGCCACCTCGATCGCGAGACGCGCGTCCTCGGGCCCGCCGTCGGCGATCGAGGCGATCACCTCCTCGGTCGCAGGGTTGACCACATCGCACCGCCTTCCGGATGCCGCCGCAGACCATTCGCCGTCGATGAACACTCCGGTGGGAACGGCAGCGATGAGCTGCTGGGCGCGCGCGCTCATGCTGGTGTCGGTCATGGCGGTGTGCGTCATGGCGGTGTGCGTCATGAGGGGTCCTTTCTCGGGTCGATGAGCTGGGCCAGGTGTAGAGAGCCGCGCTCGGCGGCGAGGTGGCCGACCTGCATCGCGCAGGAGAAGCCGTCGGTGAGCACCGGGACGCTGGCATCGGTGGTGGTGGCGCGGATGGCCGGTAGCAGGCCCTGTTCGCCAACCGCGACCGAGAGGTCGTAGTGCTCGGCCTCGAAGCCGAAGTTGCCTGCCACCCCGCAGCAACCGGTCGCTTCGACTGGTTCGATACCGAAGGCGCGCAGCACCTTGGTCTGCACGGAGGCGCCGAAGGTCGCGTACTCGTGGCAGTGGGTCTGCACGACGGCTCGCGCCGGCAGGGGCCGGCCCGGCGCGCCCAGGCGGCCCTCGCTGGCCAACCCGGCCGAGTACGCCGCGAAGCTGTGCACCCGAGCCGCGACCCGCTGCGCCTTCGCCGAGTTGACCAGCCGGGGCAGGTCGTGTCGCAGGGCCGCCGCGCAACTCGGTTCGGGCACGACGATGAGCCGGTCGGTGCCGTCATCGAGCACCTCGGCGGCCTGGGTGAGGCGCGCCGTGGCGATGTCGAGCTGGCCGGTGGAGATCCAGGTGAGTCCACAGCAGGCGTCCTCGGTGCACTCCACCGACTCTGCTGCGCCGCCGATGACCGCTGTGACGGCCCCGGCCACCTCCGGTCGGAAGGCCTTGGTGAACGTGTCGGCGAACACGAGCACGCTGCCGCTGCCCACGCCGGGCCGAGCGGCACCGGCGGCCGCCATCGACCTCGCCCAAGCGTCGCGCGGGGCAAGCGGGGGCAGCGACCGTTCGGCGGTCAGGCCCAAGGCCTTCATGCCGCCCCGCGTCAACCGTGAGCCCATCAGCCGGTTGGCCAGCCCGGGAACGGTGCGGGCGAAGCCGAGCCACTGCGGCAGCCAACCGAGAGCGTAGTGCGACCTGGGGCGCAACCTGCCCTCGTAGTGGTGGTACAGGAACTCCGACTTCAGCGTGGCCATGTCGACGCCCGTCGGACAGTCGGTCGAACACGCCTTGCACGACAGGCAGAGGTCGAGGGCCTCGGCCACCTCTTTGCTCTGCCAGCCGGCCTCAACCGTCGGGGCCGAGCGCACCATCTCTTGCAGCACCCGGGCCCGTCCCCTCGTGGAGTCCTTCTCGTCGCGCGTGGCGCGGTAGCTCGGGCACATCACCCCACCGCCGCTCGTGCGGCACTTGCCGACGCCAATACAACCCTGCACCGCGTGCACGAGCCCGTTCTGGTCGGCAGGAGCGCTCAGCTCGAAGGCGGTACGCCACTGCCTGTCCGGCACCCCCACGAGGGCGAGGTCGTCACCGAGAAGAGCCGGCGTGGCCAGGCTGGCGCTCGAGAGCAGGCCCGCTGGGTCCCAGACCCGCTGGTAGTCGAGGAAGGCCCCGAGCATCTCTGGTGAGTACATGAGGGGCAGCAGCTCGCTGCGGGCGCGACCGTCTCCGTGCTCACCCGAGATCGACCCGCCGTGGCTCACCACGAGCTTGGCGGCCTCGCGCATGAAGCGTTCGAACACCACCCGGCCGTGCGGGCTGCGCAGGTCGAAGGTGATGCGGATGTGCATGCAACCGGCCCCGAAGTGGCCGTACATCACTCCGGCGAGGCCGTGCTCGGCGAGCAGCCCACGAAGGTCGGCGAGGTAGTCGGCCAGTTTCTCGGGGGCGACGGCTGAGTCCTCCCAGCCCGGCCACGACTCCGGGGAGGTATCGCTGCCGTCCTCGGGCGCGAGCCGTGACGACAGGCCGGCGCCGTCTTCACGCACCCGCCACAGCATCGCCCGTTCGATGGGGTCGGTGACCACCAGGGCGCCGACGGCTCCGCCGGTACTCGTCAGCTCGGCGGCGAGGGCGCGCGCCCGGCCCAGCACCTCAGGCAGGTCTTGCCCGTCCAGCTCGACGAACAGCCAGGCCCGGCCGCTCGGCAGCCCAGCGACCGAGTCAGTACCGCGGCGCCAGCGCATCGTCGCGACGATCTTCTCGTCGATACCCTCGATGGCGGCAGGGTCGGCGGTGAGCAGGTGCGGTACGTCGCGGGCCGCCTCGACGACGTCGTCGTAGCCCAGCACCACGAGCACGCCCTGGGCGGGCCGGGCCACGACTCGCATGCGCGCCCCGACCACGATCGCGCAGCTTCCCTCGCTGCCCACCAGAGCCCGGGCGACGTCGAAGCCGTTCTCGGGCAACAGGTGGCTGAGGTGATAGCCGCTGACCTGCCGGGGGATGCGGCCCAGCTCGGTGCGCACCGCTCCGAGGTGCTGGTCTCGCAGCACGACCAGCTGGTCGGTGATGTCGGCCGCGCGGCGGCAACTGTGCGCATCAGCCGGGTCGGTGGCACGTAGGCCGCCACGGTGGGCAGTCAGCAGCGACCCGTCGGTCGTAACGATGTCGACCTCGACCACGTGGTCGCTGGTGCGGCCGTAGCGAACCGAGTGGTTTCCGCAGGCGTCGTTGCCGATGGCCCCGCCGACAGTCGCCCGGGTGCGGCTCGAGGGGTCGGGCGCGAACGTCATCCGTCCCTCGGTGTGCGCCTCGACGTGTCGGCTCAGCTCTGAGAGCACCACCCCGGGATCGACATCGACGGTGCCGGCCTGCTCGTCGACGGCGCGCACCCGACACAGGTGCCGAGAGAGGTCCATGACCACACCCGGGCCGATCGCGTTGCCGGCCATCGAGGTTCCCCCACCGCGAGCCACCAGCGGAACCTGATGGTCACGGCATACGCCGATCACGTCGCGCACCTGCGCCGGCGAGCGGGGAAAGGTGACCGCGAGTGGGCGCACCCGGTAGTTCGAGGCGTCGTACGAGTACTCGCTGAGGCGGCGTGGCGAGGAGTCGACCTCCACCCCGGTGGCCTGCAGGTCACCTACTAGTCGAGCCGAGTCGGGAGTCGGGCTGGACCTCACCGTCAACGGGGCGCTCACCGACGTCCCCGGCTCGAGTTCGCCTCAGGCTGGGGGTCAGTCACGCCCGGCCACTTCGCTGAGGGCGGCGGCGAACCGCTCGAGACCGGTGTCGATCTCGGACTCGCTGACCACCAACGCAGGGATGAGGCGGATGACGTTGCCGAGCGGCCCGCAGGTCAGGGTGAGAAGGCCGTGGCGGGTGGTCGCTTGCTGCACCGCCAAGGCAGAAGCAGCATCCGGCTTGCCGTCGGCGCCGGTGAACTCAATGCCGAGCATGAGCCCGTTGCCGCGAACATCGCCGATGACACCGTGGTCGGTCCGGATCTTCTCCAGGCCCGCCGTCAGTTGCGCCCCACGCTGGCGTGAGTTCTCGACAAGCGACTCCTCCTCGAAGACGTCGAGGGTGGCGCAGGCGGCTGCCGCGGCCACTGCGTTGCCGCCGTAGGTGCCGCCCTGTGACCCCGGCCAGCCCTGCTCCATGAGCGCGGTTGTTGCCGCCATCGCACTGATCGGGAATCCCGAGGCGATGCCCTTGGCGGTGATGAGGATGTCAGGCGTGATGGAACTGTGCTGGTATCCCCAGAACCTACCGGTGCGACCGCAACCGGCCTGCACCTCGTCGAGAATGAGCACGATGCCGTGCCGGTCCGCCCGTTCGCGCAGCCCCTCGAGGAAGGCCGGTGGGGTGGGGAGGTACCCGCCGTCACCGAGGGCGGGCTCGATGAGGAAGGCGGCCGTGTCGTTCGGCGCGGTTCGGGTCGCGAAAAGGTAGTCGAGCTCCTGTAGGCAGAAGTCGACGGCGGTCGCGGTGTCCCAGCCGTAGCGGTAGGCGTAGGGGAAGGGCGCCATGTGCACCCCGCCCATGAGCGGCGAGAACCCAGCGGAGAACCTGGTCCCTGCTGTGGTCAGGGTCGCGGCGGCCACGGTGCGGCCGTGGAACCCACCCTGGAACACGACGATGTTGGGGCGCCCCGTCGCCATCCGGGCCAGACGCACCGAGGCCTCGACGGCTTCGGACCCGGAGTTCGCGTAGAAGACGGAGTCGAGACTCGGCGGCAACACCTCCCCGAGCTTCTCGGTCAGCTGGAGCAGCGGCTGGTGCATGACGGTCGTGTACTGCGCATGGATGATTTTGCCGGTCTGCTCGCGAGCCGCCTCGACTACCTTGGGGTGACAGTGGCCGGTGCTGGTCACGCCGATGCCCGTAGTGAAGTCGAGGTAGTCCTGACCGTCGGTGCCGTGAATCCAGCATCCAGAGGCCCGGTCGACGACGACGGGGGTGGCGGTCTTGAGCAGGGGCGACAAGGAAGTCATGGACTGATCGTGCCGGGGACGATTGCAGATTGTCAACAATGCATGTTCTCGCTAGCCTGCTCACGTGACTATGCCTCCATGTGTCGGCCGGGGAACCTCGCTTCATGGCGGACGGGATCGAATCACGACCGCTGACCGCCGACCTCGTCTCGTTGTGCTCACCGCCGCCGATACCCCCCCGCCCGTCAACCTCGAGGCCCTTTATGACCTGGCCAAGGTGACCATCACCGATGCTGACGGCCTGGGCGAGGCGTTGCCTGGTGCCCAGGTGCTCTTCGTCTGGGACTTCTTCTCGGAGGCGCTTCGGGCCCACTGGGGCGCCGCCGACGCGTTGGAGTGGGTGCACGTCGCCGCGGCCGGGGTCGACCGGCTCCCATTCGAACAGATCGCCTCTTCCAACGTTGTTGTCACAAACTCGGCCGGGGTCTTCGACCGGCCCATTGCCGAGTTCGTGCTGGCCGGGATCCTCGCGCACACCAAGCAGCTGTTGCGCAGCCGTGACCTGCAGCGTGAGCACACGTGGCAACACCGCGAGCTCACCCGCGCCACCGGACAGACCGCGCTTATCGTCGGCACCGGTGGCATTGGCCGGGAGACCGCCCGGTTGTTGCGGGCGGTGGGCCTGCAGGTGCGTGGCGTCGGGCGTGTGGCTCGTGACGCCGACCCCGACTTCGGCACCGTCGTCGCTAGCGACCACCTGGCGGCCTCCGTCGGCTGGGCCGATCACGTCGTGGTCGTGGCGCCGCTCACCGCGCAGACCCGCGGAATGGTCGACGCCACCGTGCTGGCCGCCATGCGCCCCTCTGCGCACCTGATCAACGTCGGTCGGGGGGCCCTGGTCAACCAGACGGCCCTGGTGAACGCGCTGCGCGAACGACGCATCGCCGGGGCCACCCTCGACGTGTTCGCGACCGAGCCGCTACCAGCCGACGACGAGCTGTGGCGCCTCGACAACGTCGCGGTCTCGGCGCACATGTGCGGCGACGTCATCGGCTGGCGCGACGAACTCGCGAAGCTGTTCGAGGCGAACCTGCGCCGATTCGTCACCGACGAGCCGCTGGCCAACCGGGTCAACCTCGCCAAGGGCTACGTGTCGACGTCCCCCCCGGCATAACGGGGCCTGAAGGGACTCAAAACCGACAATCCGCTGATCCACGGCGGCATCCGGTCAGTTCTCGTTCTGCCCCTCGTCGCCAACTGCCTGGAAAGGCCCCCAGTGAGAGCCAACCGGACCTGCCGCGATCCGCGAAGGAGCGTTGGCGTATATGAGCGATGGCAGAGTGCTTCCCATGGCGCAAAGCAGAGCCGAGAGGCGTCTGGAGCGTCGGCCTCGGGCCGTGGCCGAGTTCGGCGACAGTGCTGAGGCCGTGCTTGATGCACTCGAGCTGACTGAGTTCGCCTGGCATGACTGCTTCGGCGATGTCACTCCACCCGACGCAGTGATCGCCGGCATCTTCACTGTTGCCCGAGGCAATGTGATCGTGTTTGTCCGTGCGGCGTGGACGTGGATTCGCACGATCAGACCCAGATCCGCGAGTAGGCCCGTGTTCGGGCGGGTGGGGGGTGTTGACCGGTGGCGGGGGTTGCGGTTGGGGTGTGGCCGGACTTCCGGAGATGATGGGCACATGCGGCCCTCGCTGAACACAAACGTGCAGGTCAGCGCCTTGTATGGGTGCCGGAACGCGATTCCGTGTAGGCACACGACTTGGGGCGTGTCGCTGGACATCCAGGCGTGTTCG
>JBBQNZ010000057.1:0-23341 GCA_038330415.1 Actinomycetales bacterium | reverse complement strand
CCGCCAGGCCGCCGACCGCTCCGTCGACCCCGCGCGCGTCGGCGAACACCAGCCCGCGGGTCAGGTGGATGCCGGGCCGCATGAACAGGCCCTCGTTGACGGCGTCCTGGTAGAGGTCGACCCGGGCGGCCTGGGTGATCGCCGAGCCCTTGGGTGCGACCTCGGGCACGACGTCGGCGCCGTAGCGCCGCCAGGCCCAGAACGCGCCGACGAACACCAGCGCCAGGGTGGTCACCATGATCACCGGGACCGGCAGCACCGGGTGGTCCTCGACCGGCTCACCGACCACCGGCGCCAGCCAGGCCGTGATGATGCCGGTCGGCCCGAGGATGAGGCCGAGGAACGCCGATCCCAGGGCGAGCACCATCATCGGGATGGTCATCGTGAGCGGCGACTCGTGCGGGTGTTGGTCGTCCTCCCAGCGCTTCTCACCGTGGAAGGTCATGAAGAAAAGCCGCGACATGTAGAAGGCCGTGATGCCGGCGCCCAGCATGGCGGTGGTACCGAACACCCAGGGCTGCCAGCCCTCGCCGACGAACGCCGACTCGATGATCTTGTCCTTGGACCAGAACCCCGAGAACGGTGGGACGCCGATGATCGCCAGCCAGCCCAGCCCGAAGGTGACCCAGGTGATCTTCATGACCAGGGACAGTGCCCCGTAGTGGCGCATGTTGACCCGGTCGCGCATGCCGTGCATCACCGACCCGGCCCCGAGGAACATCCCGGCCTTGAAGAAGCCGTGGGTGAGCAGGTGGAAGATCGCGAAGGCGTAGCCGATCGGGCCCAGGCCCGCGGCCAGCATCATGTAGCCGATCTGGCTCATCGTCGAGGCCGCGAGGGCCTTCTTGATGTCGTCCTTGGCGCAGCCGATGATCGCCCCGAAGATCAGCGTGATCGCCCCGACGAACGCCACTGCGAGGCGGGCGTCGGGGGTGGCGGTGAAGATGACGTCGGAGCGCACGATGAGGTAGACGCCGGCGGTGACCATGGTCGCGGCGTGGATGAGCGCCGACACCGGTGTCGGGCCGGCCATCGCGTCGCCGAGCCAGGACGGCAGGGGGAACTGCGCCGACTTGCCGCAGGCCCCGACGAGCAGGAGCAGGCCCATGGCCGTGAGCGTCCCGGAGTTGGCGGTGGCCACGCCCGCGTCGACCGTGGCGTAGTCGACCCCGCCGAAGGTGACGAACATCAGCATGATCGCGATGAGCAGGCCGAGGTCGCCGACCCGGTTGACGAAGAACGCCTTGTTGGCCGCGGTGGCGTAGGCGGGGTTCCAGTTCCAGAAGCCGATGAGCAGGTACGAGGCCAGGCCTACGCCCTCCCAGCCGACGAACAGCAGCAGGTAGGAGTCGGCGAGCACCAGCAGCAGCATCGAGGCGATGAACAGGTTGAGGTAGGCGAAGAAGCGCCGCTTGTCGGGGTCGTGCTCCATGTAGCCGATCGAGTACACGTGGATCAGCGACCCGACGAAGGTGATCAGCATGACGAAGCACATCGACAGCGGGTCGACGAGCAACCCGATGTTCAGCTGGAAGGCCCCCGCGGGGATCCAGTCCCACAGCGTGAGGTGCATGGCCCGAGCCTCGGGCGCCAGGCCCACGAGCTGGATCATGATGACCAGGCCGACCGCGAAGGAGGCCCACGGCATCGCGGTGCCGAGGTACGCCCCGAACTTGTCGGTGCGCCGCCCGCCGAGGAGCAGGATCGCGGAACCGAGCAGCGGCAGCGCGATGAGCAGCCACGCGTAGGCCGAGGCCCCGCTCGCGTCGGCCACCACCTCGTAGGTGAGTGAGGTCACTGGTGCTCCTTACAGCTTCAGCAGGTTCGCGTCGTCGACCGAGGCCGAGCGGCGCGAACGGAAGATCGCCATGATGATCGCGAGGCCGACGACGACTTCCGCCGCGGCCACCACCATGACGAAGAGGGCGAGCACCTGACCGTCGAGGGTGCCGTGGATGCGGGCGAACGTGACGAAGACGAGGTTGGTCGCGTTGAGCATGAGCTCGACGCCCATGAAGACGATGATCGCGTTGCGGCGGGTGAGCACGGTTGCTCCGCCGATCGCGAACAGGATCGTCGCCAGGTAGATGTAGTTGACGACGCTCACTTCTCGCTCCCCTCGCTCATGTCGCGTTCGATCTGGGCCTCGGCCTCGCGGTAGACCTCCGGGGAGAGGTTCTGGTCGCGGGCCGTGAGCACGCGTGACACCGACAGTTCCGAGGGCGAGCCGTCGGGCAGCAGGGCCGGGGTGTCGACCGCGTTGTGCCGGGCGTAGACGCCGGGCGCCGGAAGGCCGGCGAGGTGCTCACCGTCGCGGAAGCGGCGCCTGCTCCACTCGCGCTGGTTCGGGCCGCGCCCGAGCCGCTCGCGGTGGGCCAGCACCATCGCGCCGAGCGCGGCGGTGATGAGCAGGGCGCTGGTCATCTCGAAGACCCACACGTAGCGGCCGAAGATCAGCTGGGCGACGCCCGAGACGTTGCCGGTCTCGGCGTTGATCGCACCCACCCCGGTGGGTGTGCCGATGGTCACCTGGCCGATGGCGGTCGTGAGGATGCCGGCGAGGCCGATGCTGAGCACGACGGTGGCCCACCGCTGCCCGGTGAGCGTCTCGACCAGGCTGTCGGAGGAGTCGACCCCGACGAGCATGAGGACGAACAGGAACAGCATCATGACCGCGCCGGTGTAGACGAAGATCTGGATGACGCCGAGGAAGTCGGCGTCCTGGGCGATGTAGAACACGCCCAGGATGATCATCGTCATCGCCATGCCGATGGCCGCGTGCACGGCCTTACGGGCGAAGACCAGCCCGAGGGCGCCGACGACCGCGAGCGGCGCGAGGATGTAGAACAGCGTTGCCTCGCCGGTGCTCGTCACGAGGTCACCTCCGCGTCGTCGCTCGTGCGTGTGTGGCCCTCGACGTAGGCCCGCTGGGTGTCGGTCGCAGAGGAGACCTTGCCCAGGTAGTAGTCGCGCTCCTCGAGGCCATCGACCATCGGGAACGGCGGCTGGAGCATGCCCTGCTGCGGCGGGGCGAGCAGCTGGTCCTTGGTGAAGATCAGGTCGGCCCGGTTGTTGTCGGCGAGCTCGTAGACGTTGGTCATCGTGAGCGCGCGGGTGGGGCAGGCCTCGATGCACAGCCCGCAGAAGATGCAGCGCAGGTAGTTGATCTGGTAGACGCGGCCGTAGCGCTCACCGGGGCTGAACCGTCCGGCGCCACCCTCGGTGTCGTCGTTGTTCGCCCCCTCGACGAGGATCGCGTCGGCCGGGCAGGCCCAGGCGCACAGCTCGCACCCGATGCACTTCTCCAGGCCGTCCGGGTGCCGGTTGAGCTGGTGGCGACCGTGGAAGCGCGGCTGGGTGGGGCGCTTCTCCTCGGGGTACTCCTCGGTGGCCACCTTGCGGAACATCGTGGCGAAGGTGACGCCGAAACCACCGACGGGGGCGAACAGGTCGGAGAAGAAGCCGGACTTCTTCTGGTCGTCAGCCACGAACGGCCTCCTTGGTCTCGCTGCCCGCAGCCAGGGCCGGTGCGTCGAGCGAGGGCTCGCGCAGGCGCTGACCGGGCAGTGGTGGCACGGGGTAGCCCCCGGCGAACGGGTCGATCTCCTCGGGTACCCCGGGGTGCGACGAGGCGTCCTTGGCCTCGGCGCGGCGGTCCCACATCCAGCCGAAGACCAGGGCGAGCACGGCGATCACGCCGACGAGGAACAGCGAGATGACCGGGAACGAGCGCCCGGCGAAGTCGACGGTGCCACCGAGCCAGCCGTTCTGGCCGGCCCGGAAGAACGCCACGAGCACGACCCAGGTCAAGGTGGCGGGGATGAGGAACTTCCAGCCGAAGCGCATGAACTGGTCGTAGCGCACCCGCGGGAGGGAACCGCGCAGCCACACGAACACGAACATGAACATCCACAGCTTGGCGGTGAACCAGAGCAGGCCCCAGTAGCCGTCGTTGAACATGCCGCCGTTGATGGCCGCGATGCCGGGAGGCGCCTGCCAGCCGCCGAGGAACATCGTCGTCGCGAGCGCGGCGACGGTGAACATGTTGATGTACTCGCCGAGGAAGAACATCGCGAAGCGCATCGAGCCGTACTCGGTGTGGAAGCCACCCGTGAGCTCGCCCTCGCCCTCGGCGAGGTCGAAGGGGAGCCGGTTGGTCTCGCCCACCATCGTGATGACGTAGACGAAGAAGCTGAAGAACGCGGGGATGACGAACCACAGGCTCGACTGCGCCGCGACGATCTGCGAGGTCGACATCGAGCCGGCGTAGAGGAAAACGGCGACCAGGGACAGGCCCATGGCGATCTCGTAGCTGATCATCTGGGCCGTGGCGCGCAGGCCACCCATCAGCGGGTAGGTCGAGCCCGACGACCAGCCGGCGAGCACGACGCCGTAGATGCCGATGCCGGCCACGGCGAGCACGAGCAGCACCGCCACGGAGGTGTCGGTGAGCTGGAACGGCGTGGTGTGCCCGAACATCGAGACCTCACCGGCCATCGGGATGATCGAGAACGAGACGAAGCACATGGTGGCCGTGATGAGCGGGGCCAGGGTGAAGACGAACACGTCGGCCGCCTTGGGCCGCACGTCCTCCTTGAGCATCGACTTCATGCCGTCGGCCAGGGTCTGCAGCAGGCCGAAGGGGCCGTTGCGGTTGGGCCCCGGGCGCTGCTGCATGCGGCCGATGATGCGGCGCTCGAACCAGATGACGAGCAGCGTCGAGATCAGCAGGTAGACGAAGATGATCAGCGCCTTGATCAGGCTCAGCCACAGCGGGGTGTCGCTGAAGTCGGCGACCGGGTTGTCGGTGTTGCCGGTGGCGGTCGAGACGGCCAGCGGCAGGGCCAGCAACGAGCTCATGACTGAACCTCCTTCGTGACGGAGACGAGGGCTCCCGGCGCCCCGGCGAGGGCGGCCCGCAGGTCGCTGCCCACCGAGTTGGTCGGCAGCCACACGACGTGGTCGGCCATCTCGGACACCAGCACCGGGGCGGTGACGGTCGTGCCGCCGACCCGCACGGTCAGCGCGTCGCCGTCGACGACACCCAGGCCGGATGCCGTGGCGGGCGACACCCGGGCGACCGGGGACGGGGCGGTGCCCGCGAGGAAGGGCTCGCCATCCTGCAGCGAGCCGCGGTCGAGCAGGTGGCGCCAGGTGGCGAGCACCAGGGTGCCCTCCTCGACGCTCGGCACGTCGCCGGCCTCGACGGACGCGGCGGCCGCGCGGGCGCCCTGCCACGGGCCCAGGGCCTCCATCTCGGCGCGCACCTCGCGCACCGTGCGGGTGCCCAGGAACTCACCCAGCTCGTCGGCCAGCATGTCGAGGGCCCGGTAGTCGCTGACCCGCGTGGAGGCGATGGCCGCCTCGAAGGTGCGGACCCGGCCCTCCCAGTTGACGAAGGTGCCGGCCTTCTCGGCGTGCGCCGCGACCGGGAGCACCACGTCGGCCACCTCGGTGACCGCCGACGGGCGGATCTCCAGGGACACCACGAACGGGCGGGTGAAGGCGTCGACGGCGCCGGCGGCGCCGAGGTCGAGCGGGTCGACACCACCGACGACGAGCGCGTCGATGTCGCCGGATGCCGCGGCAGCCACGATCCCGGCCGTGTCACGACCGGCAGTGTCGGGAAGGGACTCCACGCCCCAGGCGGACGCGACCTCGGCGCGCGCCGCGGCATCCGCCAGCGGGCGCCCACCGGGCAGCAGGGTCGGGAGCGCACCGGCCTCGAGCGCACCGCGCTCACCGGCCCGGCGGGGCACCCAGGCAAGCCGGGCCCCGGTGGCCTCGGCCAGGGCGACCACGGCGGTCAGCGCGCCGGGGACCGTCGCGAGCCGCTCACCGACGAGCACCACGGCGTTGTCGCGCAGGCCCTGGCCGGCGGCCGCGACGACGTCGGTGCCGGAGCCCTCGGCCAGGGCACCCAGCACCTCGGGCTCGGTGCCGGGTGCGGTGGGGATGAGCGTGCCGCCCACCTTCGCCAGGCCGCGGGTCGCGACCGGGGCCACGGCATACACGGCCGTGCGGTGCTTGCGGAACGCCTTGCGCAGGCGCAGGAAGACGATCGGGCTCTCGTCCTCGGGTTCCAGGCCGACGAGCAGCACGGTGCCGGCGGACTCGAGGTCGGCGTAGGTGACCGCGCCGCCGTCTCGTGCTCCGCCAACCGCAGGACCGGTGCCTACGACGGTGGAGGCGAGGAAGTCGGCCTCCTCGGCGGAGTGCGGCCGGGCCCGGAAGTCGACGTCGTTGGTGCCGAGCACGGTGCGGGCGAACTTCGCGTAGGCGTAGGCGTCTTCGGTGCCGACCCGGCCACCGACGAGCACGCCCGTGGCGGAGGCGGCGCGCAGGCCGGCCGCCGCGACCTCGAGGGCCTGCCGCCACGACGCCACGCGCAGCTCACCGTCGTCGCCGCGCACCATGGGCAGCTCGAGGCGGTCGCCGACCGAGGTGTAGGCGAAGGCCCAGCGGCCCTTGTCGCAGTTCCACTCC
The DNA here is from genome assembly GCA_038330415.1 of Actinomycetales bacterium. Classification (GTDB taxonomy): domain Bacteria; phylum Actinomycetota; class Actinomycetes; order Actinomycetales; family Dermatophilaceae; genus Fodinibacter. The sequence continues at coordinate 16,855 of JBBQNZ010000057.1, read as the reverse complement.
TCGTTCACCGCCGGGTCGTTGATGGCCATGCGGCGCAGCACGGTGCCGCGGCGGTGGTCGGTGCGGATCGCGCAGCCGCTCGCGCAGTGCTCGCACACACTCGGGGTCGACACCAGGTCGAACGGGCGGGAGCGGAAGCGGTAGGCCGCACCGGTGAGGGCGCCGACCGGGCAGATCTGCACGGTGTTGCCGGAGAAGTAGCTCTCGAAGGGCTGGTCCTCGTAGATGCCGACCTGCTGCAGCGCGCCGCGCTCGACGAGCGCGATGAACGGGTCGCCGGCGATCTGGTCGGAGAAGCGGGTGCAGCGGGCGCACAGGATGCAGCGCTCGCGGTCGAGCAGCACCTGGGAGGAGATGTTGATCGGCTTGGGGTAGGTGCGCTTGACGTCCTCGAAGCGGGAGGTCGCCCGCCCGTTGCTCATCGCCTGGTTCTGCAGGGGACACTCGCCGCCCTTGTCGCAGACCGGGCAGTCGAGCGGGTGGTTGATGAGGAGGAACTCCATCTGCCCGTGCTGCGCCTTGTCGGCGCCCGGGGAGGTGTACTGCGTCTTGACGACCATGCCGGGGGCGACGGTCATCGTGCACGAGGCCTGCGGCTTCATCCGGCCGGGGGGTCCCTGCATCTGGGTCGGCTCACCCGGGGTGCCGTCGGGGCCGGGGCGACCCGGCATCCACACCTCGACCAGGCACTGGCGGCAGGCGCCGACAGGGTCGAGGAGCGGGTGGTCGCAGAACCGAGGGATCTCGATACCGGCTTCCTCGGCGGCCCGGATGATCAGGGTGCCCTTGGCGACCGACACCTCCCGGCCGTCGATCGTCAGGGTGACCAGGTCGGCTGCGGGCGGCGCGACGGGCGTGGTCTTTTCCGGCGTGGTCGTCATGCGGGCACGCTGTCCTTGTCGTCCTTGGCGAACAGCGTCGACGCCTTCGGGTCGAACGGGCAGCCGCCGTGGGTGAGGTGTGCGACGTACTCGTCGCGGAAGTACTGGATGGAGCTCGTGATGGGGCTGGTGGCGCCGTCGGCCAGGGCGCAGAAACTGCGGCCGAGGATGTTGTCGCACAGGTCGAGCAGCTTGTCGAGGTCGGACTCGCTGCCCTCACCCTGCTCGAGGCGGCCGAGGATCTGCTTGAGCCACCAGGTGCCCTCGCGGCACGGGGTGCACTTGCCGCACGACTCGTGCTTGTAGAAGTCGGTCCAGCGGTCGACCGCCCGCACGACGCAGACCGTCTCGTCGAAGACCTGCAGCGCCCGCGTGCCGAGCATCGAGCCGGCCGCGCCGACCGACTCGAAGTCGAGCGGCACGTCGAGGTGCTCGGCGGTGAACAGCGGGGTCGAGCTGCCCCCCGGCGTCCAGAACTTGATCGCCTTGTCGGGGTCGCGCATGCCGCCGGCCAGGTCGAGCAGCTCGCGCAGGGTGATGCCCAGCGGTGCCTCGAACTGGCCGGGGTTCTTCACGTGCCCGGAGAGGCTGAAGATGCCGAACCCGGTGGACTTCTCGGTGCCCATGCCGGTGAACCAGTCGACACCCTCGAGGATGATGCCGGGGACGGACGCGATCGTCTCGACGTTGTTGACCGAGGTGGGGCGGGCGTACAGGCCGGCGACGCCGGGGAACGGCGGCTTGCTGCGCGGCTGGCCGCGGCGGCCCTCGAGGCTGTCGAGGAGCGCGGTCTCCTCGCCGCAGATGTAGGCGCCGGCGCCGGCGTGCACGGTGATGTGCAGGGTGGCGCCGGTGCCGTGGACGTCGTCGCCGAGGTGGCCCGCCGCGTAGGCCTCCTCGACCGCACGCAGCAGCCGACGGTAGACGTGCACCACCTCACCGCGCAGGTAGATGAACGCGTGCTCGCAGCCGATGGCGAACGAGCTGATCGCGACGCCCTCGATGAGGACGTGCGGGTTCGCCAGCATGAGCGGCGTGTCCTTGCAGGTGCCCGGCTCGGACTCGTCGGCGTTGACCACGAGGTAGCGGGGGCCGCCGTCGGGCGGTGCCATGAACGACCACTTCATGCCGGTGGGGAAGCCGGCGCCGCCGCGCCCGCGCAGGCTGGAGTCCTTGACGGCCGCGATGATGGCCGCGGGCTCCATGCCGAGCGCCTTGTCGAGGGCCCGGTAGCCGCCGTGCTTCTTGTAGGTGTCGAGGGTCCACGACTTCGGGTCGTCCCAGAAGGCGCTGAGGATGGGCGTCAGGGTGGTCGCCATCAGGAGCCCTTCTTCTTCGTGGTCTTGGCTTTGGTGGCTTCGCTGGGGGGCACCGACGCGCTCTGCGCCGACACGTTGGCGGCGCGGCCGGCGGCGTCGGGCTCGGCCTCCTGCGGGGGCTCGGGGTCGATGGTGTCCTTGGGCGAGGGCACCTCACGGGCCAGCCCGCTGACGCCGTCGCCGGTGGAGGCGACCGGGGCGCCGGGCTCCTTCGCCTCGTCGGGCGCGGGAGCGCCCGCGCTCGCCGTGGTGCTCTCGTCGGCCTTGGCCTCGTCGGAGCCCTCGGTGACCTCGGTGCGGCCGGGAGCGGCTTCGCCCGGGGTGGCCGAGCCGGAGGAGGCGGAGGCGCCCTCGGGAGCGGTCCAGCCCTGCTCGTGCGCGATCTTCAGCCCCACGAGGGTGGCCGGGCCGGCGCCCACGCCCTGGTCGGCGAGCCCGTCGTGGAAGCCCGCCAGCACGCGGCTGACCTCCTTGAAGGTGCCGACCTGGTTCGGGCCGCGGGTGGGGGCGACCGGCCGGCCGGCGCGCAGCGCGTCGACGAGCTCGACGGTCGACGCCGGGGTCTGGTTGTCGAAGAACTCCCAGTTGGTCATCACCACCGGGGCGAAGTCGCAGGCCGCGTTGCACTCGATGCGCTCGAGGGTCACCTGGCCGTCAGCGGTGGTCTCGTCGTGGCCGATGCCGAGGTGCTCGGACACGGCATCCCAGATCTCGTCGCCGCCCATCACCGCGCACAGCGTGTTGGTGCAGACCCCGACCGTGTAGGTGCCGTTGGGGTGGCGCTTGTACTGCGTGTAGAACGTGGCGACGCCGGAGACCTCGGCGGTGCTGAGGTCGAGCAGCTCGGCGCACAGGTCGATGCCGCGCCCGGTGACGTAGCCGTCGATGGACTGCACGAGGTGCAGCAGCGGCAGCAGCGCCGAACGCTTCTGCGGGTAGCGCGCGATGACCTCAGCGGCGTCGGCGAGGAAGCGCGCCTCGACGTCGGCGGAGTAGGGCTCCTTCGACACCTCTGGGACGTTGAGGTGACCGGACGCGGTCTGGAGGCCGAAGTCGTGCGACATCAGCGGTCGACACCTCCCATGACGGGGTCGAGCGAGGCCACGGCCACGATGACGTCGGCGACCTGGCCGCCCTCGCACATCGAGGCCACGGCCTGCAGGTTGTTGAAGCTCGGGTCGCGGAAGTGCGCGCGGTAGGGGCGGGTGCCGCCGTCGGACACCAGGTGGCAGCCGAGCTCGCCCTTGGCCGACTCGATCGGCACGTAGGCCTGCCCGGGCGGCACCCGGAAGCCCTCGGTGACCAGCTTGAAGTGGTGGATCAGCGACTCCATCGAGCTGCCCATGATCTCGCGGATGTGGTCGAGGCTGTTGCCCTGGCCGTCGCCGCCGATGGCCAGCTGGGCCGGCCAGGCGATCTTCTTGTCCTCGACCATGACCGGCTGGCCCTCGGTGCGCTGCAGCCGGTCGAGGGTCTGCTCGACGATCTTGAGCGACTCGTACATCTCGTCGATGCGGATGCGGAGCCGGTCGTAGGCGTCGCAGCCGGTGCGGGTGACGACCTCGAAGTCGTAGGTCTCGTAGCCGCAGTAGGGCGCCGACTTGCGCAGGTCGTGCGGCAGGCCGGTGGCGCGCAGCACCGGGCCGGTCATGCCCAGCGCCATGCAGCCGGTGAGGTCCATGAACCCGACCCCGACGGTGCGGCCCTTGAGCAGGGGGTTCTCGTTGAGCAGCAGCTCGAGCTCGTGGATGCCGCGGCGCAGCTCGGTGATGACCTCGCGGACCATGTCGACCGCGCCGTGCGGTACGTCTTGCGACACCCCGCCCGGGCGGATGTAGGCGTTGTTCATCCGCAGCCCGGTGACCGCCTCGAAGATGCGCAGGATGCGCTCGCGCTCACGGAAGCCGACCGTCATGACCGTGGTGGCGCCGAGCTCCATGCCGCCGGTGCCCAGGCACACGAGGTGGGAGTTGACGCGGGTGAGCTCCATCATGAGCACCCGGATGATGTTGGCCCGCTCGGGGATCTGGTCCTCGATGCCCAGGAGGCGCTCGACCGAGAGGCAGTAGGCCGCCTCGTTCATCATCGGCGTGAGGTAGTCCATGCGGGTGCAGAACGTGACGCCCTGCACCCAGGTGCGGAACTCCATGTTCTTCTCGATGCCGGTGTGCAGGTAGCCGATGCCGGCGCGCGCCTCGGTGACCGTCTCGCCGTCGAGCTCGAGGATGAGGCGGAGCACGCCGTGCGTGGACGGGTGCTGGGGGCCCATGTTGACGACGATGCGCTCCTCGTGGAGCGCGGTGGCCTCGTCGACGAGGTCGTTCCAGTCACCGCCGGAGACGTTGAAGACGGTGGCGCCCTCGACGTCGCCCTCGTGGACGGAGGCGCCGTAGGCGTCCGCGATGTCGGCAGCGTCGGCGATGTCGTCCGCATCGTCGGGTGCGGAGAACTCGAAGACGGTGGGTTCCTGGTCGTGGGTCGTCATCAGCTGTACGCCCTCCGCTGGTCCGGCGGCGGGACGGTGCCGCCCTTGTACTCGACGGGGATGCCGCCGAGCGGGTAGTCCTTGCGCTGCGGGTGCCCTGGCCAGTCGTCGGGCATCAGGATGCGGGTCAGCGACGGGTGGCCGTCGAAGACGATGCCGAACATGTCCCAGGTCTCGCGCTCGTGCCAGTCGACGCCCGGGTAGACCGAGACGATCGACGGGATGTGCGGGTCGGCATCGGGGGCGGTGACCTCGAGGCGGACGCGCCGGCTGCCGTGCGTGATGGAGAGCAGGTGGTAGACCGCGTGCAGCTCGCGGCCCTCCTCGCCGGGGAAGTGCACGCCGGAGACGCCCGTGGACATCTCGAAGCGCAGCTCGGGCACGTCGCGCATGGCGCGCGCGACCGCGAGCAGGTGCTCGCGACGTACGAAGACGGTGAGCTCGCCGCGGTCGACGACGACCTTCTCGACGGCGTCGTGGTAGGCGACGGAACCGGCCTCGGTGAGGGCGGTGCCCAGCCGGTCGGCGACGTCGTCGAACCACGACCCGTAGGGCCGCGGGCTGGCACCCGGCAGCAGGGTCGGGGTGACCAGGCCGCCGTAGCCGGAGGTGTCCTGGCCGCGGGTGGCGCCGAACATGCCGCGCCGCTCGCCGACGACCACCGGCTCGCGGTCGTCGGCGTCGAGGTCGCGCCAGGTGGCGATGTTGGCCGAGTGGGCCGGTCGCAGGGCATCGGGGTCGTCGACGGTGCGGGTCTGCGGGGTGTCGGTCGCCTTGTCGGGGATCGGCTGGACGTCGGCGTCGTCGAGTTCGGGACCGTCGCCGGCCTTGGTGTTCTTGGTGTCCTCGGTGTTCTCGCTCATGCCAGGAGGTTCTTCCCGGCAGGTGCCGCGAGGTGGGCCAGGTGGTCGTGGGTGGGAGCCATCAGCGAGGTCGGGATGGAGTTCATCGCGGCCTCCTCGGCCGCCCGGGCCGCGGCCACCCGGTTGACGCCGAGCTTGCTGGTCTGGATCTGGTGGTGCAGCTCGATGATGGCGTTGAGCAGCATCTCGGGCCGCGGCGGGCAGCCGGGCAGGTAGATGTCGACCGGGATGATGTGGTCGACGCCCTGGACGATGGCGTAGTTGTTGAACATGCCGCCCGAGCTGGCGCACACGCCCATCGAGATGACCCACTTGGGGTTGGGCATCTGGTCGTAGACCTGGCGCACCACGGGGGCCATCTTCTGCGAGACCCGGCCTGCGACGATCATCAGGTCGGCCTGGCGCGGTGTGGCGGAGAACCGCTCCATGCCGAAGCGGGCGATGTCGTAGTCGGGGGTGCCGACGGCCATCATCTCGATCGCGCAGCACGCGAGACCGAAGGTGGCGGGCCAGATCGACGCCTTGCGCATGTAGCCGACGACGTTCTCGACCGTGGTGAGCACGAACCCTGCGGGCAGCTTCTCCTCGAGCCCCATCAGGCCTCCTTCGCGATCGTGGGGGGTGTGCGGCGTGCGGTGGTGCTCGTCAGTCCCACTCCAGGCCCCCGCGCTTCCACACGTAGGCGTAGGCGACGAACACGGTGGCGATGAACAGCACCATCTCGACCAGGGCGAACAGGCCCAGCGAGTCGAAGGCGACCGCGAACGGGTACAGGAACACCGACTCGATGTCGAAGATGATGAACAGCATCGCGGTGAGGAAGTACTTGACCGGCACGCGCCCGCCGCCGTCAGCGCGAGGGGTGGGCTGGATGCCGCACTCGTACGCCTCCATCTTCGCGCGGTTGTAGCGCTTGGGGCCGACCACGAGGCTGGTACCCACCGACAGGGCCGCGAAACCGAAGCCGAAGGCGAGCAGGATCAGCAGCGGGACATAGGGGTTGCTCATCGCAGGACAACTCCCCTTTCGGTGCTCGTGTGCGTCGGTTGGGCACAGCTGGCCGGGAGGACAGACCGCGTCCCGCTCATCCTAGGGGGAGTGACGGACGGCTCACCCGACGAGGTCGGCTGGCGCGCCGCCTCCGGTGGGGCGCTTGTGAATGTCTTCACGAACGGAGGGAGTCTAGGACGGCTCCGCTGCGACCTGCACTTAGGCGCGCCTAACCTTCAACGGTGGGGGCCGACGGCTTCGTCGCGCGGTGCAGGGCGACGACGCCGCCGGACAGGTTGCGCCACTGCACGCCCTCCCAGCCGGCGCCCGCGATGCGCTGCGCCATGGCCCGCTGGCCCGGCCAGGCCTGGATCGACTCGGCGAGGTAGACGTAGGACTCGGGGTTGCTGCTGACCTTGCGCGCGACCGCCGGCAGCGAGCGCATCAGGTACTTGCTGTAGACGGTGCGGAACGCCTTGTTGGTCGGCTGGCTGAACTCACAGAGCACGAACCGACCACCGGGCTTGGTGACCCGCAGGAACTCGCGCAGCGCGGCATCCGGGTCGGAGACATTGCGCAGCCCGAAGCTCATCGTGACGACGTCGAAGGAGCCGTCGGCGAAGGGCAGGTTCATCGCGTCGGCGGCGGTGAAGCCGAGGTCGGAGCGGCGGCGGTGGCCGACGCGCAGCATGCCGAGCGAGAAGTCGGCGGGCACGACGTCGACGCCGGAGTCGGCGAACGGCTCGCTGCTGGTGCCCGTGCCCGCTGCGATGTCGAGGACGACCTGCCCCGGGACCGCGTCGCAGGCCTGCACGACCGCGCGCCGCCAGAGCCGGTCCTGGCCGAGGGAAAGGACGTCGTTGGTGACGTCGTACTTGCTCGCGACGTCGTCGAACATGGCGGCGACGTCGCGGGGGTCCTTGTCGAGGGAGGCGCGGCTCATGCGCGACATCCTCCCATCGATGTCGGGCCGCCCCGGCGCGGGTCGTATCCTGCTGCGCGATGACATCGCTGCCCGCGGGGGACCCGGCGCTCGACCCGATCGGCGCTCCGGCCGCCCCCCTCGTCTCGCGCACCGTGCCCCTCGACCCCGAGCTCGGCACGGCGCTGCTGTCGTTGATCCCCGCCGTCGACGCGCGCGACGTGTGCTCGTGGGTGCGCCGCGGCGAGGGGATCGTGGGCTGGGGACGCGCGGCGAGCCACACGGCATCCGGGCCGGGCCGGATGGCCGAGCTCGAGGCCTGGTGGTCGGCGCTGGTCGGCACCGCCGTGGTGCGCGACGAGGTCGACCGCCCCGGCACCGGGCCCGTCGCGTTCGGGTCGGTGTCGTATGCCGCGGACTCGGCGTCCGGCGCGACGCTGGTCGTGCCGGAGGTCGTCGTGGGGATGCGCCACGGGCTGGCGTGGCTGACCACCGTGGGGGTGGAGCCGGCGCCGGCCGTGCCCGCCGTGCCGAGAACGCCGACGATTGCGCGGCAGCCCTTTCCGGGGGCGCCGGTCGACGTCGCCTTCGCCGACGGTGCGCTGTCGTCGGCCGAGTGGGCCGGTGCCGTGGCCGAGGCAGTCGCGCGGATCACCGGCGGCCGGCTCGACAAGGTCGTGCTGGCCCGGGACCTCGACGTCACCACGGGCGAGCCGCTCGACGTGCGGTGGCTGCTGCACCGGCTGGCCGAGCAGTACCGCACCACCTGGGTGTTCGCCGTCGACGGGCTCGTGGGGGCGACCCCCGAGCTGCTGGTGCGCCGCGAGAAGGGCCTGGTGACGTCGCGGGTGCTGGCGGGCACCATCCGGCGCACCGGCGACGACGAGCACGACCTCGCGCTCGCCGCATCGCTGGCCCGCTCGTCGAAGGACCTCGAGGAGCACGAGTACGCCGTGCGCTCGGTGGCCGACGCCCTGGCCCCGCACTGCTCGTCGATGAACGTGCCCGAGGTGCCGTTCGTGTTGCACCTGTCCAACGTCATGCACCTGGCCACCGACGTCGCCGGGGTGCTCGTCGACTCCGCGTCGTCGCTGACCCTCGCCGCGTCGCTGCACCCGTCCGCGGCGGTGTGCGGCACGCCCACGACAGTGGCGGATGCCGTGATCAGCGAGCTCGAGCACATGGACCGCGAGCGCTACGCCGGGCCGGTGGGGTGGATCGACGCCACGGGTGACGGCGAGTGGGGCATCGCGCTGCGCTGCGGGGCGCTGTCGGTGGACGACCCGTCGCGGATCCGGCTGTTCGCCGGGTGCGGCATCGTGGCGGGGTCCGACCCCGAGGCGGAGGTGGCCGAGTCGTCGGCCAAGTTCGTGCCGATGCGCGACGCCCTCACGGCATCCGCCCCCGCCCCCGCCCCCGCCTGACCGTCCCCAGATCGACCAACAGGTCACACCAGGGTCGGCATCCCGCCGCTCCGCTCGTGCGGTCTGCCCGGCGCGGCCCACGCCCTGGTGTCCCCGAATCGACCAATAGGTCACATTGGGGACGCCGCTCGACCGGTCAGGAGAACGGCGGCCGGGCGTCGACGCGCACGGACTGGCGGCCGGCCCAGCGCCAGACGCGGGCCGAACGGTCGCGGTCCTCGTCGGTGACCAGGTTGCCCATCCAGCGCAGCGCGAGCGTCATCAGCCAGTCGCTGCGCATGCCGACCGGGCCGAGCGCGGCGAGGGTCTTCGGCACCGTGAAGATGCCGGCCAGCCGGCGCGCGATGGAGAACGCCTCGCCGTAGTGGTCGCCGAGCAGGGCCGGCCAGGTGACCGCGAGGTTCGTGTCGAGGTGGTCGACGACCAGCCGGCCGGTCTCGAGGCCGTAGTCGATGCCCTCGCCGTTCAGCGGGTTGACGCAGGCCGCGGCGTCGCCGATGAGCGCCCAGTTGGCGCCGGCGACGTTGCTCACCGCGCCGCCCATCGGGAGCAGCGCGCTGGTCGGCATCCGCTGCTCGCCGGTGAGGCCGAAGTCGGCGCGACGTTCGTCGGTGTAGCGCTTCATCAACGGCTTGATCGCGATGTCGGCGGGCCGCTTCGTGGTCGCCAGCGCGCCGACGCCGACGTTCACCTGACCGCCGCCGAGCGGGAAGATCCAGCCGTAGCCGGGCAGTGCCTCGCCCTTGTCACCGCGCAGCTCGAGGTGGCTACTGATCCACGGGTCGTCGGCCTGGCTGGAGTCGACGTAGCAGCGCCCGGCCACGGCATACACGGTGTCCTGGTGCCACTCGCGTCCGAGCACCTTGCCCAGGCCGCTGCGCACCCCGTCGGCCACGACGAGCCGCTCGCACTCGATGTCGAAGGTCTCGTCGCCACGGGTGAACGTCACCGCCCTCACCCGCCCGCCCTCGACCCGTGCGTCGACCGCCTTGGCGCCCTGCACCCCGGTGGCGCCGGCATCCAGCGCCCCGGTGCGGATGCGGTCGTCGAGCTCGGTGCGTGGGACGGCGGAGCCGTGGTCGGGCAGGCTGCCGCCCGGCCAGGGAAGCAGGAGGGTCTGGCCGAAGCCGTGGGCCCGCAGCCCGCGGTTGACGGTGTGGTCGCGCACCCAGTCGCCCAGCCCGAGCAGGTCGAGCTCGGCGATCGCGCGCGGGGTCAGGCCGTCGCCGCAGGTCTTGTCGCGGGGAAACACCGCGGCGTCGGCGAGCACGACGTCGCGGCCGGCGCGGGCCGCCCAGGCCGCCGCAGCGGCGCCGGAGGGTCCCGCACCCACGACGAGGACGTCGGTGCGCTGGGGGGTGGGGGTCACGAGCGCATTCTCGCAACGCGCCACCGTCCCGCTGAAATCGGTCCTTCGACAGGCCCCGACCCCTGGCGGATCGCCCACCCCTTCGGGCGGATGGGCGCGCCCACCGTTAAGAGGTCTGCCGTCAGTCGGCGAGCGCTCCGGCGGCGAGGGCGCGCAGGTCGGCGTGCGCCCTTCGGTGGGTGGCACGGTCGACCACGACCTCGAGCACGCGGATGCCGTGCGGCGCGTCTGCGACCGCAGCCGTCAGGTCCGCGCTGGTCGTCAGCAGGTCGTGCCGGATGCCGTGCGCCCGGCACAGTGCCGCCACGTCGGTTCCGGTGGGGGTGCCGAAGACGCGCTCGAAGTCGGCGGCGCGCTCGGGGGCACCGTGCTCGAGGGTGGTGAAGATGCCGCCGCCGTCGTCGTTGACGACGACGAGGGTGAGGTCGGGCACCGGCTCGTCCGGCCCGATGAGCAGGCCGTTGGCGTCGTGGAGGAAGGTGAGGTCGCCGAGGAGGGCGTAGGTCGGTGCGGGTGTGCGGGTCAGGGCGATGCCGACCGCCGTAGAGACGACGCCGTCGATGCCGGCGAGGCCCCGGTTGGCGAGCACCTCGTCGGCGATCGGGCCGGCCACGGCGAGGTCGACGTCACGCACCGGGTTGCTCGAGCCGAGCACGAGCACGGCGTCGCCGGGCAGACCGTCGACGACGGCACTGGCGACGCCGAGGCCACTGGGCCACGGGAACGGTTGTGCGGCAACGGCATCCGCGAGGCGTTGGGCGGCGACCCTCCAGCTCTCGCCCCAGCCGTGGTCGTCGTCGGGTGCGGTGGGGCCGCCCAGGCGCAGGGCCTGCGGCGGGTGCACGACAGAGGCGACGTGCGACGGGTCGGGCCACTGGCCGCCCTCCGACACCACCTCGACCTGCAGCCCGGGCCGGCGCAGCAGGGCGCCGGCCGCGCGCGAGAGGGTCGGCCGGCCGACCACGACGACCCGGTCCGGGGCGTGCGCGTCGAGCCAGTCGGTGGCCGTGAGCAGCAGCGGGCCGTGGGGCACGGCATCCGCCCGCACCGCGGCGCTGCCGAACGGCTCGGCCACGAGGGGGTGTCCCCGCTCGGCGGCCCAGGCGGCCGCCCGCTCACCGAGGGCTGGGTCGTGCGTGTCGCCGACGACCACGAGGGTTCGGGCCACCTCCGCCAGGGCGGCAGGGCCGGCGGACCCGGCTCCCGGGCCGCCCACGAGCACCCACGGCTCACCGTCGACCCGGCCCGACAGGGCGTCCGGCCAGGAGTCGTCCGCCTCGAAGCGCGGGGCGTCCGCGGTGTCAGAGGCGTCCAGGGCGGATGCCGGAGCCAGCGGCTCGCGCAGGCAGACGTTGAGGTGCACCGGCCCGGGAAGACCCCCGACGGTGCCGGTCGCGGCCGCGATCGCCCGGCAGACCGTGCTGCGCCAGAAGGGCCCGAGCCCGGGGCGCGCGACGGGCGCCGGCACGTCGACGGCGTAGCGGGTGCTCGAGCCGAAGATGCCGGGCTGCTCGGTCGTCTGGTTGGCACCCGTGCCGCGCAGCTCGTGGGGGCGGTCGGCACTGACGACGACCAGGGGTGTGCCGCCGTGGTGGGCCTCGAGCACCGCCGGGTGCAGGTTGGCGACCGCCGTGCCCGAGGTCGTCATCACGGCGACGGGCGCACCGGAGCCGCGGGACAGGCCCAGGGCGAGGAACCCGGCGCTGCGCTCGTCGACCCGCACGTGCATGCGCAGCCGCCCGGTCCGCTCGGCGGCGAGCACCGAGTAGGCCAGCGGCGCCGACCTCGACCCGGGGCAGAGCACGACCTCGCGGACGCCGTTCCTGACCAGCTCGTCGACGAGCACGGTCGCCAGCGCCTGGGACGGGTTCACGGCCGGAAGTCTGCCACTGCCCCGGGAGGGGTTCGCCCAGGGCAGCGACGAGGACTTCCCCGACTCAGCGGGTGACGGGCTGCCGGAGCTCGGTGACCCAGTCGGCCTGGTCCCTCGACTCGACCGCCGCCAGCCTGGTGCCGACGGCGCGCGCCTCCTCCTCCAGCTCGGCCCGGCGTAGCCGGAGCATGCCTCTCAGCTCGTCGGCCCCCACGGGCTCGACCAGGAGCGACCGCACCTGGTCGAGGGTGAAGCCGAGGTCCTTGAGCGCGACGAGCCGGTTGAGGAGGTGGAGCTGCTCGGGCGAGTAGGAGCGGTAACCACTGGCCGGGTCGACGTCGTCGGGGACGAGCAGTCCCAGCGCGTCGTAGTGGCGCAGCATGCGCACCGACACCTGCCCGAGTCGGGCGAAGTCCGAGATCAACATGTCTCAGTTCTCCTCCCTCACACCGTGTCAGGGTCAAGTCTGGCCTCGCTCCTCGTGCTGCGACCGTGCGCGTGCACGCTCGATGACCACCTCGGACACCGAGCGGACCGGCCGGCCGAGGACGACACCGGCGCAGGCCTGCCACGCGTCGAGGCCGTCGATGGTGCCGCGGGGCGCCGCCTCGGCCACGCGCAGAGTGGCGACGTAGCCCTCGAGCCGGTGGGCGCGCACGTCGATGGCGGGGCCGGCGCTCGGTGTGCGCACGGTGACCCACGACGCGATGTCGGGGTTGGGCGTGAGGTCGAGCCGCGGCACCGGGTCGTCGCCGCGCTCGACGGAGAGCACCGCGATGGTGGCCGGCACCGGGATGAGCCCGACCGGCGAGCCACTGGTCACGACGTGGGTGACCCGGTTGCGCCGCGTGAACGCGGGGTCGCTCGCCAGCGCCGCCGCCAGGATGCCGCCCTGGCTGTGACCGACGAGCACCACCGGGTCGCCGACCCTCGAGCGCCCACCGGACCTGCCACGTGCCACCTCGAGCGCCGCGGCGACCCCGGCGGCCGCGAGCGTGGCGTCGCCGGTGACGGCACGCACGTCGGTGGTGAGGTCGAAAGGGTTCGCGCCGGGGTGCGGAGACCACTCCTGGGTGCCCGGGACGACGACCACCCACGCCGACCCGCCGTCGCCGCGGGCCACCTCCACCACCCGCACCCGACCCCCGTCGAGCCCCTGGCCGGCGCCGACCAGGTCGGCAGCGCCCGGGAAGCCACGGCTGCGGTCGAGCACCAAGGTCGCGGCCACCGGGGTGACGACCGGCATCGACGCGCCGTCGGTGAGCCAACCACCGCGGGCCGCGACATCGGCCCCCACCGCGACCCCCGACATCACCGCCGCCACCGACGCCTCGACCGTGGCGTACACCCGGGCCGCAGCCCGCAGGTGCAGCGCCAGCGCGTCGAGCGCCAGGGCCTCACCCCAGGCCCCGCCAGGGCCCACGACGCTCGCCGTCTCGCCGGCCAGCTGTGACCACTGCACCAGCAGTGACAGGTCGGTTGCTTCTCGGACCCGCGGTGGACCGGCCCGGGCCGCCACGACCGCGAGCGCCTGCGCGTCGTCGCGCACCTCGTCGGCCAGCGCCTCCAGCCGGGATGCCGTGGCCGCCAGCGCATCGGCGCGGACCCCCAGCCGAGGCGTCATCCGGACCTACCCGTCGTCAGCGCGGTGCGCTCGGCCGCAGCGAGCACCTCCGCGTCGCGGGCCAGCTGGTCGGCACGCAGGGCCAGCGACTCCAGCCGAGCCGACAGGGCCGCGAGCCCGTTCACCCGGTCCTGGACGCGACGCTGGTAGCGCTCCGCCGCCTCCCCCTGCCACCAGACGAGCGCCGAGCGGGACAGCGCCGCCCGGCGCTCGTCCATGTCGCGAGCGGCCAGCCGAGCCCGGAGCGCGAGCGTCCTGCTCGTCTGGGCGGCCGCCTCCCAGGTCACCTCGGCCACGACCTCTCCTGCCTCCGCCGCTGGCCGGGCGCCGGCCCCCGACCACGGTCGGCTGCTGCGCCGTCATCCGCCATCCGACCGCTTCCTCCGTGCGTGTGCATCCGGGCTCCTCCCCTCGTCCGCCCCACCCTCGCCCGCAGCCGCAGGGCACCGGCAGCCCCATCCCCGACCTGTGGACGCGGCCACCCCGACGAGCCGCCTGTGGACGACGCACGCCTACGCTGGCGGCCATGCCGCACCACGACCTCGTCATCATCGGCAGCGGGTCGGGCAACTCGCTGCTCACCCCGGAGCTCGACGGCCTCGACGTCGCGATCATCGAGGGCGGCACCTTCGGGGGCACCTGCCTGAACGTCGGGTGCATCCCGACCAAGATGTTCGTGCTGCCGGCCGACCGGGTCGTCGACGCCCACGATGCCCACCGCCTCGGCGTGACGTTCGACGAACCCACGGTGGACTGGCCCGGCATCCGCGACCGGATCTTCGGGCGGATCGACCCGATCTCCGCCGGCGGCGAGGCCTACCGCCTCGGCCAGGAGCACACGACCCTCTACCGCACCGATGCGACCTTCATCGGGGAGCGCCGGCTCGCCCTGGCCACCGGCGAGGAGGTCACCGCCGACCGGGTCGTGGTCGCGGCCGGCAGCCACCCGGTCGGTCTGGACGTCGACGGCCTGCGGGCGCCCGACCCCGAGCACGGCGTGCACACCTCCGACACCGTGATGCGGCTGGAGTCACTGCCGGCCCGGATGGCCGTGATCGGTGGGGGGTTCGTCGCCTGCGAGATGGCGCACGTGTTCGCCGCCCTCGGCGTCTCGGTGACCCAGGTGCAGCGCGGGCCGGCGCTCTTGCGGCACCACGAGGTGGAGGTCGCCCAGCGCTACACGGAGGCCGCGCGGCACCGCTACGACCTGAGGCTGTCGACGAGCACGACCTCGGCGCAGCGGGTCGGCGACGGGTGGCGGATCGGCATCACCGGGCCGGGCGGCCAGGGCCACGTCGAGGCCGAGGTCGTGCTCCTCGCTGTGGGCCGGGTGCCCAACACCGACCGGCTCGGCCCGGCCGCCGGTGGGCTCGAGGTGCACGACGACGGGCGGCTCGTGGTCGACGAGCAGCTGCGCACGACCGCTGCGGGGGTGTGGGCGCTCGGTGACGTCTCGGCGGCCCACCAGCTCAAGCACGTGGCCAACCACGAGACGCGGATCGTCGCGCACAACCTCGCCGTCGATCTCGGCCGGCTTCCCGGCCAGCCACGAACCACCGACGCCCGCCCTGTCCCGCATGCCGTCTTCGGGCACCCGCAGGTCGCTGCGTTCGGGCCGACCGCCGCCGAGCTCGACGAGGCCGGCACCCCGTTCATCACCGCGACCCAGGCCTTCGGTGACGTGGCCTACGGCTGGGCCCTGGAGGACACCACCGGCCTGCTCACCGTGCACGCCGACCCCACCGGGGCGATCCTCGCGGCCCACGCCATCGGGCCGCACGCGTCCACCCTCATCCAGCCGTTGATCCAGGCCGCGACGTTCGGGCAGCACGCGCTCGACGTGGCGCGTGGGCAGTACTGGATCCACCCCGCGCTGGCCGAGGTCGTCGAGAACGCGCTGCTCGGCCTGCCGCTGCCGCACCCGGCCTGACCCGGCCCCGCCGGCCGCTCACCGGCCACGCCGCGGATGCCGTCAGCCCGGCGGTGCGGTCGGGCTGCGGTCGGTCAGGCAGTAGACGCGGCCGACCGGGTCGGCCAGCACGGTCCAGCCGGTGCGGGTCTCGACGACTCGCGCCCCTGCGGCCAGGTGCCTGGCAAGCGACGAGCCGCGATCGGTGCAGGCCAGGTCGGCGTGGGCCCGCACCGGGCCGGTCGGCTCCCCCAGGCGCTGGAACAGCAGCCGGAACGGTATGCCGGCCGGTCGCCTCAGCACGGACAGCTCCGGCTCGTCGACGTCGGCCCACGTCCAGCCGGTGAGGGTGGCCCAGAAGGCGACCTCGGCGTCGTGCGCGTCGTCGGGGCAGTCGAGGCAGACCTGGTCAACCAGCTCGGTGGCCCCCGCACGCATCTGTTCGGCGTCACCGTGCCAGGGCGTGAGGCAGAACGTCAGCCCGCCGGGCGAGCGCAGGATGACGACCGCCTCGCCGATCGTGCCGACTCTCGTCGCTCCCAGCCGTTCCGCCTCGGTGGCGGCAGCGGCCACGTCGTCGACGTCGAGGTCGAGGTGGATGCCGCCAGGCCCGTCGCCCACAGCCTGCACCTTGAGCCAGGCGTCGCCTCGGGCGGGCAGCAGGGTGGCGAACTCGCCGGAGGCGCCGCGCGTGGCCGACAGCGGCCAGCCGGTGACCGTCGACCAGAACGCCCACGACTGGGCTGCGTCGCGGCGCGGGGTGTCGAGGAAGACCCAGGCCCACCGGATGCTGATCATCGGCTCGCCTCGAGCACGTGCTCGGCGCAGTCCCTCACCCGCTCACGCCACCACGCGGCGCGATCCTGAGGCGCGGCGAGCCGCTCCAGGCGCTCGGGGTCGACGGCGACTCGACCGACCGCCAGCGACCCCGCCACGGGGACGAGGGGTGAGGTCGCCACGTCGCCGGCGAGGAGCGCCACGGTGCCCAACCCACAGGCGTGCTCGAGAGACGGCAGGGCCGCGGCGAGCGCCACCCCGGCGGAGATGCCGACGCTGGTGTCGAGCGCCGACGACACCACCGCGGGCAGCCCACAGGCCTCGACGACCGTGAGCGCGGCCCGGACCCCACCGAGCGGCGCGACCTTCACCACGACGATGTCGGCTGCCTCGAGGTCGCGCACGCGCAGCGGGTCGTC
>JBBQNZ010000056.1:0-23341 GCA_038330415.1 Actinomycetales bacterium | reverse complement strand
CATCGGGCGCGAACTGGCCGAAGGATTCGCGCTCGAGGCCACCGGCAAGGACAAGCGCACCGACCCGGTGCTGCCGCCAACGGGTGGGCCCGCGGGCAATGCCGTCCTGACCGCCTGGACCGGGTTGGTCCTCCTCGTGCTCTTCCTGGGCGAGCTGCTGACCCTGTTCGACGTCCGAGGGCTCATCTCGTGGCACGTTGCCCTGGGTGCCCTGCTGATCCCCCCTGCCGTGATGAAGACCGCCACCACCGGATGGCGGGTCGTCGGCTACTACACCGGTCGAGAGCCGTACCAGGTCGCTGGGCCGCCGCCCACCGTGCTCCGCTGGCTCGGCCCCCTGGTTGTGGCCTCAACCCTCGCGCTCCTGGGATCTGGCGTCGCGCTCATCCTGCTCGGCGAGCAGGTCGGGCGGCAGCGCTTCTTCTCCGCCCTCGGCTTCGGCATCAGCTGGGTCGCCCTGCATCAGGGCGTCTTCGCGGTTTGGTGCGTGGCCACTGGGCTGCACCTGTTGGGTCGCATCATCCCCGCGCTGCAGCTGACCGTGCGCCGGGGCAGTTCGGAACGCATTCCGGGGGCACTCGCACGCACCCTCCTGCTGCTGGCCGCGACGGGTGCAGCCGTCATCCTCTCGGTCGTTCTCGTCAGGGCGGACGCCTCGTGGCACAACGATCGGTTCGGCGCGGAGCACCAGAGCCCGCCCGGAGCCTCTGCCCCTCGTGGCTGACCGCTCGCGCCAGACGCGATCAGCACGCCTCGGACCAGCCTCTCATCGCCTCGTGTCGGCGCACTGCAGGTGCCGCCGGCCACCAGTCAGTCGTCGCGGTTGAACGCAACCAGGACCAGGAAGACGACCACGCCCATGTGCTCGTCGAGGTGCGCCTGGCCGCCTGTCTGGAGGTATCGGGGCCGGCTGCCCAGCTTGTCGTAGTCGACCGTGACGCCACCGATCCGTCGCACCCGGTTTCCAGCCATGTCGTACTCGACGCCCATGTCCCCGATGCGGATGAGTCGGTTCCCGACGTGGTCATACTCGAGGTCCAGGTCGCCGAACCGTACTGGTCGGTTGCCTAGCTTGTCGTACTCGATCCTTTCGCCTGCAACCTGACGAAGACGGTTTCCCCCCAAGTCATAGTCGAGGTCGAACTGCCCGAGCGACTTGGGCCGGCTTCCCCCCATGTCGTAGTCAATCTGGAGGTCGCCGATTCGACGGAGACGGCCGCCTAGCCTGTCGTAACTGAGCTCAACCTTCATGAATCCGAGCCTAGTCACGAGATCCCTCACCCATCCCGGTATCCGTGATCGTCCCGAGCGGAAGCGCCGAGCCTGCGAAGACCGGTGCGACGTGCCCATCGCGTGGGCGAGGTCAGTTGCGCAGACCCTCGAGCATGTGCTCGAGCTCCTCGACGGAGCGTCCCGGCGGGAGGACCACGGTGGGCATCTGCGCACCGGCCTCATACCAACGGTCCAGACCTTGGGCTGCCTGCTCGGCATCACCCCACAGGGTCAGCTCGTCCAACAACACGCGTGCCGTCCCGGGCACGTCGAAGGTGCCTCTGGAGGGGTTGGCCGCGAGGACCTGCTCGACCGCATGGCCGTGTCCGAGTCGGAGCAGGGCCTGGCGGTAGAGAGGGCCCATGCTTGTGAGGTAAAAGGACACCCACCATGACGCCATCGCCAGGGCCGTGGCCGGGTTGGTCGAGACAGCCGCTGGGACACAGGGGGCGATCAGCGGAAGCGGCCGGTCCGGACCGCCGCGCGCCGCGCCTTGGCGGAGCAGCCGCAGGCTCGCGTCGAGCCCGGTGAGGGGGAGGAGGAAGGGTGCCCAGCCGTCAGCGAGTTCACCGGCCAGCCGCACGGACTGCGGGCCTAGTGCGGCCAGGTGGATGGGGATCTCTCGCTGCGGCGTGATGGCCAGCCTCAGCGGCCGGTTGTCCCGCTCGACGGTGACGTCGAGACGTCGGCCGTTCAGCAGCCCGCGCACCTGTCGCGTGACGGCGGCGAGCCGCTGCACCGGCTCGGCGAACTCGACGTCGTGCAGTCCTTCGGCAAGCGGCGGGCTCCCCGCGCCGAGCCCGAGCACGAACCGGCCGGACGACGCCTCGGCAAGACTGGTGGCGAGCATGGCGATGGTGGCAGGGGTGCGCCCCCACACGTTGAGTACCCCAGTACCGAGGGTGATCCGCTTCGTTCGCGTCGCAACCTCCGCCAGAAGCACGCCCGCGTCGTGCCCCCAGCCCTCGGCCACGAAGAACGCGTCGTAGCCCAGAGCCTCGGCCCGATCGGCCAAGTGCAGCACGACCGGACGCCGCGTCTCCATGGGCGTCAGGCCAACCGCAAGCTGTCGCGAGGGCACCACTCGATGATTCTCAATTCGCAGCCTGATGTACAGGGGCACCCCGGTTCAGCCAGTCGTTGGCCCGTGCGCTGATGCCTGCGGCTCAGCGCCGCCTGAGCTCTCGGTGCCGACCTCGTCATCGAGCTCATCCGGCTGAGCTCGCGGCCCCGATGCTCGCCGTAGTCCACTGGGCACGTCCCCCCACCATGCCCGAACGAGTCGGCATCAGGCCCACCCGGTCAGCCTCCAGAAGCCCGCACCCAACAGTGCTGCCGCGCCAGGTCAGCGCCAACTGGCCAGGGCACGACTGTCGCATTCGGCCGACCTCGTTCGTAGGTTGTCAGAAGGCGGCGAGGGGCCGCCTCATCCCGACCACGGACCAGCAAAGGAACGACGATGCGCACTCTGATCAGCACTGCCTTCATCTCCCTCGACGGCGTGGTCGAAGACCCAGGGGGGCAGAGCGCCTACCGCAACGGCGGCTGGACCTTCAAGAGCGTCGACTTCGACCCCGACGCCTACGCGCTCAAGGGCTCGGAGCAGATGGAGTCGACCGCCATGCTGCTGGGCCGCACCAGCTACCAGCTCTTCGCCCCGGTGTGGCCCGCCATGGCCGACTTCAGCCACTACAAGGACCTGCCGAAGTACGTCGTCTCGACCACCCTCACCAACGACGATCTGATGTCCGACTGGGGGCCGACCACGATCCTGCGCTCGCTCGACGAGGTCGCCGCACTCAAGCAGTCGGATGGCGGCCCGATCATCGTCCACGGCAGCGTCACGCTCAACCACGCGCTGGCCGACGCCGGCCTGATCGACCGCTACAACCTCTTGGTCTTCCCACTCCTGCTGGGCGCGGGCCAGAAGCTGTTCAGCGACACCGACAAGGACACCCAGAAGCTCAGGCTCGTCGACAGCGAGGTCTTCAGCAACGGCATCCAGAAGAACATCTTCGACGTCATCCACTGACGACCACGGGCGCTGCGCCTCACCGAGTCAGACGTGCCGCACGGAGCCCGCGATGGCGTCAGATGCCGCCGCGCCGTCACCCGCATGACTCACCACACCTCACTGGATGCCGCCCGCTCACGCGAGCGGGCGGCATCCAGTGAGGTGTGGTGAGTCAGATCAGAGCCCCCCTTGACGGCGTCGCGCTCCTCGACCAGCTCGGCGACGCGCCTCCCCGAGACCACCCAGCCCACCATTGATCTGCACGGATCAATCGCGGCCGTGCGATTCGGGCAAGGCGGCGCGAGGCCTCGCCGAGGACTCCCGCGCCCGCTACGTCACTCCTCGTTCGAGTCTGGCATGCTGCAACTCTGGGGTGGTGCGCGACCCCGGTGCTGGGCCATCCTGTTGTCAAGATGGGGATACCCGAGGGAGGGCGAATGACCGAGGGGCTCGACGTTCTCCGGTCCTGGGTGAAGGGCCTGGCCCGACAAGAAGCCGAGCCGCCTCAGTGGGTCAGGCTGCCCGGAGCCGACCAGCCGCCGCTCGTGCCGGGCGAGGACTACTTCCAGGTCCGAGTACGCCGGGTCGCGGTGGCCTACGAACGGGAGTGGCTCGAGAAGTACGCTCCGATGCTCGTCGTCGCGACCGAGTTCTCCTACGGTGGCGAGACGGTCACCCGGCCGGCGGTCATCGGACCATCGATGATCGAGCAGGCCGGCGGCACTGCACCGATCAGCGCGACGATCGCCGATACCGTCGTCGCTGGCCCGCACCCGCTGCGCGCCGGCGGAGTGGGCGTGACGGTCGCGCTGCACCGCGTGGCGCGCGGCAATGTCGTCGGCCAGCTGTTCGACGTGGTGGATGGAACGGCGAAGGCGTTGGACCTCGTGGGGGGCATAACGCCCTACACGACGCTGGCGCGGGTCGTCGTCTCCGGCATCACGGCACTCACCGGCGGCGACAGGGCACTCGTCGCGCGGCGGGACCAGTTCACACCCGTCCAGCCTGGTGACTTCGCGCTGCTGTCGCCGCGGACAAAGCTGGATGCCGCCACGCTTTCCTTCGTCGACGGCGAGCTGCACGCCGTGGTCTCGGGGACATCAACGCCGGTCCGCGGCGCCGACTACGTCGTCTATTCGGTCGAGCGGGTCGCCCCGTCGGACGTCGACGTCACCCGTCTCGGGCTGCACCGCCGCTGGCTCGAGGTGCTCGACGAGGCAAACCGCGCAAGCACACCAGAGATCTGGCAGAGCACCAAGGTCCGGCTCTCCGCGCTGGTCAGCGCCGCGTTCACCAGCCCCGACCTCACCTGGCACCATGCTGAGGAACTGGAGACCGAGTGGACCGCCAGGGCCGTGTCCCGGCGGGACCGGGCGCGCCAGCTCGGCGACATGGGCGGGATCGGTGAGCTACAGGATGCACGGTCCCATGCACTGGCCATCCTGGACCTCTGAGGTTCGTTCATGGCACCGACAACCACGCCGGCCGGGATCGTGACCTGCACGCTGACGATCAAGGACGACCACAACGGCGAGTATGACGACGACCTGCAGTACCAGCGAGGGGAGGGAAAGGCGCAACAGGGCAATCTCGGGCGCAGCCAGATCACCCGCCTCGTGGTCAAGCTGCTCGACCGCTGGGTCGACAACTACTACAAGAACTGCCGTCGCGACGAGCTCGCCGTCCTGGGAAAGGCGCTGTATGCCATCGCCTTCGGCGACGAGCCCGGCCATCCCGACTTCCCGCTGCGCACCGCCTTCGAGAGCACGCTGCGGCAGTGCCGCACTCGCGGGATGCGGCTGAGGCTGCGGCTCGTCTTGGGACCGGAAGTGAAGGACCTTGCGGAGTACCCCTGGGAGTTCATGTACCTCGACCTGCCCGAGCACGCGGGCTTCTTCCTGGCCGGCCAGGACACCAGCCTGAGCCTGACCCGCTTCGTTCCCAACTCCAGCGTCTGGAGGGATCGGGACGGCTTCCAGACTGAGAAGCTGCGGATTCTCGTCGTGGTGTCGACCCCTCCCATTCCGGGGATGACCGAGCTCAGCGTCGGCAGCTTCGTCGACAAGGTCGCTGCGCTCGACCCCCAGCGCTTCGGCATGCGCGCGATGCGGTCGCCGACCCAGACAGAGCTGCGGGCCGAGCTCCGCAACCACAAGCCCCACGTCGTGCACTTCATCGGGCACGGCCGCCCGGGCGGGCTGGCCCTGCGCAAGGATGACGTGACCCTGCAACGTGAGCAGGAGGACTTCGAGGCGCGGCGGGAGCTGGGCGAGCGCCCGCAGACGCCCTCTTCTGCGGTCTGGATCAACGAGAAGACCGCCAGCGACGTGTTGTGCACCGGTCTCGATGACGACAGCGCGCCGTCACGGTTGATCTTCCTGCACGCGTGCGAGGGTGCGCGGGCCGACCAGACCAGGGACAACCTCGAGGGGTTCACCAGCGTGGCCCGGGAGCTGGCGCGGTCGGACCGGATCAGTGGCGTCATCGCCATGCAGTACACCATCGGGGTCGAGGACGCCGAGCTGTTCGCCACCGCCTTCTACGAGAGCATCGCCGACGGCGAGCCGCTGGACGACGCCATGACCAAGGCTCGCAAGAAGCTCGGGGAGACGCCTCGGCCCGACCGCGACCAGACGTGGGACGACCGGGGCTTCGGAACGCCGGTCATCTACCTACGCAGCGAGCGGGCCCTGGTGTCGGCACCCGCGCCGAGCCGCAGCCAGGTGGTTGGCGTCGAGAAGGAAGGGTGTCCCAACGGGCACTGCAACGCGTACGTCCTCCGCGGGCAGCAGCCGCTGCGCTGCAAGGTATGCCGTGAGCCCTTCACGGTCTGCCCGAAGTGCAACGGCCTCGTGGTCCCCAAGCCCGGTTGGGAATGTCGCGACTGCACCTACACCTTCAAGGACCCCGTCCCGGACACCCCGCAGCCCGAACGGGGCAGGCCGGGGGAGAGCTCCGGTGCGCGACCCAGACCGGGGTTGCCGGGAGGCTCGTCAGCTCCCGAGCCCGTCAAGCAACCGTCGTTCCCCTCTGGTGAGGAGGCTGAGCCCGACGATCGGCGCAGCTCCGACTTCGACCCGATCCGAAGTATCCCGGACACGACACCCGCACCACCGCATGCTGACCACGAGGATCCTCCAGAGACGGGTGACGCAACCGCCACCTCGGACGCAGCCGGCTCGGAGGACTCGGTGCGGTGGTCATGACGACAGTCTCCGAACGACTCGCGGGCCCGGCGCCGGACCTCGAGTGGCTCTCGGCCGTGGCCGGTGACGCGTATGCCGCCGCGGCCAGGGCCAACGCGCCCGTGCGAGATCTGGTCGACCTCGTGGAGCCGGTGCGGGAGAGGGCCGCCGCCACGGCGGACCCCTACGCCCTCGGCCGCAGCTTCGACGCTGCGGTCACCCGCAGCGTCGGTTCCCCGCTGCAGCCGATGGTGACGTCGTTGCGAGGGGGCTACTACCGGTGGCTCGTGGACGAGTTGAAGGCGCAGTGCCTTCGCGCCTTCGCCGACAACCTTCACGCGGGACGGAGCCTGTGGTTGCGCAGGTATGGCCAGGCGATGGCCAACAGCCGGCTGAAGGTGTGCGACGCGCTCACCGCTCGAGCTTGGCTTCCGGACGAGGTGGAGCAGTGGCGCGATGAGCTCTCAGAAGCCACCCGTCGGGCGCACCGCAGCGAGTGGCACCTCGCGCTCCCCGTCCTCGAGCGGTTGCTGGATGATGCCGATACGCCGCCGGACGAGCAGGTGCTGCTGCTCGCGATGGCATCGCGGCTGACGCTGGGCTGGCTCGCGGACTCGGCCGCGGCCGAGCGCTATGCGGGGCGCGCCTTCGCCATCTCCCCCGACACTCCTTCGGTCGTCGCCGCGCGCGCCTTCCTGCGGATGTGGCAGGGGGACCAGAAACAGGCCGACCAGATGCTCGAGGACTCCCTCGCCCAGCACCCGGACGACGCAGCCTGCCAGACCTACTACGCGCTCAGCGCGCTCTGGTACGACCTCCCGGAAGTGACCGAGGCCCGAGCACGCAAGGGCCTGCATCACGCCCCCGACGAGAGCGGCCTGTACCAGATGCTGATGTCGGCCTACGCCGCACCGGCCCTGTTCAAGGACCGGAAGACCCAGCTACAGCACGTCGCCGATCAGCGGATAGCGCTCGATGCCGACGATGCCTACGACACCGAGGTCGACCTCGGTGTCGCCTTCCGGGACAACGGCGACACCGACGGTGCCCGCGACCACCTTCAGACAGCCGTCGACCTGGATCCGACCCGGGTTCGCGCCCTGGGCGAGATGGCGCGTCTGCTGGCCAAGGAGAATCGGTTCGACCGGGCCACCGCCGAGCTGGACCGCGCGCTCGCCATCGACCCACACAGTTCCGACACGCTGCAGATCGCCGCTGAGATCAGCGACCAGCAGGGCAACTCCGTCGAGGCGGAACGATGCCTCCTCCTGGCCGCGGAGGCGGGCTCGGGGAACCCCGGCTCCCTCTGGGCGGCACTCGCCGAGCGGCAGGTGTCGGCCGGCCGGCTCGAGACCGCCTGGGCAACGGCAGGGCGAGCAGTCGCCGCCGCTCCCGAGCTGCGGACCTGTCTCTACCTGACCGAGTCGGCGGCGGCCCAGTGGCGTACGGACCCTGACAGCGTGCGGCGCCTGTTCGGAAGCGTCCTGACCGATGGAGACCGGGACCGCGCCGAGCTCCACAGCCTGCTGGCCGACGCAGCCTACGCGGCCGAGGACTACGAGTCGGCGGCCGCGGGCTATGCGGCGGCCGCGGAGTTGTCACCTGAGCGGGGCTGGTACCGCCGCAACCAGGCCGGCGCGCTGCGTGAGCTCGGTCGATGGGCGGAGGCGAGCGAGTGCATCGTCGCCGCGTTCGAGCTCGACTCGGAGGTCGCTGCGCGCGACAGCGCGATGGCGAACCTCCACAACGTCCATGCCAACCGCTGCTACGAGGCAGGAGGCTACGCCGAGGCGGAGGCGCTGTACCGGGCTGCCACGCAGGAGCGTCCCGAGGATGCCGTCTTCTGGAGCAATCTTTCGCTGGCGCTCGAGGAGACCGTGCCAGGACGGGCGCGAGCAGATCGGCTGCGCGAGGCGGCGGACGCCCTGGTCAGGGCCGCCGAGCTCGCACCCGGCGACGGGACGTACGGCGTGCGGCTGGCCAGACTGCGGACAGTGCTCGGCCGCCTCGACAGGTTCGGCCCGCTCATCGAGACCGCTGCCGAGCTGCCGTCCATCAGGGTCGAGCTCGCCGACGACCTGGTGCCGATGGTCGACCCGGAACAGCTCGGGCGGCCGTTCTTCGACGAGCGGCTTCCCGCGATGCGCGACCGGCTGGCGGCCCGGCTGGGCTTCGAGGTCCCGGGCGTCCGGTTTCGGCCGGCCACGCTGTCTCCCGGCGAGTTCCGGGTGCAGTTCCTCGGGGTGACCCGCAGCAGCGGTCGCGTTACCTCGCAGTCTCCGCACGAGGCATCCGGTCAGCTGGTCGCAGCCGTGGAGGAGGCGATCGTGGCCCACGCCGGGCTGCTCTTCGGCGTGGACGCCGCCACCGTGTGGTGGCGTGCCCACCTCAATGACGAGAGGTCTCACACCCGCCCGCAGGCGAAGCGCGCGTCGAGGCGCCAGCACCGCCTCGCCACCACCCGTCTCCTCGCTGCCGCCCGCGCCCTGCGCGCCTGCGTGGCGGACGGCATCCTGCTGGATCAGCAGGTGGCCGACCTCGTCGCGGCGAGCCTGGACGAGCAGCTGGGTGACAGGGGCGGCGTGGACGCGGACCACATGTCCCTGGCCGCCGCCGCCACAGAAGCCGTTCGGCGGGACCGTCGCAGGGCCTCCCCACCGGCCTTCCCGGCGTGGGCCGTGGAGGTCGCGGCGACGGGTCGCCCACTGACGGCTGTCGAGGAGCACCGCCTGCACCTCGAGCTGGCCGAGGCTGGAGAGAGCCCTCGCGAAGCGCTCCACGAGGCGCCCTGGCCCGCCGACGGCTACCTGGGCCGGCTCGCCGAGGAGGCAGAGTAGTGACACTCCTGGTCGAGGTGACGGTTGCTCCAGCCCTGGCGGAGCGTGCCGCAGTGAACGACGACCATGACATGCTCGCGGCGAGCATCCGTGGGCAGGTGCTGGGGCTGGCGTCCGCACTCGGGATTCCCTCGGAGATCGAGGTCCGCGTCGCCACGGACCGAGCGGACGACAGCGACCTGCTCGTCATCCGCGTCGACGGGAAGCCGTGCCGCTTCCCTCGGCGCCTCCCGTCGCGGGCGGCAGCCGCACTTCGCGGCGCCTGGCCGGACATCGACGACCTGGCGGATGCGGACGGCTGGCTCGCCAGCACCACCCCGGGCGAGGCTCGCGAGGTTGTCGGCATGTGCTGCGCCCAGGCCATCGCGGCGACTCCCAGCATCCTCCTCACCGACGAAGCAGTCGTGGCGTACGCACAGGCGCTCGCCATCGCGTACCCGGCCGGCCCGGCGGTCGCCGAGCCCGCCGTGCTCGCTGGTCTCCTGCGTGACGTCGTCGACCTGCGTATCGGAATCGGCGACGTCGACCGGGTGGCTGCGCTGCTCGGCGAGACCGACGACATGGACGACGTCGCCCAGCGGACGGAGCTGCTGGTGGCCGCCCTGGCTGCTGACACCGTCGGCGTCCTGGTGCCCGGACCGGTCGCCGCGCAGTTGGGTGTCTGCGACACCGACGACCCAGACGACCTCCTCGGCGTCGTCGCCAGCGGCCTCTTCGAGGAGACCGGCCTGGTCGTGCCACGGCTGGTTCTGGAGGACTCCGACGGGCTGCCGGAGGGGACCTTCGCGGTCCGCGTCAATGACCTCACCACGTTGCCGTGTCCCCTGATCCCGCTCGACTCCTGCCTGGTCAACGACACGCCGGCACGACTGAGCCTCATGGGGTGCGACGGCCGACCGGCAACGATTCCGGGTCCGGACAAGCCCGGTGCGATCGCACCGCTCGAGCAGAGCCCGCGGATGGAGGACACGGGTCTGACCACGTGGACGACCACTGGGCACATCTGCCTCCAGCTGGCCGTCGAGCTGCGCCAAGAGCTGGCGTCGGTGGTGTCACAGGACCGGCTCTTCGCGCAGCTGGACATCCTTGAGCTGACCAACCCCGAGCTGGTGCCGGCTGCACGAAGCCAGCTTCCACCCGCAGCGCTGACCAGGCTCGTGCGCGGCCTGGCTCGGGACCGGGTGCCGTTGCGCCACCTGCCGATAGTGCTGGAGCGTCTCGTCGACCTGCCCGCTGACGGACTGGGCTGGGAGCGGTACTCGGTCGTCGACGATCCGGTCCCCTCCCCTCGCCCCGAGCACGAAGCGCGGCCCGACTACGACCGCATCCAGCAGTTCGTGCGCACAGGGCTGCGGCACCACATCGTCGATCACGTATCCCGCGACGGAGTGCTCGTGGTCTACCTGCTGGACCACGATCTGCAGACCCGGCTCGGCGCCGCCGAGCTCACCGAGGAGGTCGAGGAGCTCGCCCTCGCCGCCCTGCGCGACGAGCTGCGTCACCTATCCGCCACTGTGACCACGCCCGTCGTGCTGACCTCCAGCCAAACCCGCACGAGGCTGCAGGCGCTGACGAGAGCCACCCTGCCGGGCATCACCGTGCTCGCGCACGAGGACCTCCCGTCGGAGACCGTCGTGCAGCCGGTTGCGCGGGTCACGGCGGGCTAGGACGAGGAGGAGGCCCTGTGCAGAGGTGGACGGTCGACGGGATGTGTCCCTGCGGAGGCACGTTGGAGGACCGGCTCGTCGAGGTCAGGATGACGGCCTCGGACGGGAGCCCGGTGGTCCTGAGCTCGGTGCCGCAGGCCGCCTGCCCGACATGCGGCTCCCGCTATTACCACGCCGGCATGCTGCAGCGCATCGAGGCCGTGATGGAACAGGCCCGCCGATCCGAGTGAGGTAGGCGGATCAGGCGGTGCCCAGTGCGGCCAAGGCGGCGAGCTGGGTGTCGAAAGCGTCACCGAACAGGGCAATCTCGTTCGGGGGGATGCCGTTTCGGGATGCCGTCGTGCGCCACCCCGCGACGGCGGCGACGACCCGTTCGATGGCCTCGCGGGCCTGCACCGGCGAGAGGCGGCACTCCACGGCAAAGTCCAGCAGGGCCTCGGCCTCGGCGTCGGCGTCGGCGGCACCGAGCACACTGGTCACCCGCCGGCGGCTCAGGTCGGGGTTGGGGTTCACGTCGAACACCGGGCTGAGCGTCCACCCTCCTCGCTGGCGGAGGAACCCGTGGTTGCGCAGGTGGTCATCGGTGTTGTGCACCGCCACGTAGAACACGACTCGTGCGAAGAGTTCGGCCAGGTCGTCCTTGACCGCGGCACCGGACTCGGGGAGGAGCTGGGCGATGTCGTCGTAGTCGCGCTCGTCACCGTCGTGGGCGCTGAGCAGGGTCATCGCGCTGATGTAACCGAGCCGTCCACCACCGGGTGTGCGATCGAACCGCTCCAGCAGGAGCACGTGGCGTGGGCCGACCTTGGTGAGGCGGGCACGGGGAACCTGCAGCCCCGCACGCCGGGCCAGGTCGAGCATCGTCATCTCCCACGCCATGACGTCCCATCGGTCTTCAGGGTGGGGAAACTTCGCGATGAGCAGGGCGCCGTTGTCGCCGCGCACGGAGGCCTTGGGGCGTGCCCCGCCGAGCGACCCGGACCCGGCATCCAGCAGGGTTGTGACCGCAGCGAGGTCATCGGGGCCGGCCCCGTCGGCCACCTGGTCCGAGGCCGCGAGTAGCCGCGGGAGGGACACCAGCTGGGGCACCCCGTCGTCGGGGTCGAGGAAAGGGCCGTCGCCGACCGTGAAGCGCAGGTTGCCCTGCCGGGTCACGTCGCTGACCCCGATGAGGTAGTCGATGTCCGTGGTTGCGGGGAGTCGCTGCGTGGCCTGACGTTGCAGCGCGCGCCGTCGCTTGTCGATCAGGTTGCGCCCCCATCGGTCCGGGGCACCGTCGGAGAACGACCCCGGCAGGCCGTCGACGTACTGCTGCCCGGACTGGCGGATCAGCCCCGGCTCGAGGTCATACCCCTCGGGGTCGGCCAGGTACGCCGAGTCGTAGACGAAGGTCGTGCTCACCCCCGCGCGGCCCACGGTGAAGTAGGCCACTCCCGCCCGGACGGTGTGACCAGCAAGGTCGACGTGCACCCGCAGCTCGGTCAATGCCGCACCCGCTTCGGCAGCGCAGCGGAGGCCCGCGCTCGGCCGAGGTCGGTCTGGTAGGGGTCGAGGGCATCGACGAGGCGATCGAGGGCGCCCAGTGCTCGAGCGACGCCCAGGACCGTGCCCATCGACACGGCCGGGTCGCCGTGCTCGAGGCGTCGCAACGTGTCGCGCGAGATGTTTGCGCGCTCGGCCACCTGGACGGCAGTGAGGTTCTGGATGCGCCGCCACGCGGCCAGCTGCGCACCGACGTCCTCTGCCGCGCGGCGCACGCGCGCCGGGGGCTGCTGGACCACCATGGCCGCACCTTTCAACATCCATAAGGACTTGCAGAACAGCCTTAATATAGTTTAAGGACTGACGCATCAGGCTTTATCCTGAGGGTGGGCGCGGATTCCGTCGTTCACGCATGGTGACCAAGCGGACCTCGCTGGGGCCGACGCATCGCGACAAAGCACGGATGCCGTCGAGGTGCCCCGCTCGCCCGGGCTTCCGACCGTTCCCGGGAGCGCCACCCGCAACTAGACTCGCGTGGCGACGCATCGGGCGCACGCCGAATACGGGATGGATGTGGTCGCGATGGATGAGCGCGTCGAGGTTCACATGCGCGACACCAACGCCTTCGCCTGGTACATGGAGCAGGACCCGCTGCTGCGTTCGACGGTCGTCGTGGTCCTCGTGCTCGACGGCACACCCGACTGGGACCTGTTCCTGCAACGGCTCGATCGCGTGACGCGGCTGTCGCCCGGGTTCCGGCAGAAGGTGGTGCAGCCGCCGCTTCGGTTGGCCACCCCCAGATGGGTCGTCGATCCCGATTTCGACCTGTCCTGGCACGTCCGCCGGTTCGAGGCGGCACAGCCCAACACGCTCGCGACGGTGCTGGAGTTCGCCCGCAAGACCGGGATGGCCGGCCTCGATCGTGATCGGCCGCTGTGGGAGCTCACCTTCATCGAGAAGCTCGAGGGTGACCAGACGGCCGTGGTCATGAAGCTCCACCACTCGTTGACCGACGGCGTCGGTGGCATGGACATCGCACGTCTGCTGTTCGACGTGCAGCCGGAGCCGGGAGAGCTCGAGCCCATGCCCGATGCGCCCGTCGGCGAGAGCCTGGGCACGGTCGACCTGGTCCGCGACGCCTTGGGCCACGGCTGGTCTCGGTTCGTGGACTTCTCAAAAGAGTCGCTCACCTCGGCACCTGGCACCGCAGCGCACGCGGTGCGGCACCCCCGTCAGGCAGTCACGGAAACGGTCGCAACCGTGCAGTCGGTCGCGCGTTTCCTCCAGCCCGTGTCCACCACGCTGTCCCCGGTCATGACCGAACGCCACCTGGCTTGGCACTACGAAGTGCTGCAGTTCCCGCTGGTCGACGCCCTGCACGCGGCGCATGCCGCAGGGGCCAAGCTCAACGACGCGTTCCTCGCCGGTGCCACAGCAGGGTTGCGCAGGTACCACGAACGGCACGGCGAACTGGTCGACGAGCTGCGGGTCGCCATGCCGGTCAGCATCCGCCAGGACGGCGACCCCCTCGGGGGCAACCGCATCACGCTGATGCGGTTCAAGGTTCCGGTGGGCATCACCGACCCGAGCGAGCGGATGCGGGAGACCCAACGCCGCTGCGAGCCGATGAAGACCGACCGGTCACTGCCCTACACCGATGCGCTCGCGGGCACCCTGAACCTCCTGCCGCGCGCCTACATCGGCGGGATGCTCAAGCACATCGACTTCCTGGCCAGCAACGTGCCCGGCATCCCGGTGCCGCTGTACCTCTCGGGGGCGAAGGTCGACGGCTTCTACGCCTTCGGGCCCACGATCGGGTCAGCGTTGAACATCACCTTGATGTCGTACTGCGGCACCTGCTTCGTCGGCCTCAACATCGACGCTGGCGCGGTGCCGGACCCGCAGGTGCTGATGGACTGCATGCGCGACGGGTTCGACGAGGTTCTCGCCGTCGGGGGCCTGACCGGGCGCGTAATCAGGCCGACCGAAGCCTGACGCGCGGATGCCGCCGGCTCGGGTGAGCGGCCAGACCCGAGACGATCTCCCACCGGCCGTCCTTCACAGTGACCGGCAAGGAGGAGATGATGCCCTCCTGCACGCCGTAGGAGCCTTCAGAGCGCACCGCCGTCGATACCCAGTCGCCGTCGCGCGTGCCCTGCACCCAGGTTCGGGCGTGGTCGATGGTGTGCCGATCACCCTGGTCGCGGCGCCCGCGAGCAGGTACCCGACGTCCACGTACGCGGTGCAGTGACTACGCATGACCTCAGGCGCCCAGATCGTGCCCGAGGCGATGGTAGCGACTGCGACGACCGCTTCGGTTGACGCGGGCGGATGCCGCGTGCGGTTGACAGGTCGGTTGGGTCGCAGGACCCTCGGAGGGTTGTGGCCCACTTCGGGGCGAGCTGCAGGGAGATGGCCGACAAGAGAACGACCACAGAGACGAACAGATCCATCACGTCGGCCAGGTGCGCGACGACCCAGGCTCGCAGCCGCCGCCGCCGCGAACGGCCATCGTCAACGGCGTCGGGCCCGGGTCCTGTCACAGGGCTGAATCCTGCCCGACATCCCGGCCCGGCGTACAACCGGTTCTCGGTAGTTCCGCGCGGATCGATGTGCGTCTCAGCGGCTCCTGCCGGCCTCCAGGGGATGGCCATGCCTTTAGTGAAGACGTGTTCACAGACGGGTGACGGTAGGTCCCGCGGCGGTCAGAGTCTCTCCGCCTCGGCGAGTAACGCTGTCGCTTGGCGCACCATTGCCGTGGCCTTCTCTACTGTGATCAGGCTCGAGGAGTAATGGGCTGCGTCTTTGTCTGCGAGCAGGCGCTTCAGTTTCGCGGGAAGTGTCACGTCGTGGAGCGCCACCTCTGCTAGGAGGCCTGCCGCTTGCGCGTGGTCTTGCCCCCGGCCCCACTTACCCAGGGTTAGTCCACAGATGGCGTCGGCGGCGGCGACACCAGCCAGGACCGCAAGGGCGGCTGCGACGTGGGCCTCTCGGCGGTCCTCTGTCAGGACGAGTTCGGCGACGTCGAGAAATGCTCGCGCCTGATCGCGGCGTGCACGGCTTTCCGCCGGTGAGCACGTAACGACTCGGCCGGAATGGCGTGGCGTCATCGAGGCCTCCGGATGAGGTCCAGGATCCGCTCGCCGAAGACGGGGATGTCGTCGACTCTCCAAGAGTTGACCAAGGGATCGTTCTCACGCGACATGCGGCCCAGAGTTTTGGGTGTGACGTCGATGATCTGCGCAGCATTGCCCGTCCACGCCTGAATGCGGCGGTCGAGGCGGTCAATTTGCTCTAGCCAGGCGACCTCCTCACCCGGCGCCATCTTGCGCGGCCGTACAAGTAGCACGTCGATATCGCTATCGGAGGTGGCGGTGCCCCTGGCAAAGGAACCGAAGAGGCCGGCATGAACCGGCTCAACTTCCCATCCAGACACTTCAGTGCGAATGCGGTCGAACAGTTCCGCTCGCAGCTGGCTGAGCCCTTCGATGTGAGGAGCGGCTAGGTGCTCACGATTGAGCCTGTAGATGGGGTACCGAGTGGGGGTCTCAACGAGCACCACGCCCTGCTCGGCCAAACGCGCCAACACCTTCCGGACGCCCTCGTCGCTGCCCCTGCCAAGACGACGGTGTACCTCTGCTGCACTGCATCCAGCAGTAGTTGCCGCGAGCACCTGCAGTACTCCGGCGTCGAGGGTGGGCGCGATGGTCGCGAGCGGGAAGGAGAGGTCCACGGCCACATCATCCAACTATTGTTGGGATGAGTCAACTATAGTTGGGTCGCGGGAGGCTCTCTGGAGGGGGGCCTCCGACCGACTGCCCTCGTCAACCGAAGGGCTGGGGAGATGCGTCTCATCGGCGCCAGGCGACTCCCTAGCGGGTGAGAATGAGCGAGGTTGCCTGAGATGCAGCACCCCGGGGACCGGGGTCGAGGGCTGGGTCTGTGGGGGTGGCCTCGTTTCAAGCGTCGCCGACAGACGGCGGCGCTTCGTGCCTTGGGAACGGAGGGGTGAACCCTGGGCCGCTTCGCACCGTGTCACGGTGGTCGGGGCAGTCGCCTCGGCCCTCGGCCCAAGCTCGGTGCGGTGAAGGGAAGGTCCATGAACACGACGCGACCTCACCGCCTGGGCGCCACCACTGCCGCCTCCGCGAGCGCCCGCGCGCGCATCGACCGTGGCATCCCTTAGATCCGTCGAGCACAGGAGAGCCTCATGTCGCGCACTGACCGCCTGGTCCGCCCCCTGCTCGCCGCCGTCGCGGTCACCGCCCTGAGCGCCACGGCGTTGCCGGCGCTCCCGGCGATGGCCCACGGCCGGCCGGCCACGTACCAACTGCAGGGTGATCCGGACAGCCCTGTCGGGTCGAAGTTCGAGGGAATCGGCGCGGACCAGCGTCGCGGGCTGTTCTACGTCAGCGAGGTGACCGGCGGAGAGATCCACCGCGGCTCGGTGCGGTTCGCGAAAACCCAGCAGTGGCTGCCGGGCGACGGTACCGACGGGCGCTTCACTGCCCGCGGCATCACGGTCGACGGCCGGGGTCGGGTCTACATCGCCGGTGGCCCCAACGGCATCGGCACCGGCCGCCCCGACCTGTGGGTGTATGCCCCCGACGGCACCCTGCTCGCCGCACTTCGGGCACCCGGCACCGACGTGTTCCTCAACGACGTCGCGATCGGCCCCGACGGGGCGGCGTACTTCACCAATTCCAACGATGCCCAGGTCTTCCGGGTCGCGCACGGCAGCTCGGGCTGGCAGGCGACGCTGTGGGCCGACGCAACCGACCTCATCCCGCGCGAGGCCGGGTTCAATCTCGGCGGGATCGTGCTCACCGCCGACCGGAGCGCGTTCGTCGTGGCCCAGGGCAACGTCGGGAAGCTGTGGCGCTTCGGGACCGCTACCGGCCGGGTCAGCCTCGTGCAGACCGGCGGGGCCGACCTGGTCAACGCCGACGGGTTGGTCCGCCAAGGCAATCGGCTGACCGTCGTACGCAACTTCAGCAGGATGATCGCGACCCTGCGGTTGACCGCCGACGGGGCGCAGGCGCGGCTCCTGGAGCAACAGGCCAGCGCCGCCGACCGGGTGCTCACCACTGCCAAGGCGCTGCGCGGCAGGATCCTTTACGTCGACAGCAAGTTCGACGAGCCCGTCGCAACCGCTCCCTACCAGGTCATCACCGACCCGACCCGCTGACAGCCGGCCGAGCCTCAGCCTCACCCGCGGCAGCTCCCGATCGTCTCCTGGGTGCGGTCCGGCGCCTCGCCCGGCTTTGGGCCGGAGTCGTACTAATGCAGGCGCAGCCCGGCAGCGGTGCTGGGGACCTGCGGTGCGGCTCACCGCCGCATGTCCCCGGGGGCCAAGGCGTGAAGGGCGCTGGTGTCTGGTTCACGTCTGCCGAGCGTCGACCAGGGGCAACGGGATTCGTAGGTGCACGTCGAGAGGCTCGCGCGCGAACCACGCGGGGTCCGGAGGGTCGGCAACGACCGCGCCGAGCCGGCGATAGACCGCGACTGTTCGCTGCGTGTTCGAGGCCGAGACGTACAGCGTGTGGGCACCGAGGTGCTGCGCGAAGCGCGCGGCGCGCTCGGTGAGAGTCCGCCCCAGGCCGCGACCGCGCCAGGGGGCACTGACATGCAGCAGGTCCAGCGCGACGACGCCAGGGTCGGCCCCGACCGGCCGGCCGTCGACGGCCGCCAGCGCCACCAGCCCTGGCTCGGCTCGCGCACCCCAGGCTGCGCCTCCGGTGGCGAGGCAGTGGGGGAATTCAGCATTTCGCCACAGCCTCGCCTTCCGGGTGCCGCTCACTCGACTCAGACGAGAGCCCCGAGCGGCGCGGCCTCCCGACCCAGTCGCTCCAGAGCAGCCATGGAGACCTCGGCGTCGTGCACGATGGGCGCGAAGCGGGACGTGAAGAACCGCAAGGTCGGTGACTCGTAGACGAACTCGAGCCCGCCGATGTCGCGGCGTCGCTGGTGCACCCGGATCACCGAGTCAGCCACGACGTCCATGTGCGAGTTGGTGTAGACCCGCCGCGGGATGGTGAGCCGAACCATCTCCAGCTTCGGGTGGCGGTTGTGACCCTCCCCGTCCCGCCCCGCGGAGACGATGCCGCGCTCCATGCTTCGGACCCCCGAGTCGAGGTAGATCTCGGCGGCCAGACTCTGCGCGGGCAGCTCGTCCTGGGACAGGTGGTCGAGGAAGGCGGCAGCGTCGACGAAGACGGCGTGGCCCCCGGTCGGCTGGATGATCGGCACCCCCGCTGCTATGAGTCGCTCGCCGAGGTACGCGACCTGGCTGATGCGGTGGGTCAGGTAGTCGTCGTCGAGCGCCTCGCGCATGCCCACCGCCATCGCCTCGAGGTCGCGGCCGGCGAGCCCGCCGTAGGTGGGCATGCCCTCGTACACGACGACGAGCTCTTGGGCCTTGCGCAGGAGCTCCTCGTCGCGCATGGCGAGGAAGCCGCCGATGTTGACCAGGCAGTCCTTCTTGCCCGACATCGTGAGCCCGTCGAAGTGGGAGAGCATCTCCTTGGCGATGGAGGCGCTCGAGCGGTCGGCGTAGCCCGGCTCGCGGTGCTTGATGAACCAGGCGTTCTCGGCCAGGCGCGTGGCGTCGGACCACATGATGATCCCGTGTCGGTCGCACACCTCGCGGACGGCTCGCAGGTTCTGCATCGAGACGGGCTGTCCGCCAGCCATGTTGACCGTGACGGCGACGTTCACGTAGGCGATGTTCTCGGCGCCCACCTCCTCGATGAGGGACTCGAGCTTGCGGAGGTCGACGTTGCCCTTGAACGGATGCAGCGAGCCGGGGTCGTGGGCCTCGTCGATGATGACGTCGTGGAAGATACCCCCGGCGAGCTCTTGGTGCAGGCGGGTCGTCGTGAAGTACATGTTCCCCGGCACGTGCTGGCCGGGCCGGATGAGGATCTTCGAGATGAGGTGCTCCGCCCCCCGGCCCTGGTGGGTCGGGCACACGTAGGGGAAGCCGTAGTTGTCGCGGACGGCCGCCACGAGGTGGTCGAACGAGCGGGCTCCGGCGTAGGCCTCGTCGCCGAGCATCATGGCGCTCCACTGCCGGTCACTCATCGCCGACGTGCCCGAGTCGGTCAGCAGGTCGATGTAGACGTCGTCGCTGCGCAGCAGGAACGTGTTGTAGCCCGCTGCCCGGATGGCCTCCTCGCGATGGGCAGAAGTGGTCAAGGTGATGGGCTCAACCATCTTGATCCGGTAGGGCTCCGCGACCGCGGCCATGGTGATCCTCTCTGGATGGGACGGACACTCCGTCGCGTCTGCCCTGCGCACATCAGCCTGCACCTCGGCGATGAGTAGTGCAATCCGTCCATCGTCTGTCACCCACTGTGTACAAAATGAATGCTGAGAGTGAACTTCACCTAGACAGGATGATCGCAGCCGGACGCCATCTCGTGCCACGGGCGGTCACTGTCTCCTCGACCTCGACACCCGGAGTCAGGTGCTCAGGCATCGTCCACCTCCTTGCTGAGGGCTGGGCAACGGGGCGCCAGTGCGTCAAGCAGCGATGCGGCCACCCCTGCAGGGTGACAGGCCGAGGATGAGGACGCACGCGCCTGCGCGCGCGATGACCCCGGGCGCGTCACGGCGACCCGTGATCCCACGGGGGTCGGCCGCGCCCAGGGGCATGAGACGACCATGGCAGGGCGCTTCGCGATGGCTGGATACTGCACCATGACCGACCCACCGCGGCGCGTGAACTTCTTCCCCGGGATGCTCGTGACCGCCGAGGACCGACCCCTGGGGGCGGGAGATCGTCCTCACCCAGTCGCTGGCCGTGGACCTGATGCCGCACTGGAAGGCTGAGGACGGAGCCCAGGACCTCGTCATCGCGTGGCACGAGACCCCTGACGGCCCGACGCCTTGCGCGGACGGGGCCACCGACTTCACGCGCTGGGTCGAACGACCCGAGGTGTCGCTCGTCGCACCCGAGGAGGCGCCGCCCGAGACGCTGGTTCTGGCGCGCCTGACGCGGACACCCCACGCAGGCATCGAAGTCGATGCGTCGGTGTGCCGACCCTGGGGTCTGCCTAGACCGACCCAGCAAGGGGGCCGGCGGCCTCCCGGGGGTGGCACCGCACCTCGACACGCACGGATGCCGCCCGCTCTGGTGAGCGGGCAGGCCCTGGACGATCTCCCACCTGCCGTCCTTCACGGTGACCGGCAAGGAGGAGATGACGCACGGGCGGACGAAGGGCGGCGTGCGCCTCCCGGCGTCCGATATCATTGATATCGGGAGGTGGAGCCATGGACGGTGCCAACGAGGTCAAGCATTTGCGAGAAAGTGCTGGCCTCAGCCAGCGCGACTTGGCCGACCTGGCCGGGGTGGCTCAGTCCAACATCGCCGCCTACGAGAGTGGTGCGCGA
Organism: Actinomycetales bacterium; assembly: GCA_038330415.1. GTDB lineage: Bacteria > Actinomycetota > Actinomycetes > Actinomycetales > Dermatophilaceae > Fodinibacter. The sequence continues at coordinate 2,490 of JBBQNZ010000056.1, read as the reverse complement.
CGCCCCTCGGCCAAGATGGTCGCGCGACTGCGCCGGGCGGCGAAGCCGCGCCCGTCGCTTGTCCTGGCCGAGCATCGAGCCGGCGTGCTGCGCATCGCGCGGCGACACGGCGCCAGCCGTGTGCGTGTGTTCGGGTCAGTGGCACGCGGGGAAGATCGTCCCGGTAGTGATATCGACCTTCTGGTGCGCTTCTCGCCTACTGCCTCCGCCTTCGACCAAGTCGAACTGGCTGAGGAACTGGAGGGACTCCTCGGGGTCCGTGTTGATGTCATCAGTGACCGGGGACTGCGCACGTCACACGAGGAGATTCGCAGTTCGGCGATTGCCTTGTGACTGGTGACGCGGGACTAGAACCACGAGCCCGACAAGCTTTGGTCGACCTTCTCGAGTTCGGTGCCCTGGCAGAGCGACTGGTCGCCAAGGGCAAGGGGGCTTGGGACGCCGACGAATTCCTGCGCTTGGCCGGCGAGGCGGTTCTCCACCGCATTGGTGAGGCGGTCGCCAGGGTCGAGATGGCAGACCCCCAGCTCCTCGCAGACAACCCTCAGGTGAGGTGGCGGCCGATGAAAGGCACCCGCAACCGGGTAGCCCACCAGTACAACGCGGTCGACTACGACATCGTCTGGAACGCGCTCAGCCGCGACCTGCCCAGGGAGGTCGCGGGAGTGCAGAAGATCCTCGACGGCCGGGACTGACCGAAGAGCTCGGTCGGAGAGCACGGATGCCGCCCGCTCAGGTGAGCGGGCGGCATCCAGTGAGGTTCCTGGAACTCAGATCAGGCCGAGGCCCTTCACGGCGTCGCGCTCCTCGACGAGCTCGGCGACCGAGGCGTCGATCTTGCCGCGCGAGAAGTCGTCGATCTCCAGGCCCTGGACGATCGACCACTGGCCGTCCTTCACCGTGACCGGGAAGGAGGAGATGATGCCCTCCTGCACGCCGTAGGAGCCGTCAGAGCGCACCGCCATCGACACCCAGTCGCCCTCGGGGGTGCCCTGCACCCAGGTGCGGGCGTGGTCGATGGTGGCGGATGCCGCGGAGGCGGCCGAGGAGGCGCCGCGCGCCTCGATGATCGCGGCGCCGCGCTTGGCCACGGTGGGGATGAAGGTGCCGGCCAGCCAGTCCTGGTCGCCGACGGCCTCGGCGGCGTTGCGGCCGCCGACCTCGGCGTGGAACAGGTCGGGGTACTGGGTGGCGGAGTGGTTGCCCCAGATCGTCATCTTGCGGATCTCGGTGACCGGCACGCCGAGCTTGGCGGCGAGCTGCGAGATGGCGCGGTTGTGGTCGAGCCGGGTGAGCGCCGAGAAGCGCTCGGTGGGGATGTCGGGGGCGTTGCTCATCGCGATGAGCGCGTTGGTGTTGGCCGGGTTGCCGGTGACGGTGATCTTCACGTCGTCGGCAGCGACCTCGTTGAGGGCCTTGCCCTGGGGGGCGAAGATGCCGCCGTTGGCCGAGAGCAGGTCGCCGCGCTCCATGCCGGGGCCGCGCGGGCGGGCACCGACGAGCAGCGCCAGGTTGACGCCGTCGAAGACCTTCGTCGCGTCGTCGCCGATCTGCACGCCGGCCAGGGTCGGGAACGCGCAGTCGTCGAGCTCCATGACCACACCCTCGAGCGCCTTGAGCGCCGGGGTGATCTCGAGCAGCCGCAGCTCCACCGGGGTGTCGGGGCCGAGCAGCGCCCCGCTCGCGATGCGGAACAGCAGGCTGTAGCCGATCTGGCCGGCAGCGCCGGTGACGGCGACCTTGACGGGCGCGTTGCTCACAGTGGTACCCCTTCGTACGCAGTGATGGTGTGTGACTTCGACGCTATCAGCGCAGGCGTCTGGCGCCGCACCGGGCTCTGTGGTGAGGTTGCCGGCGTGACGAGCGCAGCGCCGAGCGGGCGCGACCTGCGACCACTGGTCGTGGCGGCGGTGACGGCGGTGCTGTCACTGGGCCTGGTGCTGGCCGCCGCGCGCTGGGGCTGGCTCGGCCCCGACGTCGGTCGCGGCGACGGCTTCTGCGAGGCGGCCCGCTCCGGCTGGATCCGTCAGCCCGCCAACACCTGGAGCAACCTCGGCTTCGTCATCGCCGGCCTGGCCATCGCCTGGTATGCCGGGGTGCGCGCCCACCTGGGCGTCACGTTGGGTGCCCACCCGGGGCTGGCAACGGCATACGCCGTGCTGGTCGTGCTGCTCGGGCCGGGCTCGATGGCGATGCACGCCACCCAGAGCGACCTCGGCGGGCACCTCGACCTGCTGAGCATGTACCTGGTGTCGGGGTTCGCCCTCGCGTACGGGCTGATGCGGTTCGTGCACCGCGGGCCGGCGTTCCTCGCCGTGGTGTTCGTGCTGGCTGTGGTCGCCGGGATGGCGGTGCACCTGCGCGGCGGCAGCGTGCCGGTGCTGGGGCACATCCTTTGTTCGAGCGCAGCAGTTGCTGGGTATAGGCATTCTTCACCTCACCGGCCGCCAGCGCCTCGGCGGTGGTTTCCTCGACGATTTCGCCGCGGTT
>JBBQNZ010000055.1:0-23513 GCA_038330415.1 Actinomycetales bacterium | reverse complement strand
GCTGGCCAGCGGGAACGGCGTCGAGTCGACGCTCAGGTTGCCGAGCGCCTCGGCGAAGAAGACGTCGAGGTAGTCGAACGTCGTCGTGCCCGCCGGCACCTCGTAGCCGTCCACCGTCACGGTGTACGTCCCGGCGGCCGGGTTGACGTAGCTGACCGCCTCCTCCGAGTCGCCGTCCGCGGACTGCTTGCTACCGCCCGGGCCGGTGACGTAGAGGTCGAGGTCCGCCCCCGCGTCACTCGTGTTGCCGATCTTCACATCCAGCTTCGACGCTCCCTCCGGCACGACGACCGTGTACTCCACGACGTCATGGTTGGCGATGCTCTCGGTGCTGGACTTCGCCGAACCCAGGGCTCCACCCGTGGCGGAGGCCATCACCTGGCCGAAGTCGTTCGTCACGTCCCACGACACGGGGGTGGCGACACCCTTCTGCACGGTCTCGAGCGTCAGGGACTCCGGGTCGACGGTGACACCGAGCAGCGAGGCGTCGAGCGTGAAGGGGTTCTCCAGCAGCGGCGACGTACGACGCGACTCCACCAGGATCTCCCAGACGCCGGGCTGCGGGTTGGCGTAGGAGCGCGAGGCCGGGTTGCAGGCATTGGCGTCGCTGAAGTTGGAGTAGCAGGCCGTGCTGGCCGTCGAGTCCACTCCGACGCCGAAGGGGTGGAAGGCCAGGAAGCGGGTCTGGCTACCCTCCCCGAGGCCGGACAGCTTCACCTGGAGCGCCTTGGTGCCAATCGGCACGTTGACGTAGAAGCGCTGGGCCTCGTTGCGGTACGAGGTCCCGGACTTCGTGACGCCGAAGGTCGGAGCCGTCAGCTCGGCACCCGCCACGACCGCGTTCATCACGGAGAAGTCGAGGCCCTTGGTCTTGGCGTCGTCGACGCGAAGGAGAGCGGTGTGCGCCCCCTCGGACGGCGTCGCCGTGACGAGGACCTCCACCGGCTTGTTCAGCGGCAGGCTGACCGAGGTCTGGCCCAGCGAGAACGTGCCGTCGTTGCCTCGAAGGCTGAGGGCGTAGGTGCCCGACTTCGCCTTGCCCGAGGTGCGGGTGATGGTGACCGGGTAGGTGCGGGTCGACCCGGCTGCCTGGCCACCGGCGTCGGCAGCGCAACGGTTGTAGACGCCCGTGCCGTCGGTCCGGCCGAGGATCTTCCAGACCTCGGTGCACACCGGCGCGGACGACGTGAAGGTGTCGGGCTTCAGGCTCTGACGGAACAGCGTCCAGGCCGCCGGGATGTTGATCTGGCCGTGGCCCTGGAGGAACGCCGGCACGTCCGGGTTGTAGACGGACGTGGAGTAGACGGCCTGACGCAGGGCTGCGGCGTTGCCGGTGGCCACGCCTTCCTGCTTGCCGGCGGACAGCAGGAGTGCCATCGCGCCGGCGGCCTGCGGTGAGGCCATCGAGGTGCCGTTGAACATCGCGTAGCCGGCCGGGAGCGAGTAGCCCGCCTCGGCGACCGCGCTGCCAGGCTGCCAGGTGGGCGTCGTGGAGATCGCCGAGCCGGGAGCGGTGATGTTCGGCTTGAAGCCACCGTCCTCGCGGGGACCGCCCGAGGAGAAGGTCAGCACGCCGGAATCGAAGCGGACATCCGAGCCGTAGTTGGCCTTCCAGGTCGCCTTGGAGATCTGCGCGCCGACGCTGACGACGTCCGTGGCCACCGACGGGTCGCCGATGGTGTTCAAGGCGTTGCCGGAGTTGCCGGCCGAGATGACGATCTGGACGCCGAGGTCGTTGATGATCCGGTTGTAGAGCGCGGCTCGGGCATTGTTGCCGTCGTTGAGGGCGGGCAGGCCGCCGATCGACACGTTCACGACGTCGACCCCGCGGCTGGCGACGAGGTCGACCATGCCGTCGGTGAGGGCGGCCGCGGTGCAGCCACCGCCCCAGCTGCAGGCGCGCGACGAGACGATCCGGGCACCGGGTGCCTGGCCGTTCATCGGGCCGCCGAACAGGCTGCGCGCGGCGGCGATGCCGGCGACGTGCGTCCCGTGCGCGTCCTCGACGAGGCCGATGTTCACGAAGTCCGGGGTCTTCCCGACCCAGCTGCCACCCCACGCGCTGGTGTCGACGGCGAGGCGGAACTCGACGACGAACGGCATCCGCTCGATGACCGCGGTGGCCGGGTTGTCGGTGCCGAAGTGGCCGACCGCGCCAGCCTCTACGTAGGGCCGCATCTTCTCGGCGGCGGCGAACACCAGGTCCTGGTTCACGTCGACCCAGGTGTCGTGCGTGGTCGGGTTGTAGAGCACGCCGAAGACGTCATCCGAGTCGCCGTCGCGGTTGACGTCGCCCGCGGGCTCGCTGAACCTGGTCACCGACTCGGCGAAACTTTTGAACCGGTAGGCCCCGGATGCCGGTGCCGTCCAGGTCTGGTTCGCCCCGCCGCTGCCGGTGGGCTGCCCGAAGGTCGGGGCGGCGGTGACGGCGGTGTCCATCGGCAGCCAGGTGCCGTCGTCGTCGAAGACCGGGTCGGTGGCGGTCACCCAGTCGGCGACCTTGCGCACGCCGGTGGTCGTGGTCTGCAGGGCCGGGTGGTCGAGGTCGACGCCGGAGTCGAGGATGCCGATCGTCACGTTGCGCCCGTCCCACGTCGGGTGCGCGGTGCGGAACGCGACCGAGCCGGTCTCGTTGGTCGGCAGGTAGGGGTTGCTGTCCGGCGTCGCGACGCCGGGCGCGGCGACCGCGGCTGCGGCACTTGCGGCACCTGACCGTGCCACCGAGGGGTCGGGGAGCGGGATCGACTCGTCGAGGTCGACCGCCAGCACCCGCGCGAGGCCGGCGATCCGGTCGACCGAGGACGTCGGCACCGCGGCGCGCACGTAGCCGATCCGGTCGTTGGTCTTCGAGGTGAACCCGCCGGTGGCCCGCACCGACGCGGCCACCGAGGCCGTCTGCCCCTTGACCGTCGCGAGGATGAGCGTCACCCGCCGGTCGCCCTTGGCCCGGGCCGTTGCCAGCAGCCCGCGGTCGTGCTCGCCGAGCTTGTCCGTGGGAGCGGTGGCCGGCGCGGCCTTGGCCGCCCCGGAACCCGGGGTGGCGGCGCGGGCGTGGACCCCGCTCGAGGGAACGGGAGGAGCGGGCGCGGTCGGCACGGCCGCGGAGGCGGTGGTGCTGGCGACGCCGGCGGCGAGGGTCATGGCGGCGAGCGAGGCGACGGCCAGACGGGCGCGCCGGGTGGGGTGGGCTGTCATCGCGGGTCCTAGCGAGAGGAGGTCGACGGAAACCCTGCAGCGAGTGGCCGGTGGCTACGGTTCAGTGCATCACGCCGACCCGATGCCCGGCGGCCGATGGAGACCATTGGAGACCAGTCTCACGAAGGCCCCGTCACTACAGCTGGGTGGTCAGGTACCTCTGCAGCTGGCTGACCGTGCGCGTGTTCCAGGTGCGGGCCCCGTCGGGGGAGATGCCGAGGTAGGACTGCAGCGCCGCCGTCGAGGCAGGGCCCCAGGCGCCGTCCGCGGTCGCGCCGACCCGCGTCTGCAGCGCGACCACCGTGGCGCGGTCGATGGTTCCGGTCTGGGGCCGGCCGAGCCAGCGCTGCATCGCCTGCACGGTCGGCGCGCCGAGCCGGCCGTCCGTCGGCGGCCGGGTCGCGAGCAGCCCGGCGGCGGCCTTCGCGGTGAGCACCCGGAGCACCCGGGTGCGCAGGATGCCGCGGAACGCCGCGTCAGACGACGCCCGCGCCGTCACCGCGCGAACCATCGCCGGGAGCGTGGTCGCGTTGCCCGTGAGCACGAGGTCTCCGCCCGCGATGAGGAAGTTCACGGCTCGGGCGCCGGGGCTCCACCGCTGCACGGCCTTTGCGTTGCCGAAGTCGTCGCTCGTCACGACGCCGCTGAACCCGAGGTCGCCGCGCAGGATTGTGTTGATCACGGTCTTGGAGAACGCCGCCGGGCGGCTCGCGTCGATCCTGCTGTAGGTCGCCGACGAGACCATCACGAACGGCGCGCCCGCCGCAATGGCCGCCGTGAAGGACCGCAGGTCGGTCGACGTCCGGGTCGTCACGGTGTCGGTGACCGACGCCGACGTGTCGGTGTTGGCCGTGACGTGACCCAGGCCCGGGAAGTGCTTGGCGGTCAGCGCGAGCCCGGAGGCCTTCATCCCCTGGGTGAACGCAGAGCCCTTCGCGGCCACCACCGGTTCGGTCCAGCCGAAGTTGCGCTTGGTCGTGGCGATGAAGTTCCGTGTCGCGAGCGAGCGGGGCACCACGTCCATCACCGGGGCGAAGTCGACGTTGATGCCCGCGCGGAACACCTGGGTGCCCCAGGAGCCGGCGCGCGACCGCAGGGTCGCGTCGCTCCAGGTGCCCTGGGTCTGGGCCGAGGGCATCGTCGAGAAGCCGGGACCCTTGAGCACCTGCACCTGGCCGCCCTCCTGGTCCGAGGCGATCAGCATCGGCACCCGGGCCGTCGCCGCGGCGGTCGTCAGGCCGTCGAGGGTCGCCGTGAGAGCGCGCACCGGGGCTGCCCCCGCCGTCGTGCGGCCACCGAGGAAGACGTTGCCGACGTGGTAGGTGGTCACCGCGGTGCGCGTCGCGGCATCCAGCCCTTTCACCGACGTGCCGACCATGAAGAGCTGGCCGATCCGCTGGGCCTGCGTCATCCGGTCGTAGACCGCCTGAGCCTGCTGTGCCGGGGTCGCGGCCGGCACGACGGGCGGTGACGCGGCATCCGCCGGTGCAGCCAACCCGGGTCCGCTGAGGGCGAGTACAGCCGTTGCGGCCACTGCCCCAGCGCGGGTGCCGCGGGTCCGTCCGGGAAAACCAGCGTGCGGCGACATCGACTCGTCCGTTCCGTCGGCGACGGGAGGGCTTGCGCCCCCTCGTGTCCTCAAGTCATAGCAGGATGCCGTCGCCGGCCGCCGCGCTTCGCCGCACCCGGGTGGTCGTCCGCGTCACAGTCGCGCAGGCCGGCCGCCGCGGCGTCGCCGCCCCGATGGTCAGGCGACGTCGAGGACCTCGACCGCGGCCTCCCGGCGCGGGTCGCCCGCCGCCTGCAGCACGCCGTCTTCGCGCCGGTAGGCCGCGCCGACGCCACCGAAGAACATCTGCTGGATGCCGTGGTCGCGCGCGGGCAGTCCCGCCTCGCGCACCGCGTCGGCGATCGCGGCATCCGTCTCGTGCTCGACGACGGGTGAGCCGTCCTCGTCGAAGCGCACGTGCAGCCGCGGCGCCTGGATGGCGTGGCTGAGGTCGGCGCCGTGCAGGCAGCCCTGGCCGAGCACCAGCATCAGGGCCGTCGTGATGCGGTCGGCGCCCGGCGAGCCGATGGCGAGCACCCGACCGTCGCGGGTGCGCCCGGTGGTGGGTGCCATGTTCGACGCGAGCCGCGTGCCTGGGGCGAGACGGTGCAGCCCCAGCTTGTTCAGCTCGGGCTCGCCGAGCGCGTTGTTGAGCAGCATCCCGGTGCCGGGCACCGTGATTCCCGCGCCGTAGCCGCTCGAGACGGTGACCGCACAGGCGGTGCCGTCGCGGTCGACGACGGAGATGTTGGCGGTGCTCGAGCTGGTCGGCAGGCCGGCGAGCCCGTGCCGGTCGACCGACAGCAGCAGCTCGTGGCCGGCGGTGTCGAGGTCGGCCGAATGGTCGTGCACGGTGTGCCGGTAGCGCAGCACCATGCGCTGGATGTCGATGATGTCGGGCCAGTGCCAGTTGCCGCGGCGTTGCAGCTCGCCGAGCATCACGGCGAGCATCGGGCCACCGACCGACGGCGGCGGGTTGACTGCGAGGTCCCACTCGCCGACGGTGCGGCGCACCGGGGGCCGCACCAGCGGCGTGTACTCGGCGAGGTCGAGGTGCGTCACGAGGCCGTCGTGGGCGGCCATGTCGTCGACCATCGCCCGGCCGATCTGGCCGGTGGTGAGCACCGAGGCGCCCTCGTGGGCGACCAGGTCGAGCACGTCGGCCAACGCCGGGTTGGTCATCACGTCACCCGGCTCGAGCGCCGACCCGTCGGCCCGGGTCACGACCCGGAAGGCGTCGGGGTCGCGGCCGAAGAGCGAGCGGGCGGTGAAGGTGAGGTAGCGGGCGGCCGCGCCACCGATCGGGTAGCCGTCGCGACAGGCCCGCGTCGCCGGGGCCACGACGTCGGCCCACGACAGCGCCCCCAGCTCCTCGACGGCCAGCTCGCACGCGGTGACCGCCCCGGGCGTCGCCACGGAGCCGTGCCCGGCGAACAGCCGAACTCCGCCGCCGTAGTCGGTGAGCACCTCCTCGACGCCGCCACCGAAGCGGTCGGCGGGCAGGCCGCGACCCGGCATCTCGACGTTGCCGTCGATGACCACCGGCTCGCCTGCCGCCGGCCAGACCGACACGAACGCACCGCCGGCGAGCGAGACGATGCCCGGCTCGGTGCTCATGGCGGCGAGCGCGGCGGCCACGGCGATGTCGACCGCGTTGCCCCCGGCCAGGGCGACCTCGCGCCCGGCCGCGAGCGAGACCGGCCCGGTCGCCGCTATCGCCACGCGTCCACCCATGGGGGTGATCCTGCCACCGGGGTGGGGGGGTCGCCGCCGGGCCGTCCACGAACTCGCGCTCGACCGGTAGCGTGCCGTCGCATGAACCGCCCGCCCCTCGGCATCATCGCCGGCACCGGCTTCTCCGACCTCGGGGCACTGCACGACACCAGCACGCAGACGGTCAGCACCGCGTTCGGCGACGCCCGGGTCAGCCTCGGCACCTGGCACGGGGTGCCGGTCGCCTTCCTGACGCGGCATGGCGCCGGCCACTCGGTGCCCCCGCACCTGGTCAACTACCGCGCCAACATCCGAGCGCTGGCCGACCTCGGGGTGCGCGACGTGGTGGCCGTCAACGTCACCGGCTCGATCGACCCCGACCTGCGGCCCGGCGACCTGCTCTGCCTCGACGACTTCCTCGACCTCACCCGGCAGCGGGTGCTCACCTTCTTCGACGGCTCCACCCCCGAGGGCGTCGTGCACACCGACGTGCTCGAGCCCTACCACCCGGCGATCCGGCGCGAGATCCTCGAGGCGGCCTCCTCGGCCGGCCAGCCGATCCGCGACGGCGGGGTCTACGCCTGCTTCGAGGGCCCGCGCTTCGAGACCCGTGCCGAGATCCGGCTGGCCGCCCTCGCCGGCGCCGACGTCGCCGGGATGACCGGCGTCCCCGAGGTGACCCTGGCCGCGGAGGCCGGGTTACGGTATGCCGCCGTCTCGCTGGTCGTGAACCCCGCCACCGGGGTCGGCGACGCCACCGAACCCATCACCATGGCCGACATCGACCAGGTCCTGCAGGACAGCGCCACCAAGGTGGTGGCGATCCTCGACGAGCTGGTCCACACCCGCGCCACATTCCCCCCCGACGACGACCCCGACAACGAGCCCCAGGTATGACGAAAGTCCGCATCGAGAACGCGCAGTACCTCGTCACGGTCGACGAGCACGACACGATCCTCACCAACGCCACGATCGAGATCGACGACGGCGTGATCACGAGGATCACGACGAGCGAAGCCGGGCCGGCGCGAGCCGCGACCGACGGTTCCCGCGCAGCCGCAGGCGCCCCCCGGGACGAGCAGGGCCGAGACGACGAGACGGTGATCGACGCAAGAGGCAAGCTGCTGATGCCGGGCTTGGTCAACCTCCACACGCACCTCCCGATGACCCTCCTGAGAGGCCTCGCGGAGAACCTCGACCTCGACGGCTTCCTCCAGCACCTCTGGGCCGCCGAGGCGGCGGTGATGGACGAGGAGACCGTCGAGCTCGGCGCCACGCTGGGGGCGCTGGAGAGCCTGCTGGCCGGCTGCACGACCCAGCTCGACATGTACTTCCACCACGAGGCCACCCACCGCGGTGCCGTCGCCGCTGGCAGCCGGCACGTCATCGGACCGGTGTTCTTCGACGGCCCCGGCCCCGACGGCCTGCAGTGGCCGCAGCGCCTCGCCGACCTGCGGGCCTGGCCGGCGCTGCTCGACGAGATCGGCGGGCCCGAGGTCCCGGTCTCCGCGATGCCGCACGCCACGTACACCTGCTCCCCCGACAACCTCGCCGAGGTCGTCAGGACCCTGCGCGACGTGCTCACCGCCACCGGTCGCCCCGGCCTGCTCACCACCCACGTCTCGGAGACCGCGGCCGAGAACGCCGGCATCCGCGAGCGCTTCGACGCCACCCCCACCGAGCTGCTCGCCCGGACCGGTTGGCTCGAGCGCGACCTGCCGATGGTGCTGGCCCACGGCGTGCACCTCTCGGCGGGCGACCGTGACCTGGTCGCGGCAGCCGGCGCCACGGTCGGGCACTGCCCCGGCTCCAACCTCAAGCTCGCCAGCGGCGCCCTGCACTGGGAAGAGGTGCACGACAGCGGCATCCGGCTCGGCATCGGCACCGACGGCTGCTCGAGCAGCAACGACCTCGACATGTGGCAGGCCATGCGCCAGGCCGCGCTGGTCGCGCGGCTCACGAGCGGCCGCCCCGACGTCGCGAGCGCCACCGAGGTGCTGCGCGCCGCCACCATCGAAGGGGCCCGAGCCCTGGGCCTCGGCGGGCAGATCGGCTCGGTCGAGGTCGGCAAGCGGGCCGACCTGGTGCTGCTCGACCTGTCGGCGCCGCACCTCACCCCGGTGCACGACGTGGCGGCGCTGCTGGTGTTCGCGGCCGGTCGGGGCGACGTCACCGACGTGCTCGTCGACGGCCACGCGGTCGTGCGTGACCGGCGCAGCACCCTGCTCGACACCGACGACCTGCTCTCACGAGCCCGCGCGAGAGGTGAGGTCGCCCGGGCAGCAGCGGCGGCGCTGTGAAGAACGAGACCTCCGAGCAGGTGATCGCGCGCCTGAAGATGTCGCCCATCCCCGAGGAGGGCGCCTGGTTCGTGGCCGGGCCGCGCACCCAGGGCCTGAACGCCATCACCGTGCTGCTCACCGACCAGCCCGACGGCTTCTCGGCGATGCACCGGCTCACCGTCGACGAGGGCTGGCAGTGGCTCGGCGGCGCGCCCGCCGCGCTGCTCCGGCTGCGCCCGGGCGGGGGCGGGGTGCTCAACTACGTGGGCGCGACCACGAGCCAGTTCCTGGTGCGCCGCGGCACCTGGATGGGCGCCTCCACCCTGGGTGAGTGGACCCTGTTGTCCTGCTGGTGCTCACCCGCCTTCCGCCCCGAGCACTTCGAGCTGGGCGACCGCAGGCTCCTGACCGCCGGCTACCCGTCGTACTCCGCCGAGATCGCCGCGCTCACCCGCGACGAGCCGGTCGGGCGGATGCGGTGACCGCGCTCGTCACCGGCGCGAGCGGAGGGCTCGGCCGGGTCATCGCCCTCGTGCTCGCCGAGCACGGGCACGACGTCGGTGTGCACTACCGCGGCGACCCCGACGGCGCGGCGGCTGCGGTCGCGGACATCACGGCATCCGGATGCCGTGCCGTCGCCCTGCACGCCGACCTCGACCTCGCCGACGCCACCGAGCTGGATGCCGCCTGCGGCCGCCTGCTCGACGCGTGCACCGAGGCGGTGGGCGCGCCCGACGTCATCGTCCTCAGCGCCTTTCCCCACGACCAGGTCGAGTGGGACGCGCTCGACACCGCCGCCTGGGACGCCTTCCACCGGGCCGGCCTGCGCCCGACCACCGCCCTGCTGCACCGCGCTGCCGCCCAGCTCGGCGAGGGCGGCGTCATCGTGGTCGTCGGCTCGATCGAGGGGCTGCGGCCCGCCCCCGGCCGCACGCCGTATGCCGTCGCCAAGGCGGCGCTGCACCACCTCACCGTCGCCGCGGCCGCGCAGCTCGGGCCGCGCGGCATCCGGGTGGTGGCGGTCGCGCCCGGCCTGGTCGACCGCGAAGGGCTGGAGGCCGCGTGGCCCGAGGGGGTCGAGCGCTACCGCCGGGCATCCGCGCTGGGCCGGCCCGTGACCGCCCGTGAGGTCGCCGCGACGGTGGCTTTCCTCGCCTCACCAGCCGCTTCCGGTATCACCGGCACCACCGTCACCATCGACGCCGGGTGGTCGTCGATGCCTGGTTGGTGAGTTCCGCCAGTTCGGGCTCGTGCTTTCCGTCACCACCCCCCTCTAGCGAGGTAACGACCCGGCAACGACACTCGGGGGGCTGATGGTGGTGCAGCCCCCAGGCCATAGCATCTGCATGTCTGACCCGATCTCCAAGGAGAACCTTCATGAAGTCCACGCGTTACCTGGTCGTAGTGCCTGCGGCGCTCGCCCTCGCCCTGGCGGGCTGTGGCGGCAGCACCGGCAGCTCCGACACCCCCGCCGCCACCGGCACGGCCTCCGCTGCGGCAGGAGCGCCCACGGACGACTCCAACTGCGCCTCGGCCGACGTCTACTGCATCGGTCTCGTGACCGACACGGGCAAGGTCGACGACAAGTCGTTCAACCAGTCCGCCCACGAGGGCGCTCAGGCCGCGGCCAAGGAGTCGAACGCCTTCTACAAGTACATCGAGACCCAGGACGCCAAGGACTACGCGGCGAACATGGCGCAGTTCACCAACAAGAAGTACGACACGATCATCACCGTCGGCTTCCTGATGGCGGACGCCACGACCGCAGCGGCCAAGGCCAACCCGACGACGCGCTTCATCGGCGTCGACCAGACCTACGACGCCACCAAGGTCACCGACAAGAACGTCACCGGGCTGGTCTTCCCCGAGGACCAGGCGGGCTACGGCGCCGGCTACCTCGCGGGCCTGATGACCAAGACCAACAAGCTCGGCCAGGTGCTCGGTCTCGAGATCCCGCCGGTCCAGAAGTACGCGAAGGGCTTCGAGGCGGGCGCCAAGGCCGCCAACCCGAAGGTCACCGTCGCCACGGTCTACCACCCCGCCGCCGACAACGCCTTCAACGACCCGGTATGGGGCGCCGGCGAGGCCAAGAAGCAGCTCGCCCAGGGTGCCGACATCGTCTTCGGCGCCGGTGGCGGCACCGGCAACGGCGCCCTGCAGGAGGTCGCCAAGACCTCCGGAGCGGGCACCGACAAGTTCTGCATCGGGGTCGACCTCGACCAGTGGGACACCGTGCCGGCCGCCCAGCCGTGCCTCGTCACCTCGGCGATGAAGCTGATCAGCGAGGGTGTCACCGACCTGGCCGTCAAGGCAAAGGCCGGCGACTTCACCGAGCTGCAGAGCCTCGGCAAGGCTGGCCTCGCGCCGTTCCACGACTTCGACTCGGTCGTCCCGGCCGACGTCAAGGCCAAGGTCGACGAGGTCGTCAAGCAGATGGAGGCCGGCACGCTGCAGACCGGCGTCACCCTCTGACGGGAGTGACCACGGGCCACGATCCCTCGTGACCCCCGCCTGCTGAACACTGGGGGCGGGCACCCACCCGGGTGCCCGCCCCCAGTGCGTCGATAGCGAGTCGTCACGCGCCTTTGCCCCGGGGGCGCGACACGCAACACTGTGGGCACCAACCGACATTGGAGTCACATGTCCGAGACACCCACGGTGGCCGAGCAGGCCGCCGCCTCGCCGCCACCTGACGGGTCAGCGTCGGACGGTCGCAGCCCCGACCGGCAGCCGCTCGCGTTCCTGCTCACCCACCAGAGCGGTGTGGTCATCGTCGTCGCGCTCGTCATCGCGCTGGCCGTCGGCGCCTTGCTGATCCGCCTGCAGGGCGTGGCCCCGCTCTACGCCTACGAGACGCTGATCAAGCAGGCGCTGTTCGTGCCGGGCGGGCTCACCCGCACCCTGCAGAAGACCGCCCCGCTGGTGCTCACCGGACTGGCCGTCGTGCTGCCGCTGCGGGTGGGCCTGTTCAACATCGGTGGCCAGGGCCAGCTGATCTTCGGTGCCATGTTCGGCGCGTGGGTGGCCTACGCGGCCGGTGGCTACGGCATCCTCGGCGCGGTGCTCGGCATGCTCGTGGGCATCGCGGCCGGTGCGTTCGTCGGCTGGATCGCGGGTGTGCTCAAGGCCACCCGTGGGGTGCACGAGGTCATCACGACCATCATGCTCAACTACATCGCGGCCGGCGTCACCTGGTGGCTGGTCACCGGGCCGCTGCAGGCCGAGGGCTCCAAGACCAGCGGCATCCCGCAGACCGAGCTGATCCCGGAATCGGCCCAGGTCGGTGCCTTCGCGAAGATCCCGATCGGTTTCGTCATCGCCGTCGTCCTCGCGGTCGCCTGCTGGTGGATGCTGTCGCGCAGCACCCTGGGCTTCCGGTTCAACACCGTCGGTGCCAACAAGCACGCGGCCCGCTACGCCGGCATCAACATCACCCGGATCGTGACGTTGTCGATGGTCTTCGGCGGTGGGCTGGCCGGGCTGGCCGGGGCCCTCGAGGCCCTGGGCACCCTGCACCGGTTCGAGCCGGCCATCGGCGGCACGCTCGGCTTCGACGGCATCACCATCGCGCTGCTCGCCCGGGCCAACCCGCTGGCGACAATCCCGGCGGCGTTCCTCGTCGGCGTGCTGCGCACCGGCGCCGCCGGCCTCCAGTTCGAGACCGGCATCGCCCCCGAGGTCGTCGACGTGCTGCTCGCGATGATCCTGCTCTTCGTCTCCATCCCGGTGCTCGGCAAGTGGATCTTCCGCAGCCGCGCCGACAAGGTCAGCGCCGCGTCGACGAGCTGGGGGAACTGACGTGACGACCGAGTGGATCGCCAAGAACCGCACCACCCTCATCGTCACGGTCGTGGTGCTCGTCGCGGCCTACGTCTTCTACTACGCCAAGAACGACATCGCCCCGAGCATGTACACCTCGGCCTGGGGCTACGCCATCCCGCTCGTGCTCGCCGCCCTCGTGGGTGTCATCGGTGAGCGCTCCGGCGTGGTCAACATCGGCATCGAGGGGCAGATGCTCGTCGCCGCCTTCGCGGGATTCTTCGCCGCGGCCTACAGCGGGTCCCTCATCGTCGGCGTGCTGGCCGGCATCGGCAGCGGCCTGATCCTCGGTGGCTTCCTCGCCTGGACCACCGTGCGGTGGCGGATGGACCAGATCATCGCCGGTGTCGTGCTCAACATCATCGCCACCGGCATCACCTCGTTCTACTACAAGCCGGGCAAGCTGCTGCCCGGGCTGATGCCGAGCTTCGACATCCCCCTGCTGTCGAAGATCCCGCTCTTCGGGCCGGTCTTCTTCAGCGGCACCAGCGTCTTCGCGGTCCTCGCCATCCTCGCCGCGCTGTTCGTGCACTTCGGCCTGTTCCACACCCGCTGGGGCCTGCGCACCCGCTCGGTCGGCGAGTACCCCTCGGCAGCCGACACCGCCGGCATCAACGTCGAGCGGCTCCGGCTGGTCAACGTCACGCTCGCCGGCTCGCTCGCTGGGTGCGCCGGCATCTACCTGTCGATGGACGCCTCGAGCTCGTTCGAGCGGAACATGGTCGCGGGCCGGGGCTTCCTCGCGCTGGCGATCATGATCATGGGCGCGTGGCGGCCGCTGCGCGCCTTCGTCATGGCGATCTTCTTCGGCTTCATCAACGCCGTCGCCTCGCAGCTGCAGCAGAGCGGCAACATCGACGTGCCGCCGCAGCTCACCGGCACCCTGCCGTTCGTCGTGACGATCATCGTCCTGGCGGTCGCGGCCGGCCGGGTGAGGGCGCCGGGCGCCGTCGGACAGCCGTACATCAAGGGAGACGAGTGATGGCGCAAGAGCCCGAGTACGACCCGACGCCGGTTCCCGGCGACACCCTGCCCGAGCACCTCCGGGCCATCGCCACGACGGATGCCGCGCGCGATCTTCCGCCGGAGGAGTCCGGTTTCGGCGAGGGCAACGTCGGCGAGGTGCTGCTCGACATCGAGGGCCTGTCCAAGAGCTTCGGCAGCGTCACGGCGAACCGCGACATCTCGATGCACGTGCGGCGCGGCGAGATCGTCGCCCTGCTCGGCGAGAACGGCGCGGGCAAGTCGACCCTGGTCAACCAGATCTTCGGCCTGATCACCCCGGACACCGGCACCGTGAGCGTGCGCGGCGACACGACCCCGATCAAGGACCCGCGCGACGCCATCGCGCGCGGCATCGGCATGGTTCACCAGCACTTCCAGCTGGTGCCGGTCATGACCGTGGCCGAGAACATGGTGCTCGGCCACGAGCCCACCAAGGGCGGTGTGCGACTCGACATCGCCAGCGCCCGCGAGCTGGTGCGCACGCTGTCGACCAAGCACGGGCTGCCCGTCGACCCCGACACCGAGGTCGAGGACCTGCCGGTGGGCACCCAGCAGCGCGTCGAGATCCTCAAGGCGCTCTCGCGCCGGGTCGACCTGCTCATCCTCGACGAGCCGACCGCGGTGCTCACGCCGCGCGAGACCGACGAGCTGCTCGGGGTGATGAAGGAGCTCGCGGCCTCCGGAACGTCGATCGTCTTCATCACCCACAAGCTGCGCGAGGTGCTCGCGGTCTCCGACCGGGTCTATGTGCTGCGCCAGGGCGCGGTCGTCGGCGAGGTCGAGACCGCCACGACCGACGCCCGGAAGCTGGCCACGATGATGGTCGGGCGCGAGGTCGTGCTCTCGATCGACAAGGCCGACGCCACGCCCGCCGAGACGGTGCTCACGATCACCGACCTGCACGTCAAGGACGACCGCGACCTCGGCGCCGTCAACGGGTTCACCCTGCAGGTGCGGGCCGGCGAGATCGTCGGCGTCGCCGGGGTCGAGGGCAACGGCCAGCGCGAGCTGGTCGAGGCCCTGGCCGGGATGCGCAAGGTGGTGTCCGGCCAGATGACCTTGGGCGACCTCGACCTCACCAAGGCCAACCCGCACCAGACCCACCACGCCGGCGTCGGCCACATCCCCGAGGACCGTGAGAAGCACGGCCTCGTCGCGGCCTACTCGATCGCCGACAACCTGGTGCTCAACGAGTTCGACCAGGCGCCCTACGCCAAGAGCGGGGTGCGCCAGTTCGGTGCAGTCGTCGAGCACGCCGAGGCGGTGCGTACCGAGTTCGACATCCGATCCTCGAGCGTGCACCAGAGCTCGGGGTCGCTGTCGGGTGGCAACAAGCAGAAGGTGGTCGTCGCCCGCGAGATGTCGTTCAAGCCGCGGCTGCTGATGGCCGCGCAGCCCACCCGTGGGGTCGACGTCGGGTCGATCGAGTTCATCCACCGCCGGATCGTCGACGCGCGCGACGCCGGGGCTGCGGTGCTGCTCGTGTCGGCCGAGCTCGACGAGATCCTGTCGCTGTCGGACCGGATCGCGGTCGTGCACGGTGGCAAGGTCGTGGCCGAGATGCCGGGCCGCGGCGCCGACCGCACCGAGATCGGCCGCCTGATGGCCGGAGACCACTGACCCGGGCCCCCCGACCCAGGGGCTCCTCCCCGACTTTGTAGGGCAACAGCCGCCCGACACCCCGCGGAAGCGGGGTGTCGGGCGGCTTGTCGCAGGGAAGGTCGGGATGACAGGGCAGCCTTGGTTACGGTTTCGTAAGTTACGGTCGCGTAGGTTACGCTTGCGTACGTGAGCACATCCACCGTGACCCGACCGACCCCGCCCGCCGTGCACCCGCCGGCTGCGCCGTCGCGCCCGCGCGTCGGAGCCCACGCCCCCGGTCCGCTCGGGGGCGTGTTCCGTGGTGCCCGCAAGGTGGCCGAGGCGCTGGCCACCCCGCTCGTGCCGAGTGACTACCTCGACCTGATCGACCCGCTGCGCTCCGGCGCCGACCTGCGCGGCCGCATCCTCGAGGTGCGCCCCGAGACCGCGGATGCCGTGACGGTCGTCATCCGCCCGGGCCGCGGCTGGCTCGGCCACGTGCCCGGGCAGTACATCCGCATCGGCATCGACATCGACGGCGTGCGCCACTGGCGCGCCTACAGCCTCACCCACCGCGCCGACGGCACCGCAGCGGCCGGCATCCCGGCGGGGTGCATCGCGATCACCACCAAGGCGATCCCCGACGGCAAGGTCTCCACGCACCTCGTGCGAGCCACCGCCCCCGGCACCGTGGTGATGCTCGACCAGGCCACCGGCGACTTCACCCTGCCCCACCCGGCGCCCGCCAAGGTGCTCTTCCTCACGGCCGGCAGCGGCATCACGCCGGTCATGGGCATGCTGCGCAACTCCCTCGACGAGCTTCCCGACGTCGCCCACCTGCACTGCGCCCCCACGGCATCCGACGTCATCTTCGCGGGCGAGCTGCGGTCGTATGCCGACAGCGGTCGCCTTGCGCTGGCCCTCAACCTCGACGACGAGCACGGCGTGCTCGACCTCGCCCGCCTCGACGCCCTGGTGCCCGACTGGCGCGAGCGCGAGACCTGGACCTGCGGGCCCACCGGCCTCCTCGACGCCGCCGAGGCGCACTGGGCCGCGGCCGGCATCCCCGACCGGCTGCACACCGAGCGCTTCCGCCCCACCGTCGTCGAGCCCGGCGAGGGTGGCGAGATCACCTTCCTCAACAGCAGCATCACCGTCGACGCCGACGGTGGCACCCCGATCCTCGACGCCGGCGAAGAGGCCGGCGTCCTCATGCCGAGCGGATGCCGCATGGGCATCTGCTTCGGCTGCGTGGTCACCATGCGACAGGGCGCGATCCGCGACCTGCGCACCGGTGACGTCACCGTCGTCGAACCCGGCGACGAGCTGCCCGTGCAGACCTGCATCAACGCCGTTGCCGGCTCCTGCGACCTCGAGCTCTAGACCGGGGCAACTTTGACCTATTGGTCGATGTTGTCCCACCCCACCCGGGGCAACTTTGACCTATTGGTCGATGGTGTCCCACCCACCGCCCGCCCGCCCGCGAGAGACCCGGAAGGACCTCCTCATGACCCTCGCCCCCGAGCGCCGCACCATCTCCCCCACCGCGCCGCACCGCGTCGCCGCCGACCACGCGTCGACCAAGCCGCACGGCATCAACCCCCGCCTGTCCGTCACCAGCACCCAGCCGCGCCCGCAGCGCCCGGCGCTGAAGAAGAGTGGCCGCCCCAACCCCGCCGCGCACCTGACCCCCGAGCAGATCGAGGGCATCGGCCACGAGCTCGACGCCCTGCGCAAGGAGGTCATGGACAGCCGCGGCGCCCGAGACGCCGCCTACATCCGCAAGGTCATCACCGTCCAGCGCTACCTCGAGATGGCCAGCCGGGCGACCCTGCTGTTCTCCGGCGTCAAGGTCAAGGGCGTGCGCCCGGCCTGGTGGCTCGGCACGGCCGGCCTGTCGGTCGCCAAGATCCTCGAGAACATGGAGATCGGCCACAACGTCATGCACGGCCAGTGGGACTGGATGCGTGACCCGAAGATCCACTCGACCGCGTGGGAGTGGGACAACGCCTCCCCCTCGAGCCAGTGGAAGCACAGCCACAACGAGATCCACCACACCTTCACCAACGTGCTCGGCCGCGACAACGACCTCGGCTACGGCATCCTGCGCGTCGACGAGGACCAGCGCTGGAGCCTGTTCTACCTCTTCCAGCCGATCTGGCACGTGGGCAACGCCCTGCTCTTCGAGTACTCCATCGCGGCCTACGACCTCGAGCTCGGCGGCTACCTCGCCAAGAAGAACCGGATGTCGGACGAGGAGAAGGCGAAGTTCCGGGCGAACGCCAAGGAGGTCGGCGCGAAGATCAAGCGCCAGGCCACCAAGGACTACCTCGTGCACCCGGCCCTGTCGCTGGCCACCGGCTCGGCCCGCACCACGCTCACCGCCAACGTCGTCGCCAACCTGGTGCGCAACGTGTGGACCAACACGGTCATCATCTGCGGCCACTTCCCGCCCGGCATCGAGACGTTCGAGAAGACCTCGATCGAGGGCGAGACCCGCGGCGAGTGGTACGTGCGCCAGATGCTCGGCTCGGGCAACATCAGCGGCTCGCCGGCGATGCACGTGATGAGCGGCAACCTCAGCCACCAGATCGAGCACCACCTGTTCCCCGACATGCCGAGCAACCGCTACCGCGAGATCGCCCCGCGCATCCGCGACCTGATGGAGCGCCACGACCTGCCCTACGTCACCGGCAGCCTCGGCAAGCAGGCCGCGTCGGTCTACTGGAAGGTCGTGCAGCTCTCGCTGCCCAACAAGGTCGAGGGCCGCCGCCGCCGCGATGTCGTGCGCCTGGCCGCCAAGAAGGCCTGGCGCAAGAAGTCGCTCGACCGCTTCTGAGCGGTGGCCGAACGGCCGACCCCGTTCGGCCGACGAGAACCCCTGCTCCGTCGCTACTCTTGACGGCGCAGGGGTTCTCCTCGAGAGGCTTCCGATGGGCACGACCCCGCACCGCCGGCTGTTGCCGGCCATGGCCACGCTGGCGCTCGTCGCCGCCGGTGCCGCTGGCATCGCCGCGCCCGCCCAGGCCCGCTCGATCACCCCTTCCCGGATGCCGGTGACGACCTCGCGCGCCGTGCCAGACCCGCCGGCGACCGCCGTGACCCCGCTGGGGGCAGCCACGACGGCCGCCGGCGTCGGGCGGCCCCCGGTGCCGAGCATGCCCACCCCGGTGCGGCGAGTCACCCGCTCGACCACGAACGCCCCCGAAGCCACCGAGGTGGTGCGACTGGTCAACGTCGCCCGCGCCAAGGCCGGATGTGCGGCGGTGCACGTCGACGCCCGCCTCACGACCGCGGCGCGGCTGCACAGCGAGGACATGGCCCGGCGGAACTACTTCAGCCACACCTCGCTCGACGGCCGCACCCCGTGGGACCGGATCCGAGCCCAGGGGTACGCCTACGGGTCCGCCGAGAACATCGCGGCCGGCCAGCGGACGCCCGCCGCGGTGATGACCGCGTGGATGAACAGCGCGGGCCACCGGGCGAACATCCTGAACTGCGCCAACAAGGCCCTCGGCGTCGGAGTCGGCAAGGGCGGGTCGTACGGCATCTACTGGACCCAGGACTTCGGCAGCCGCTGAGCCCGGGCCCGACCCATTGTGGTCAGCCCGCCTCGCGGGCTGCGAGCGCCTCGGCGAAGTGCAGCCCGGTGGCGGCGCGGACCCGGTCCATCACCTCGAGCGTCGCCACGGTCTCGGACCAGGGGCGCAGCGGCGACCCCGTTTCACCCGCCGTGATGCGTCGCGCGACCTCGGCCGCCTCGAAGTGCAACCCGTCATGGTCGACGCGTGCTTCGTCCCAGCGCAGGTCGGCCCCGCTGCGTAGGTGCACCGCAAAGGGGCCGGGCCGGTACCAGAAGCGCTCCAGGTCGATGCGGCCCTCGGCGCCGGCGATGCTCGCGGTGACCGGGGTGTCGGCCAGCACCGTGCACTGGACGGACGCCGTTCCCCCAGCCGGGGTCGAGAGGGCGATGGACAGCTGACCGTTGACGCCGTTGGGTGCCGGGGAGGCGACCGCCACCACGGCGTCGGGCAGCCCGAGCGCCCAGGTGGCGAGCGTGATCGGGTACGTGCCGAGATCGAGGAGTGGCCCACCCGCGAGATCGGCCCGCAGGATCCGGTGGGAGTCGTCGAACCACTCCCCCATGTCGCAGACGACGGCCTGGGGCTCCCCCAGCATCCCGGAGTCGATGACCTGGCGGACCACGTCGAACTTGGGCAGGAAGAGCGTCCACATCGCTTCGAGGCAGAACACCCCTGCCCGCCGCGCGGCGTCCCCGATGGTGCGCGCCTCCTGCGCATCCAGCCCCACCGGCTTCTCGACCAGGACGTGCTTGCCCGCGTCGATCGCGAGCAGCGCGTGCGGGAGGTGGAAGTTGTGCGGCGTGGCCACGTAGACGACGTCGACGTCCGGGTCGGCGACCAGGGCCTGGTAGGACCCGTGGGCGGTGTCGACCTTCCACGCGGCCGCGGCGCGGCGGGCGGACTCCGGCGTGCGCGACCCCACGGCCTGCACGACCTGCCGGGTGTTCCGGCGCAGCGAGCCGACGAACTGGTCGGCGATCCACCCGGTGCCAAGCACCCCCCACCGCAGGGGAGGAGCGGCGAGCGAGTCGGGCACACGGGAGGTCGGCAGCGACGGCGGCATACGGCATGATAGCCGAGTAATGTTCTGACATTAAAGCCTTTGCTGCGAGAAGGGAGCCGCGTGGAGCTTGCCCCCAGCGCGACCGCTCTCGCGCTCATGGCTCTCGCCGCCGGGATCATCGGCTACTCCAAGACCGCCCTCGGCGGACTCGCCGTGATCGCGGTCGCGATCTTCGCCACGGTGCTGCCGGCCAAGGAGTCGACGGCGGCGATCCTCGCGATCCTCATCGTCGGCGACGTCATCGCCTGCTGGCACTACCGCCACGACGCCGACTGGTCGCTCATCAAGCGCCTGCTGCCGGCCGTCGTTCCGGGGCTGGTGGTGGGCGCGCTGTTCCTGCAGGCCGTCGACGACTCCACCCTGCGCCGCACCATCGGGGGCGTGCTGCTCGTGCTGGTGCTGCTGCAGCTGTGGGTCAAGTGGCGCGGCGACTCCGACGCGCCGTCGACGGTGCACGAGCGCCGCGCCGCGTCCTGGACCGCAGGCAGCGGAGTCGGGTTCGCGACGATGACCGCCAACGCGGCGGGCGCCGTGATGACGCTCTACCTGTCGGCATCCGGCATCGACAAGCGCCGCTTCGTCGGCACCAACGCGTGGTTCTTCCTCATCGTGAACATCGCCAAGGTGCCGTTCTCGATCGCGCTGGGACTCATGCACCCGGTGGATGCCGTGCGCGCGCTCGCGCTGGCGCCGGTCGTTCTGCTCGGCGGTCTGCTCGGCTACGCCACGGTGCAGCGGATCAGCCAGCGCCGCTTCGACATCGCCGTGCTCGCCGCCTCAGCGCTCGCGGCCGCCGCCCTCCTGCTCGCCTGACCCGACCACCGGTCACTCCGTCCATGCCGCCACCGCTCACGTCCCGAGGAGCCGCAGATGACCTACCACCCCGTTCCCACCCGGGCGCCCGGCTACCTCCGGGCGGAGGACTGCCACCTCGACGACCTGCTCGCGGTCATCGGTGACGGCTCCGACCTCGCCCACTACCCTCACGCCACCGAGGTGGTCTCTGGCGTGCTGCTCTACGACGCAACCGTGCTGGGCGACGCGATGACCGACGACGCTGCCCGCCGAGCCGTGCACGCCGAGATCGCCCGGGCCCTGGCCGACGGCCCGGGCATCGTCGTGTTCCGTGGTGCCTTCGAGCACGACGTCCTCGACCGGGTCAGCGAGGTCTTCGAGCGGATCATTGCCGACGAGAGGGCGTCCGGGCGTGAGGCCGGCGACCACTTCGGGGTCCCGGGGGTCAACGACCGGGTGTGGAACGCCCTCGAGAAGCTGGCCGTCGCCGACCCGGAGTCGTTCGTCGACTACTACGCCAACGACATCGTCGCGCTGGCGGCCACGGCGTGGCTCGGGCCGGGCTACCAGGTGACCAGCCAGGTCAACGTCGTCAACCCCGGCGGGGCCGGGCAGACCGTGCACCGCGACTACCACCTCGGCTTCCAGAGCCCGAAGACCTCGGCCGAGTTCCCGGCGCACGTGCACACGCTGTCGCCGATGCTCACGTTGCAGGGCGCGGTCGCGCACTGCGACATGCCCCTCGAGACCGGCCCGACGCTCTACCTGCCGCACTCCCAGAAGTACACGCACGGCTACCTCGCCTACTGGCTGCCCGAGTTCCAGGAGTACTTCGTGGCCCACCACGTGCAGCTCCCCCTGGCGAAGGGGGACGCCGTGTTCTTCAACCCGGCGCTGTTCCATGCGGCCGGCTCCAACTCCACGACCGACGTGCGCCGGATGGCGAACCTGCTGCAGGTGTCGTCGGCGTTCGGCCGGGCCATGGAGACCGTCGACCGCCGCCGCGTCGTCGAGGCGATCTACCCGGCGCTGATGGCCCGGAAGGCGGCGGGGATGCCGCCCGCCAGGGTCAGCGACGTCGTCGCCGCCTCGGCGCAGGGGTACGCCTTCCCGACCAACCTCGACCGCGACCAGCCGGTCGACGGGATGTCGCCGCCCACCCAGGCCGACATCGTGCGCCGCGCCCTCGGCGAGGCCGTGTCCCCACAGGAGCTGAGCGAGCGGCTGTCCGCACACGAGCACCGCTACCTCAGCCACTGAGCTCGTCATCACCATCAATTGTCCTGACATTTGATTGACAGCATGTATTGCTGTGCGTGAGGATGAGCGAACTGTCCTCGTTCCCGCTGGCGGGCGCGCTGGGCCAGGTGGACGAGAACTAGCGACAGGGTCGTCATCCTCCTCTCCGACCGGAGTGGAGTCCTCACGGGCTCGGTGCATGACTGGGACCAGAACAACCAGGGATGTCAGGACCAATGCGAATCGGACTCATCGGCCTCGGCCGGATCGGCTCCTTCCACGCCGATACACTCGCCGCCCTCGACGGTGTCGAGGAGCTCGTCGTCACCGACCCGGTGGTGGCCGCCGTCGACGCCGTCACCGCCCGGATCGGCAAGGCCACCGCGGTCGCGACGCCGGAGGCGCTGCTCGGCGCCGGGCTCGACGGGGTCGTCATCGCAGCGACGACCGCCGCCCACGCGGAGCTGCTCCTGGCTTCGACAGGCCTCGGCATCCCGACGTTCTGCGAGAAGCCGATCGCCGCTTCCGCCACCGAGGCCGTGACGGTGCGCGACCGACTGGCCGGCTCCGACGTGCCGGTGCAGATCGGCTACCCCCGCCGCTTCGACCCGGCCTTCGTCGCGGCGCGTGACGCCGTCCGGTCCGGTCAGCTCGGGCGGGTGCACACCGTGCGGTCGACGACCCTCGACCCGGCACCGCCCCCCGCGGCATACCTCGCCGGCTCCGGGGGCATCTTCCGCGACTGCTCGGTGCACGACTTCGACGCGGTGCGCTGGGTGACCGGGCGCGAAGCGGTCTCGGTGTTCGCCGTGGGCGCGGTCGACCCCGATGCCGCTGCCGAGCTGTACGCCGACAACGGCGACTACTCGACGGTCTCGGTGCTCATCACCCTCGACGACGGCGCCATCGGCGTGGTGTCGAACACCCGCACCAACGCTCGTGGCTACGACGTGCGTCTCGAGGTGCACGGGGTCCACGACGCCGTCGCCGCGGGGCTCGACGAAGGCCTGCCGCTGCGACCCACCCAGCCGGGCATCACCTGGCCGGCGGGTCCGCCGCACACCTTCTTCATGGACCGCCTGGCCGAGGCGTTCCGCCGCGAGCTCGCGACGTTCTGCTCGGTGGCGGCCGGTGAGATCCCATCGCCCTGCACCATCGAGGACGCCATGGGCACCGCGTGGATCGCTGAGGCCGCGACGCTGTCGGCCCTCGAGCACCGCCCAGTGCGGATCGACGAGGTCGCCCACTAGGCCGGCCTACCTCCCCCTGGGCGGTGGCACCTCGCTGTCCGGCTGGCCGAGCTGCTCCTCGAGGGACTTCGTGGCGGTCTTCGCGGCCGCGGGACGTGAGGGCCCACCGGTCGTCACCGACGCCCTGGGCGGCGCCGTCGTCCGGCGCTCGACGAGCGCAGGTTTCAGCCGCGTGTGGGGCTCCCGGGGGGGCTCACCGTCGAGCAGGCCGCACAGCAGTGCCGCCGCGCGGGTCCCGAGCTCCTCGAGGGGCTGGGCCACGGTGGTCAGGCCCAACGGCCGGATGCCGGCCAGCCGGGTGCCGTCGTAGCCCACGACGGACACGTCGTCCGGCACGACCAGCCCGCGGTCGACGACCGCTGCCAGGGCGCCCATCGCCGCGAGGTCGTTGACGACGAACAGCGCGGTGGGCGGGTTCGCCACACCGAGGGCGTCGAA
>JBBQNZ010000054.1:0-23651 GCA_038330415.1 Actinomycetales bacterium | reverse complement strand
GCGACCGAGGCGAAGATCGGGGGGCTCACCTCGGCGGCGACCGAGACGTCGAGCTCGGACCACTCGCCGGGCAGGTAGACGAACGAGAGCAGCACCGAGCCGACGGCGCCGATCGCGGCCGAGATGTAGAAGGCCCGGTTGATCGTCTTCAGCCCGCTCTCGCCGGCGCGGGGCTGGCAGAGGTAAACACCGACGACGGCGGTCAGCGCGCCGATGGCGGGGATGAGCAGCGGGTAGACCAGGCCCTTGTCGCCGAAGGCCTGCGAGCCGAGGATCAGCGCGGCGACCAGGGTGACGGCGTAGGACTCGAAGAGGTCGGCGGCCATGCCGGCGCAGTCGCCCACGTTGTCGCCCACGTTGTCGGCGATGGTGGCGGCGTTGCGCGGGTCGTCCTCCGGGATGTTGTTCTCGACCTTGCCGACCAGGTCGGCGCCGACGTCGGCCGCCTTGGTGAAGATGCCGCCGCCGACTCGCATGAACATGGCGAGCAACGCGGCGCCGAAGCCGAAGCCCTCGAGCACCTTGGGGGCGTCGCCCTTGTAGAGGAGCACGACCACGGAGGCGCCGAGCAGGCCCAGGCCCACGGTGGTCATGCCGACCGCGCCGCCGGTGCGGAAGGCGATCTTGATGCCGGCGTCGCGGCCGTTCTCGCCGCGGGCGGCCGAGGCGACCCGCACGTTGGCCTTGGTGGCCAGGCGCATGCCCAGGTAGCCGATCAGCGCCGAGAAGACCGCACCGACGATGAAGAAGCCGGAGCGCCCCCAGCGGACCCCGGCGGTGTCGGCGGGCAGCAGCAGCAGCAGCCCGAAGACGAGGACCACGAAGGGGATCAGGGTCTTGAACTGGCGGGCGAGGTAGGCCTGTGCCCCCTCCTCGACGGCCGCGCCGATCTCCTGCATCTTGTCGGTGCCGGGGTCTGCGGCGAGGACCTGCTTGCGGAAGATGAACCCGAAGACCAGCGCCACCAGCGCGATGACCGCGACGGTGACGACGAGGGCGAGGTTCAGTCCGGTGAGGTCCAGGGCAGAGCTCGTCGCAGCGGGTGCGAGCGCGAGGGGTGCCATTCCATCCTCCTTGACGGGTGTGTGGGCGCCCCCGGGGCGTGTACACCGGCGGCAGGGACGTTCGGGCGCACCTTACCGGCACGCGGGCGAGCGCGCTCGACCCACGCGGAAGTGACGGAGGTCACCTCGTCCGCGGCGCATGCGGCGGCGCGGACGGGAGATCAGGCGGCGAGGGCCTCGTCGAGGGAGTCGTGGATGCCGAACACCTTGTCGAGCCCGGTGATCCGGAAGACCCGCAGGATGCGGTCGTTGGAGCACACGATCCGCAGCCAGCCGGAGTGGTTGCGGACGAGCTTCAGGCGGCCGACCAGGACGCCGAGGCCGGTCGAGTCGAGGAACGAGACCTCGTCGAGGTCGACGACGAGCCGGGCGTTTCCGGCTCCGATCTCCTCGTCGAGGACGGCGCGCAGTTGGGCCGCGGTGTAGACGTCGACCTCTCCGGCGACCGTGACGACGCTGATGTCGTCCTGGCGAGAGGTAGTCACGGACAACTCCACGGGCGGGGCTCCTTGTGCTTCCTGCAGGGGCATGAGCCCGACTGAGGATGTCGGGACCAAGGATTACCGTAACCGTCGTGAGCAGTCCTGCCCAGCACCTCGCCGTTCTCACGGCTCGCACGCAGGGCGAACGCCTCCTCCACGTCGAGCACGTCCCCGCCCGCACGGCCCGCCTGGCCCAGTGGCCCGGGTCGGTCGCGCCCGCCGTGCTGTCGGCACTGCTGGCGGCCGGGATGGAGCGTCCGTGGTCGCACCAGCGGGCCGCCATCGACCTCGCCACCGCCGGTGCGCACGTGGTGATCGCGACGGGCACGGCATCCGGCAAGAGCCTGGGCTACCTCGCTCCGATGCTCAGCGCGGCCTGCGAAGGGGCGGCCACCCCGGGGCTGCGAGGGTCGAGCGCCATCTACCTGGCGCCGACCAAGGCGCTGGCGGCCGACCAGCTCGCGCGCATCGAGGCGATGGCGGTGCCGGGGGTGCGAGCGGCCACCTACGACGGCGACACCCCGCCCGACGAGCGGCGGTGGATTCGCGACCACGCCAACGTCGTGCTCACCAACCCCGACCTGCTGCACCACTCACTCCTCCCGGGGCACCAGCGGTGGTCGCGGTTCCTGCGCTCGCTCGAGTACGTCGTGGTCGACGAGTGCCACGTCTACCGGGGGGTGTTCGGCTCGCACGTGTCAGCGGTGCTGCGCCGGCTGCGGCGGGTCGCGGCACGCTACGGCGCGGCGCCCACGTTCGTGCTCGCCTCGGCCACCGTGTCCGACCCCGCCACGCACGCGTCGCGCTTGATCGGGATGCCGGTCACGGCCGTCACCGACGACGGCTCGCCGCGCGGGGCGATGACCTTCGCGCTCTGGGAGCCCGCCACGGTCGACGGGCACCGGCGCTCGGCCACGACCGAGGCCGCCGAGATCCTCGCCGAGCTGGTGCTCGACGGGGTGCAGGCGGTGGCGTTCGCGCGCAGTCGGGCGGGCGCCGAGGCGCTGGCGACCAACGCCAGGCGGCGCGTGGAGCACGACGACCCGGTGCGCGCCGAGGGGGTCTCGGCCTACCGCGGGGGTTACCTGCCCCAGGACCGGCGCGAGATCGAGCGGGGGCTGCGCGACGGGTCGGTGCGTGGGCTGGCCGCCACGAACGCCCTCGAGCTGGGCATCGACGTCAGCGGCCTCGACGCGGTGGTGATGGCGGGCTGGCCGGGTCGCCGGGCCAGCCTGTGGCAGCAGGCAGGGCGGGCCGGGCGCTCGGGCGAGGAGTCGCTGGCCGTGCTCGTGGCAGCCGACGACCCCCTCGACACCTACCTCGTGCGCCACCCCGAGGCGATCTTCGGCGAGCCCGTCGAGGCCACGGTGATGGACCCCTACAACCCGCACGTGCTGGCACCACACCTCGCGGCGGCCGCGGCCGAGCTGCCGCTGGGCGAGAGCGACCTGCCGATGTTCGGGCCCGACACCCGCCGCCTGCTCGACGCGCTGGTGGCGGGCGGCATCCTGCGGCGACGGCCCTCGGGGTGGTTCTGGGCCCGCGAGGACCGCCCCACCGCGCACATCTCGCTGCGGGGGGCGAGCGACGTCGTCGCGGTCGTCGAGGCGCGCACCGGTCGGGTGCTGGGCACCGTCGACGAGGCGTCGTCGCACACGCAGGTGCACACCGGGGCCGTGCACGTGCACCAGGGCGACACCTGGGTCGTCACCGAGCTCGACCTCGAGGCCCGGGTGGCCCACGTCGTGCGGGGCGACCCGGGGTGGTCGACCCACGCGCAGTCGGTGAGCCGGTTCGACATCCTCGGCCGCGAGCACACCGAGCGACGGGCCCGGGTCTCGGTGTCGTTCGGCACGGTGCGGGTCACCTCGCAGGTCACCGGCTTCCTGCGGCGGCTGCCGTCGGGGGAGGTGCTCGGCACTCACCCGCTCGACCTGCCCGAGCGGTCGCTCACGACCAAGGCGGTCTGGTGGACGGTGCCCGAAGACGTGCTGGCCGCCGCGGGCGTCGAGGCGTCGGCGGTGCCGGGGGCCCTGCACGCCGCGGAGCACGCCGCCATCGGCATGCTGCCGCTCGTCGCCACGTCGGACCGGTGGGACGTCGGCGGGGTCTCGACGGCCCTGCACCCTGACACCGGCGAGCCCACGATCATGGTGTTCGACGGGTACCCGGGCGGAGCCGGGTTCGCCGAACGGGCGTTCGGCGCGTTCGAGGCGTGGGTGCGCGCCACCCGCGATGCCGTGCTCGGGTGCCCGTGCGCCACGGGGTGCCCGGCCTGCGTGCAGTCGCCCAAGTGCGGCAACGGCAATGAGCCGCTCGACAAGGCCGCGGCGGTGACTGTGCTCGAGCTGGCCCTGGCACCGGCCCAGACCTGACCCTGTGGAGGGCCGCTGACCTGCCTGAGGCCTGCCGAAACGGTTGCCTTCGGGTGGTTCCGGCCGCGACCTCGCGGGTAGGGTCGCCGCATGGTCCTGCTCGGAGTCGTCCTCGTCCTGCTTGCCGCCGCGGCCGGCGTCGTCCTCGTCGCGGGAACCGCGCAGCTGACCGACTCCGTCGAGATCGACGTGCTGGGGGGCACGTTGGCCATCCCCCCGCTGACTCTGCTGATCACCGGCATGGTCGTCATCTCGCTGTTCTGGCTGGGATGGGCCCTGCTGCGCACCGGCCTGCGACACAGCAAGCGGCGCCGGGTCGAGGCCAAGGAGGCCGCGGCTGCGCGCGAGGTGGAGCGCGCCGAGGAGCAGAAGCGGATGCAGGGCGAGTTCGCCGCCCGGGAGCAGGCCCTCACCGAGGAGCGGCGTCGCCGTGAGGAGGCCGAGGCCCTCGTCACCGACCAGCACCAAGGCTCCACCTCGGGCAATGCCGTCTCCGGCGGCACCGCGCGGACCGGCTCGGCCGACGACACGCAGCTGCCGTCGGACCCCCACCTGCAGCGCGGCGACCGCCAGTCCTGAGCGACCGCCCGCGGGCGTGGACCACGAGTCCCCCGCTCACCGAGACACAGGCGGGGCAGGTGTGTCAGCCACGTCGACGACCCCTGCCCGAGCTCGCGCCGAGATCGTGCTGGGCAGCCGCCACCCCCGTGGCCACCGTCGGTGCACGGCCGCAATGACGACCACCGAGCCGTCGGGCTCGATGGCGCACCGCGTGAGCCGCGCACCGTTCGCTTCGGCCACCCCAGCGGCGGCCCTGCAGTCGGGGCCACCACTGCTCGAGGTGCCACTGACCGCAGCCAGCGCCGCGAGGTCGGCGGCCGCCTGGACCCGATGGACGTCGCGGACCGCGCCGACGACCACGAGCACCGAGCTGAGCACCAGCACGACGGCGCCGACCGCACCGACCACGAGCACCGACGCGCTTCCGCGCTCACGCCGACCCAGCGCCGAACCCCTCACGGTGCCGCCTCGAGCAGCGCCTGCGCCGACGCACGCGGTGCAGGCACCGCACCCACCGCGCGCAGGGTGGCCGGAACCGCCGCGGTGACCACCACGGTCACCCGTGAGCCCGTGGTGGTGACCGAGATCGCGGCACCGCGGGGTGCGGCGGCTCGTACCGCCCCCAGCGCCGACCCCTCGGCCTCACCGCGGGCCAGGAGCCTGGCGCCGAGCCGAGCGGCATCGACGCACCGCACCTGGGCGAGCCCCAGGTCGACGGCCGCCAGCGCCACCGCGAGCACGAGGATCAGGGTGGGCAGTGCCACCGCCAGCTCCGCGGTCGCGGCACCGTGCTCGGCCCGGCGCCGTGACCTCACGACCCGGTGCCCAGCGCGGTCATGATGACCTTGGTCAGCGCGCTCTTGACCGGCCCCGACCGGACGATCGCGAGCAGCAGCGCGGCGAACGCCACCGCCGCCATGGTGCCCACTGCGTACTCCGCGGTGGTCATCCCCTCCTCCCCGAGTGCTCGCAGCCGCTGCCGCCACCCCGCGACCCTGCCAACCGACCTCGTCGTCATGGACACCACTCCCCTGCCGTCTCGGAACGCGACTCTCGCGCCCCCGACCACTGTGGGTGGACGGGGCCGGCCGACGCGAGCAGCACCCCGGCCCTGTGGATGACCGTCCCCTCACGGTGTGCCTGTGGACGACCGCGGGCCCGGCCCTCAACGGCTCGGTCACCGCGCCAGGCCGCCGAGCAGGTGCAGGACGATCGGCGCGACCGTGGTCGCGACGAACCCCGGGAGGAAGCAGGCGCCCAGCGGCAGCACCAGCAGCACGCCGGCACGGTGCACCGCCGCCTCGACCCGTCGCGACTCCTCGGCGCGCATCCGGCCCGCGGCGGCCGTCAGCAGGCCGGCGGGTGCCGCCCCGGCGCAGTGGGCGGCGTGCCAGGCCACCCGTGCCGCGGCCCAGCCCGGGCCGACGTGGGCCCAGGCCTGGTCGGGTGACTGGCCCCACCGGTGCGCGGCGGCCACCACGGCGAGCTCGCGCCCGGCGGCACCCGGGTCGACGGCCGCGACGGCTTCCAGCGCTTCGACCGCCCCGACACCACCGCGCAGCGCCGCCGCCACCAGGCCGAGGGCGGCGGCAGCCTCGTCGACGGTGGCAGGGCCCGGCGGTGCTTCCTCGGGTGGAGCCGGGACGCCGCGCCGGTCGACGCCCGGCCAGGCGACCACCGCCAGCACCACCAACAGCGCCACCAGGGTCACGTCGGGGCACCGTCGGTGCGGCCGGACCGCTGGGCCCGCCGGAGCAGCCCGCGAGCCCACCACCAGCCGAGAGCGGTCACCAGCAGACCGGCGGCACCGAGCAGGCGCGCTGCCGTGGAGTCGTAGAGCCGACCGGGCGACAGCCCCACGAGCAGGGCGACGGCCGGGCCGGCCAGCGGAAGCGCCGACAACAGCAGCATCGAGGCGCGCGGACCGGCAACGACCACGGCGGTGCGGTCGGCCGCGGCCCGCCGCTCACGCACCGATACCGCCGCCGAGGTGGTCACGGCCGAAGCCGCGGCACCCACCTCCTCGACCAGCCGCCAGGCCGCGACGAGGAGGGCGAGGTCGCGCCGGGCCTCGGAGGTCAGGTCGGGGTTGCCCTCGAGCACGGTGGTCACACCTCGGCCGGCGTCGACCGATGACTGCAGGTGCGGCGCCAGCCAGGGCGCACTGACCAGCAGGCCCGGCGAGCGGGCCGACGCGAGGGCCGCGGCCGGGAGGTCGAGCCCTGCGTCGAGCCCCACCGCGACGACCTCGGCGAAGTCGGCGACCCAGGCCTCGTCGGGCCCGCGGGCCATCGGGCGTCGGACCAGAGCGAAGACCCGGTCGACCCAGGAGGCCGCCGCACCTGCGCCGTCGGACGGGGCCTCGTCGGCCCCGCCGTCGCCGCTCCGGCCGGGCCACACCAGGCAGGACAGGGCAGCCACCACCGCCGCGGTCAGCACGGACCCACCCACCGGCATCCGGAGGCCAGTGACGGCACCAGCCGGACGAGGCGTTCGCGGCCCGGGCCGCCGAGCAGACCCCCCTCAGCGCTGCGGGCCGCCTCGACGACTCGGACCGCGCGGGAGTCGACCGGGTCGGGGACCACGACACCGACCCGGTCGACCGTTCGTGACCCACCGCGGCGCGTGAGGTGGACGACGACCCGCAGGGCCTCCCGCAGCTGGGCGTGCACACCCTCTCGAGGCATCGCGGCGAGGGCGCCCAGGGCCTCGAAACGGGCCGGCACCTCCTCGGGTCCGTTGGCGTGCAGCGTGCTCATCCCACCCTCGTGGCCGGTGTTGAGGGCGGCCAGGAGCTCGCGAACCTCGGCACCGCGCACCTCGCCGACGACCAGCCGGTCGGGCCGCATCCGCAGCGCCTGCCGGACGAGGTCGACCAGGGTGACCCCACCGACGCCCTCGACGTTGGGCCCGCGCCCCTGCAGCCGGACGACGTGCGGATGCTCGGGGTCGAGCTCACGGACGTCCTCCACCACGACGACGCGCTCGTCGGCGGGGCACTGGGCGACCAGGGCCGCCAGCACCGTCGTCTTGCCCGCACCGGTGCCGCCGGTGACCACGAGCGACGTGCGGGCCGCGACCACACCGCGCAGCAGCTCGGCCATGTCGGGGGTGACCGCCCCGAGCCGGGCCAGTGCGTCGACACCCCCGGGCCGGTGCCGGGCGAAACGCAGGCTGAGGTGCGGCCCGCGGTCTGCCAGGGGCGGTAGCACCGCGTGCAACCGCACCCCACCCGGCAGCACCCCGTCGACCCACGGCTGGGCGTCGTCGAGCCGGCGCCCGGCCACCCCCGCCAGGCGCACGGCGAGCGGCCGCAGGTCGTCGGCCTCGACCCGTACCGAGGCCCGCTCCATCCCCCGCCCCCGGTCGAGCCAGACGGCTCCGTCACCGTTGACGAGCAGGTCGGTGACCGACCGGTCGGCGGCCAGCTGCGCCAGCGGGCCCAGGCCGACCAGCTGCTCGAGCAGCCCCTTCGCCGTGTCGGCCCGGCCGTCGTCACCCAGGGTGGCCGTGTGCTCGGCCACGAGCGCGTCGATGGAGGCGGCGGACGGACCCGCACCTGCCGCGATGGCGCGGCGCACCGAGGCGTCGAGCGGCCCCGCCCGCGCGTTCACGACACCACCCCCAGCGCCGTCACGACGCCACCGCCAGCGCGTCGACCACGCCGACCACGGCATCCGCGCACCGACGGATGCCGTCACGACCGGTGCCCGGAAACAGCCCCCGCTCGGCGTCGCGCGGCACGTGTGGGTCGTCGGCGAGATGGTGCAGGTGAGCGATGCCGAGGTGGGCGACGACCTCGTCGACGACGTCGGAGCCGGCCCGTCCCCCGCGGGTGACCAGCCGGACGTCCGGCGGCACGCCGGGGGCCTCGGGGCGGTCGAGCAGGTGCGACACCGCGGCATCACCATCGGCCAGGGATCGAGTGCGCAGCCCCACGAGCACCACCACCAGGGCGCCCGCGGAGAGCACGTCGGGCAGAACGGGGCTCGCGAGCGGCAGGTCGAGCACCACCCGGGCCGGGCCGGCGGCCAGGGCTGCCACCACGTCGCGGGCCGCCGCCTCGGGCACCTCGGGGGGCGCGCCCCCTCGGGCGGAGAGCACGCTGCACCCCTCCTCGGCGGGCAGCACCCCGAGCAGCGCCTCGGGTGGCACCCGGCCGCGCACGTGCCGCAGGTCGTCCCAGCGCCGGCCGGGCAGGTGCTCGATGCCGGCCGTGACCTCGAGGCCGCCACGCAGCAGGTCGAGGTCGACGACGACCGACGGCGGGCCGGTGGCCGCAAGCCGGCGCCCGACGGCGAGGGCCAGGGTGCTCGCGCCCAGGCCTCCGGAGGCCCCGACGACGGCGGTCACGCGCTGGGATGAGGTCATCCCGACACCCTGACCGCCACCCGCCGCACGAACCAGTCCCCTCGTCCGGCTGTGGACGACGACCCTCCGCCGCCGTCACCTGTGGACGAAGGCCCGAAGGTCAGGACGTCCGCACCCCTGTGACCAGGCGCGGGGCACCGAGCGAACGAGTCCGGACATGGGACGGCCCCGGTCGGGGGCGGGGACCCTGTGACAGGGACCGGAACACGGCCGGACGGAGTCCGGACATGGGACGGCCCCGGTCGGGGGGACAACCGGGGCCGTCGGCGAGCCGAGCTCCGGGGGGGAGAAGCCGGTCCGCCGTTCGCTCAACCCCGAAGGGGAGCGAGTACGACCATCGTGTCTTACGACCGACTCTCCGCGCAAGCGTTGCGCACTAACTGTCGATACCGACCGCATAAACCTTAGACAACGACGGATTCCAAAGGTTTAGTCCAGCACGTTGAATACTTGACCAATCCACGGAGCAGCCTCCCGGCGCCACGATGGCCCCCTGGTTCGATCCGACCCGAGCGCGCACGACCGCCGGCGGTGGTCCCCACGCACGACGGCGCCTCCGTCCCGAGCAGGGGCGGAGGCGTCGTCCTGCCGCGGACCTCGTGGGCGACCAGGCGTGCTCCATGCCGTCGTCGTGCTGGGTCGAGCCCATCACGATCGGTCCATCAGTGGACTGCCCGCGCGTGGGTACCCGTCCGGTCCTCGGTAGCTTCGTCGTGACGGTCCCCGAGGGGGCCGTCACCTCTCGTTGTACTCCTACCCGCCCGAGCCCGACAAGGGTCCACCGGCGAGTCGTCCGGCGAGCACGGCATCCGCGATCCGCTCCCCCTCCGCAGCCGCCGCCTGAACCGCCGTGCAGCAGTGCGAGATCCACAGCCCGACGCCGACCGCGTCACCACGGCCGTATGCCGCGAGCGCGCCCAGGTAGGGCGCCCCACCCTGCGCACCGTGCCCCGCCTCGGTCACGGCCACACCGGTCGGGTCGAGCCCGCCGGCCCGCGCGACCGCCCGGTCGAGCGCCCGGGCCACCACCGCGTTGCCGCGCACGAACGGCCGCACCGTGGCGAGCTCGGCGTGCACGACCGCCGCCGCCACCACCACCGGCAACCGTGGCGTCGCCAGCAGCACCTGGGTCACGGCCCTCAGCCGCACCGTCACCTGCGCGGCATCCGGCGCCGGCCCGAGGTCGGCGAGCTCGCCACAGCCCTCCCCCGCCATCCGCGGGCGGCCGAGTGCGTCGTCGGGCAGCAGCCCGCTCGCCGCGGCCGTGTGCAGCCGCGCCAGCGCCTGCAACGGCGCGGTGAGCGCGACCCCCAGCACGTGCTCGGTCTCGGCGGTCGCGGCGAGCACCCCCCGCATGGTCAGCTCGACCGGGTCGGGTGCGGGCGACCAGGTCGCCGCACCGCGCATGATGTCGCGCACGACGTCGACCGGCAGCGACGCCCCCTCGAGCTCCCCGCTGGCCTTGGCCCCCCGCACCCGCGACTCGGCCGCGGCCTCGGGAATGCGGCGGCGCAGCGCCTGGTGCCAGCGCAGCCGGGTGCACGCCTCGCGGGCCGCCTCGACCTGCTCGGGGATGCCGGGCAGCTCGGCCAGACGTGTGACCGCGTCGACGGCCGGGCTCTCGGTGGTCACCCGAGCAGACTAGTTGCCCGGCAACCGCACCCCGGCGAGCTGCCGGGATCGGGCGACGAGCCGGCCAGTGGAGTCCCACACGCACACGTCCTCGATGAGCAGGTCGCCGACCACGGTGTCGGTGGTCAGCTCGGCGAGCAACCAGCCGGGTGCGGGCCGTCCGAGCAGCTGCCCGGTGAGCTCCATCGTCGGCGCCCAGCCCGGCGCCCCGAGGTCGAACGAGACCGGCATCAGGGCGTCGACGGCCCACGGCAGCATCGTGACGTCGGGCTCTCGACCGTCCTTGAGCCGCAACCAGGCCCGGATGACGCCCCGCCCCGTGGGGCGCCCCACGGCGAACCCCGCCGTCGACGGGTCGATCCGCGCGTCCATCCGGTCGAGGAGGACGATGCCCTGGGCGACCGGTGAGCCGTCGCGCCGGGCCGGCAGGCACTGGTCGGGCTCCGGCACCTCGGGTGGCGCCGGGGCACGGTGCACGGGCTCCGCGCGGTCGAGCGTGCCGAACGTGCCCGTCATCCGCACCCGCTCGTGGGCACGCCCCTCGGCGTCATGCTGCACCACGCGCATCTCGGCGGTCGACACCGTGCGCCCCACCCGCAGCACCTCGACCCGCACCTCGACCGGCCCGGCGGGGGCGGGGGACAGGAAGTGCGCCCCCCAGGTGAGCAGGTCGGGGTGCCCCACCGACGCCAGGCCCGACGCGGCAGCCGCGGCCCCCAGCCCCATGAGCACCCCACCGTTGATCGCGTGCCCGATGAGCCAGCCGTCGCCGAGGTGGCCGCGGCCGATCCCGACCGCGCCCGCCTGCGCCGGCCCGGACCGCGCGCCGCCCTCCCACTCCAGGGCCAGCACCTCGTCGAGCTCACCCACGGGCGGCCTCCTCATGTCGTCGGGGCATCGTGCGCAGCCGAGCCTATGGTGAGGCCATGACGGGAAGCATCCACTGGCCGACGGCGGTGCTCGTCGCCGGCACGATGCTCCTGCTCTGGCTGGCCGTCTGGCTGCTGCGGCGCAGCCGCCGGCGCGGCTTCCTGTCCGAGGTCGACCGGGCCACCTACGCGACGCTGCACACGGCATCCCTCGCCTCGCAGTACCTCGGCGACGGCCTCACCCCCGATGCCGCCGAGAAGGCCGGCCGGCACCTGCTGTCCATCCTCGGCGCCCACGCGGTGTCGATCGCCGACCCGGGCAGCGTGCTGTCGTGGACCGGCCTGGGCGACCACCACCGGCGCACCGCCCTCGAGCTCGGCGAGCAGACCCGCGAGACCGGCCGCACCGTCGTGCACAGCCTCCAGGACGTCGCCTGTGCCGACCCCGACTGCCCGATCCGCAGCGCCGTCTCCGCCCCGCTGGTCATGGACGACCTCGTCGTCGGCACCCTGACGGCGTGGACCACCGACCCCTCGCCGGGGCTGGCCCGCGCCACCGAGGAGGTGGCCGCGTGGGTGTCGAGCCAGCTGGCCCTGGCCGAGCTGGCCCGCACCCGCACCCGCGTGATGGCCGCCGAGCTGCGCGCCTTGCGGGCCCAGATCAGCCCGCACTTCATCTACAACAGCCTCGCCGCGATCGCGTCCTTCGTGCGCACCGACCCCGACCGGGCCCGCGAGCTGCTCATCGACTTCGCCGACTTCACCCGCTACGCGCTGCGCTCCGGCGGCCCGTTCACGACGCTCGCCGAGGAGCTGCGCAACGTCGAGCGCTACCTCGTACTCGAGCAGGCCCGGTTCGGCGACCGCCTGCAGATCACGCTGCTCATCGCGCCCGAGGTGCTGCCGGTGACGGTTCCCTACCTCGCGGTGCAGCCCCTCGTCGAGAACGCCGTCCGCCACGGCCTGGCCACCAAGGAGGGCGTCGGCCACCTCACCATCACGGCGAGCGACCGCGGGTCCGACGCCGAGATCTGCATCGAGGACGACGGCGTCGGCACCGACCCGCAGCGCGTGCGCCAGATCCTCGACGGTGCGCACGCCAGCGACTCGATCGGCCTGGGCAACGTCGACGCCCGGCTCCGGCAGGTCTACGGCGACGAGTTCGGCCTCGTCGTCGAGACCGCGGAAGGCGCTGGCACGAAGGTGTCGTTCCGCGTGCCCAAGTTCGCTCCCGGCATCCACGCGGCGTCGTAGTCGGGGTCGTAGGCTCCCTGCATGTCCACCAACGACGTGGGACTCACGGCACTCATCGTCGACGACGAGCTGCCGGCGCTCTCCGACCTCGGCTACCTCCTCGGGCGCGACGACCGCATCTCCGAGGTCATCACCGCGTCCAGCGGCACCGAGGCCCTGCAGGTGCTCGACGGCCGTGACGTCGACGTCGTCTTCAGCGACATCTCGATGCCGGGCCTGGACGGCATGGCCCTGGCCCGGGTCATCTCGCGGTTCAGCGTGCGCCCCCAGATCGTCTTCGTCACCGCCCACGACGAGCACGCGGTCGACGCCTTCGCGCTCGCGGCCACCGACTACGTCATGAAGCCGGTGCGCGCCGAGCGGCTGTCCGAGGCGATCCGCCGGGTCGTGGTCGCGCAGACCGAGAAACCGCCGGGGATGCCGTCCGCGCCCACCGAGCCCGCGGCTCCCGTCGTCGAGGACGAGACGATCCCGGTCGAGCTGGGTGGCGTGACCCGGTTCATCACCCGCAGCCAGATCCGCTACGCCCAGGCCCACGGCGACTACGCGCGCCTGCACACCGAGACCGGCTCGCACCTGGTGCGCGTGCCGCTCACCGTGCTCGAGGACCGTTGGGCCGAGCACGGGTTCGTGCGCATCCACCGCAGCACCCTGGTCGCCCTGCCCCACGTCAGCGAGGTGCGCATGGACCACGGCCGGTGCTCGGTGGTCGTCGGCAACGTCGAGCTCCAGGTGAGCCGGCGGCACACCAAGCACCTGCGCGACACCCTCCTGCGCCGGCCGATCGGTGACAAGCGCCCGAGCGGCGGCTGAGGGCGTGTCCACGCCGGCAGGCGGTCCTCCGCAGCGGGTGCGGGTCACCAGCTCGCGGCGCGGCGCTGCCCCGATGCACGCCCGGCCGGTCTCGCGCGACCTCGACGAGCAGACCGAGCTCGGCGACGTCTACCTCGAGGGACTGATGCGGGCCCAGCTGCGGCTGTCGGTCGCCGTGCTCGCGCTCACCGTCGTGGGGCTGGCCGCGCTGCCCATCACGCTCCTCCTGGTACCGGCCACCCGCACCATCACCGTCGTCGGGCTGCCGTTCCCGTGGCTGGTGCTCGGCATCGTCGTCTACCCCGCCGCGTGGTTCCTGGCCCGCTGGTACACCCGCCAGGCCGAGCGCATCGAGCAGGACTTCGCCGAGGTCGTCGACACCTCGTGAACGACACCCTGTCGGTCGTCGCGGTCGCCCTCGTCTGCCTCACCACCCTTGCCGTAGGGGCGCTCGGGCTGCGGCTGTCCCGGCGCACGAGCGACTTCTACGTCGCCGGGCGCACCGTCTCGCCGCGGCTCAACGCCTCGGCCATCAGCGGCGAGTACCTCTCTGCCGCAAGCTTTCTCGGCGTGGCTGGGCTCATCTACGACCGTGGTGTCGACATGCTCTGGTTGCCGGTCGGCTACACCCTGGGCTACCTCGTGCTCCTCGTCATCGTGGCCGCTCCGATGCGTCGCTCCGGCGCCTACACCCTGCCCGACTTCGCCGAGGCACGCCTCGGGTCCCGCGCCATCCGGCTCGTCTCCTCGGTGCTGGTCGTCGGCATCGGCTGGCTCTACCTCGTGCCGCAGTTCCAGGGGGCGAGCCTGACCCTGACCCTCGTCACCGGCGCCCCCGCCTGGGTGGGCGGCTTCATCGTCATGGTGGTCATCGCGCTTGCCGTCGGAGCCGGTGGGATGCGGTCGATCACCTTCGTGCAGGCCGTGCAGTACTGGATCAAGCTCACCGCCCTGGCCGTGCCGGCGTTCGTGCTGCTCGCCCTCTGGTTCCGGTCGGGGTCGCCGGCGCCGCAGGTCGACCCGTCGTGGAGCATCCCGCTGTCCCCCACCGGTCCCGACGACCACCCGACGTACCGCACGGCATCCACGGTGCTCGCCCTGTGCCTGGGCACGATGGGCCTGCCGCACGTGCTCGTGCGCTACTACACCAACCCCGACGGCATCGGCGCGCGGCGAACCACCGTCACGGTCATCGCGCTCCTCGGCATGTTCTACCTGTTCCCACCGATCTACGGGGCGCTCGGGCGGGTGGCCTACCCGACCCTCCCGCCGGGCGTGCGCTCCGACACCATCGTGCTGCGGCTCCCCGAGACCCTCCTGCCGGGCCTGGGCGGCCAGCTGCTCACCGCGATGCTGGCCGGCGGCGCGTTCGCGGCGTTCCTGTCCACGGCATCCGGCCTGGTCATGTCGGTGACCGGTGTCATCGACCAGGAGCTGCTACGCCCGCGGATGACCCGCGTCGCCGGCGATGACGTGCCCGGCATCCGCGGGTTCCGCGTCGCGGCCATCCTGGCGGTGGTCATCCCCTACGGCGTGAGCCGGGCCACCGAGCCGCTCGGCCTCGCCACCACGGTCGGCCTGGCCTTTGCGGTGGCCGCGGCCACCTTCGCGCCGCTCATCATGCTCGGCGTCTGGTGGCGCGGCCTGTCGACGTGGGGGGCGATGGCCGGGCTGGTCGTCGGCGGCACCTCGGCGACCGTGGCGATCGTCTGGACCATCGCCACCGGCCCCGAGGGTGGCTGGACCGGCGCCCTGCTCGCCAACCCGGCGATGTGGGCCACCCCGCTGGCGATCGCCACCGCGGTGCTGGTCTCGCTGGCCACGCCGTCACGCATCCCCGCCGGCACGAGGCGCACCATGGTGCGGCTGCACACCCCCGAGAAGGTTGCCCTGGCCCGCTCCCGCATCCGCGACTGAGTCAGCCGACGGCGTCGCGGGCCGCCACGAAGGCGTCGACGCAGGCACGCACGTCGGCCTCGGAGTGCGCGGCCGAGAGCTGCACCCTGATGCGGGCCTTGCCCCGCGGCACCACCGGGAAGCTGAACGCGATGACGTAGACGCCGTGCGCGAGCATGTGGTCGGCGATCTGTGACGCTCGGCGGGCACCGTCGTCACCCGGGAACATCACCGGCGTGATGGGGTGCGACCCGGGCAGCAGCTCGAACCCGGCATCGGTCATCAGCTCGCGGAACCGGGCGGAGCTGGCGCGCAACGTCTCTCGTGCCGCGCTCGACCCAGACACGAGGTCGAGCGCCGCCAGCGACCCGGCGACCACGGCCGGGGCCACCGAGTTCGAGAAGAGGTAGGGCCGCGAGCGCTGGCGCAGCAGGTCGACGACCTCCTGGTGGCTCGCGACGTAGCCGCCGGACGCTCCGCCCAGGGCCTTGCCGAGGGTGCCGGTGAGGATGTCGACGCGGTCGGTCACCCCGAACAGCTCGGGCGTGCCGCGGCCACCGTCACCGACGAACCCCACGGCGTGCGAGTCGTCGACGAGCACCATCGCCTCGAACTCGTCGGCCAGGTCGCAGATGCCGTCGAGCGGTGCGTACGAGCCGTCCATCGAGAACACGCCGTCGGTGACCACGCAGACTCGACGGGCACCGCCGGCCCGGGCGGCCTCGAGCTGGGTGCGCAGGTCGGCGAGGTCGGCGTTCTTGTAGCGGAACCGGGCGGCTTTGCTGAGCCGGATGCCGTCGATGATCGACGCGTGGTTGAGCTCGTCGGACACGATCGCGTCGTCGGCGCCGAAGAGCACCTCGAAGACCCCGCCGTTGGCGTCGAAGCACGAGCTGTAGAGGATCGTGGCCTCGGTGCCGAGGAACTGCGACAGCCGCGCCTCGAGCTCGGTGTGCTGGGTCTGGGTGCCGCAGATGAACCGCACTGACGCCATCCCGAAACCCCACTGGTCCAAGGCAGCCCGGCTCGCAGCGACGACGTCGGGGTGGTCGGCGAAGCCCAGGTAGTTGTTCGCGCAGAAGTTCAGCGACGCCCCACCCTCGGTCGCCACGTGCGACGACTGGGGGGTGGTCAGCTCGCGCTCACGCTTGTAGAGACCGGCCTCCTCGATCTCCGCCAGCGTCGCGGTGAGCTCGTCCTTGATCGCGCCGTACACGTCGTCTCCTCGGGGGTTCCGGCAGGGTCGGGCACCCGGGTGCGGCGCCGCCCCGCCAGCGTAT
Source organism: Actinomycetales bacterium (assembly GCA_038330415.1). Taxonomy (GTDB): domain Bacteria; phylum Actinomycetota; class Actinomycetes; order Actinomycetales; family Dermatophilaceae; genus Fodinibacter. Next base: position 7,054 of record JBBQNZ010000054.1, on the reverse strand, counting down.
GCCGTGCCCCGGCATCCGACGCCCTGCCGCGACCCGCACGTCGCCTCGGCTACCACCTCGTGGGTGCACCGGTCACTCGACCGACCAGGCGGTAGCCCACGCCGAGACCGGGATGCCGGGGGCGAACTCGCCGCGCCGGCGCCGGTCAGCTCCAGTCGAGGACGACCTTGCCGCCGTTGCCGGAGCGGGTCTCGTCGAACGCCTGCTGCCACTGCTCGGCCGGGTAGCGCCCGGTGACCACCGACGACACGGCCGCCCGCAGCGACGGCGAGGTCGCGAGCATCGAGCCCATGAGGTACCAGGTCTCGAACATCTCGCGCCCGTAGATGCCGCGCAGCGTGATCATGTGCGTGATGACCCGGCCCCAGTCGATGGCGTAGCGGTCCGTGGGCAGCCCCAGCAGGGCCACCCGGCCACCGTGGTTCATGTTGGCCAGCATCTCCTCGACCGCCACCGGCGACCCGCTCATCTCGAGCCCGATGTCGAAGCCCTCGACCATGCCGAGCTCGGCCTGCGCCTCGCGCAGAGACGCACCCGCCGAGACGTCGACGACGAGGTCGGCCCCCGCCGCCTTCGCGAGGGCCAGCCGCGCGGGCGAGAGGTCGGTGACGCAGATGCGGCGCGCCCCGGCGTGCCGCGCGACCGCGGTGGCCATCACGCCGATCGGGCCGGCACCGGTCACCAGCACGTCCTCGCCGACGACCGGCCACTGCAGCGCGGTGTGGGTCGCGTTGCCGAGCGGGTCGAACAGCGCCCCGAGGTCGGGGTCGAGGTCGACGGGCTGCACCCACGCGTTCGTGGCGGGGATGACGACGTAGTCGGCGAAGGCCCCGTCGCGGTTGACCCCGACTCCCACCGTGTTGATGCACAGGTGCCGCCGCCCGGCGCGGCAGTTGCGGCAGTTGCCGCACACGATGTGGCCCTCGCCGGAGACCCGGTCGCCGACGGCCACGTGGTCGACGTCGGCCCCCACCTCGACCACCTCGCCGAAGAACTCGTGGCCGACCGTCATCGGCACCTTGACGGTCGCAGCCGCCCAATCGTCCCACTGCTCCAGGTGCAGGTCGGTGCCGCACAACCCGGCCCGCAGCACCCGCACCTTGACGTCCTTGTCGCCGCAGGCCGGCTCCGGCACGTCGACGAGCTCGAGACCTGGACCTGCCGTGACCTTCCGAAGCGCGCGCACGCACCCATTCTGCCGCGCAACCAGGTGGATGACGCCAGCGCCGGGCCGCGGACACCCCGCCGTTCGTCGTGCCCCGCCCGCCGTTCGGCGCGGTGCGCGTCGCCGCACACCGCGCCGCCGACCCGCCCGCCGCGGCACCTCGCCGGACGGGTGCACAGGACCCCACCCGGGCCCCACTCTGGGTTCGATCCGGGCAGCACCGTCCGGACACCGACCCTGGAGGTGACCCGTGAGCAACGACGCTCTCGCACAGACCGAGGACCCGTACCTCGCAGTGCAGTCCACTTCGGAGTTCCAGGCGCTGCGCAAGAAGTTCCGCGGGTTCGTCTTCCCGATGACCGCGTTCTTCCTCGTCTGGTACTTCCTCTACGTCCTGCTCTCGATCTTCGCCCCGGGCTTCATGGGCCAGCAGGTGGGCGCACCCGGCATCACCGTCGGGCTGCTCTTCGGCCTCGGCCAGTTCGTGACGACCTTCGCGATCACGATCATCTACGCCCGCTGGGCGAACAGCCAGCTCGACCCGATGGCCGAGGCCGTCGCCGCCCAGATGACCGCCTCCGACCCGAAGGAGAAGTGAGCATGGCCCTGCTGCCCTTCGCCGCGTCGACCTCTGTCGGCTCCCCCGCCCTGAACATCGCGATCTTCGCCTCGTTCGTCGTCATCACCCTCGTCATCGTCATCCGCGTGTCGTCGGGCAAGAAGACGGCCGAGCAGTACTACACCGCCGCCGGCGCCTTCACCGGGCGCCAGAACGGTGTGGCCATCGCGGGCGACTACCTCTCCGCCGCGAGCTTCCTCGGCATCGCCGGGGCCATCGCGCTGCAGGGCTACGACGGCTTCCTGTACTCGATCGGCTTCCTGGTCGCGTGGCTCGTGGCGCTGCTGCTCGTCGCCGAGTTGATGCGCAACACCGGCCGCTTCACGATGGCCGACGTGCTGTCCTACCGCCTCAAGCAGCGCCCGGTGCGCATCGCGACGGCGATCTCGGTGATCACCGTGTCGTTCTTCTACCTGCTGGCCCAGATGGCCGGTGCCGGTGGTCTGGTCTCGCTGCTCCTCGGCATCCAGGGCGAGATGGCCCAGAACCTCGTCATCGCCCTCGTCGGCGGCATCATGATCACCTACGTGCTCATCGGCGGCATGAAGGGCACCACCTGGGTGCAGATCATCAAGGCGCTGCTGCTCATCGCCGGCACCGCGGTCATCACGCTGATGGTGCTGGGCAAGTTCAGCTTCAGCTTCTCCGAGCTGTTCCAGTCCGCCGCGGACAACTCTCCCGCGGGTGACAAGCTGTTCGAGCCGGGCCTGAAGTACGGCAAGAACCTCACGACCAAGATCGACTTCATCTCATTGTCGATGGCGCTCGTGCTCGGTACCGCGGGCCTCCCGCACGTGCTGCAGCGGTTCTACACCGTGCCCACGAGCAAGCAGGCCCGCAAGTCGGTCGAATGGGCCATCTGGCTGATCGGTGGCTTCTACCTGCTGACCCTGGTCGTCGGCTACGGCTCCGCGGCGCTCGTCGGCCCCGAGGCCATCCTCGCCGCTCCCGGCAAGGCCAACTCGGCCGCCCCGCTGCTCGCCTACGAGCTCGGTGGGTCGATCCTCCTCGGCGTCATCTCCGGCATCGCCTTCGCGACGATCCTGGCGGTCGTCGCCGGCCTGACCATCACCACGTCGGCGACGTTCGCGCACGACCTCTACAAGGAGGTCTTCAAGCGCGGCAACACCACCCAAGACCAGGAGGTCAAGGTCGCCCGCACGGCATCCGTGGTCATCGGCTGCATCGCGATCCTGGGCGGCATCCTCGCCAAGAACCAGAACATCGCGTTCCTCGTGGCGCTGGCCTTCGCCGTCGCGGCGAGCGCCAACCTGCCGACGATCCTGTACTCGCTGTTCTGGAAGGGCTTCAACACTCGCGGGGCGCTGTGGTCGATCTACGGCGGTCTCTCGAGCAGCATCCTGCTGATCCTCTTCAGCCCGGTGGTGTCCGGCAAGGCACCGCTGGTCGAGGGCGGCCCCAGCCCCTCGATGATCACCAACGCGGCGATCGACTTCCACCTGTTCCCGCTCGACAACCCGGGCCTGATCTCGATCCCGCTGGCGTTCTTCCTCGGCTGGCTCGGCTCGGTCACGAGCAAGGAGCACAACGCCCAGAAGTACGCCGAGATGGAGGTCCGCAGCCTCACCGGTCACGGTGTCGCCGAGGCGGTCAACCACTGAGGTCGCACCTCACCGCACACGCAGCGGCCGCGGAGTGGGTTTTCCCCTCCGCGGCCGCTGTATGCCGTGCCGACCCCCGAGCGCCCGGCCGGGTTGGGCGCTCAGGTGCTGACCGGCGCCTCGGCCCGCAGGCGGGCGGTGAGGTCGTCGTCGACCGTGGCGAAGAACCCACCCACGACGTCCTCGAGGTGGGCCAGGCTCTCGGCCCGGAACAGCACCGGCTGGTAGGCGGTGATGTCGTAGTTGAGCGTGCCCATCGCGTGCAGGTCGAGCGGGCGGAGGTCCATGTGGCCGAACTCGTCCATCTCGCCGTAGCTCGACAGGATGCCGGCCCCGTAGGCCTTGGTCTCGCCGTGCTCGGCGATGACGCCGAACTCGATCGAGAACCAGAACACGTCGGCGGCGAACTGCATCGCCTCGTCGCTCTCGAGCCGGGCGCTGGCCTGTCCGGCCGCCTCGGTGATGGCCGCGAACCGCGGGCTGGCGAGCTGGTTGGCGTGCCCGATGACCTCGTGGATGATGTCCGGCTCGGGCGTGTAGAGCGGCTGGCTCGGGTGCCGCAGGTACTGCGTGGAGTTGAAGGTGCGCGCGCCGAGGTCGGCGTAGAACTCGCGCAGCGGCACCAGGCCCGGCGCTGCCCGGTAGCTCCAGCCGGTCAGGGGCGCCAGGCGCTCGGTGACCTCGTGCAGCTGCGGCACGTGGTCGGTGGGCAGGGCGAGGTTCGCCTTGGCCGCCAGGAACTCCGAGTGCGCGTACTTCTCGTGCTTGGGTGCCAGCTCGGCCGACACCAGGCGCCAGATGCCCTGCTCCTCCTCGGTGTAGTCGATCGTCGGCACCGGCTCCCCCGGCCGGTGCGCGAGCGCGGCCGCGGCGATCTGCCCGCGACGGGCCCGGTAGGCGGCATCCGTGAAGCCGGGGTGGTTCTCGCCCAGGTGCACCTGCACCTGACCGTCGGCGTCGGTCGTCACGGCTGAGTAGAGCTGACCCTCCTCGAACACCGTGCTCACCTCCTTGTGAGTAGTCGTGGCCTCGTGGGCCTGTCTCCCCACGGTTCCACGGACTCGGGCACCACGAAACCGTTGGCCGGTCGAATGGGCAAAGAGCGCACACTTTCGCGCTGCGGATTCGGAAAACCCTGGACAGTCTGTCCATCTCGACGGTCACCCTGCGCAACTGACCGCACCGGCCGGGCCGTCGACCGGCACGCACGCGTGTGGGAGCGGCCCCGACCGGCCCCACCACCTCTCGTCGGGGCTGACGGGCCCGCTCGGCGCAGGCGCTGCCCGCCCACCGGCCTCCCGGTGGGCGGGCGGTTGCCGTGCGGGGCCCCAGCGGGTTGGGTGGGGGTCAGACACTCAACGAGGAGGAACACGCCGTGACCGACGACAGCCTGTCCAGCCACGCGCACGAGATGGACTTCGCCCCCGACCCGGCGTTCATCGCGCAGGCCAACGGCACCGCCGCGATGTACGACGCCGCAGCGGAGGACCACGAGGGGTTCTGGGCCGAGCAGGCCCGCACCCGCATCTCGTGGGCGAAGGACTTCGAGCGCACGCTCGACTGGGACGACGCGCCCTTCGCCAAGTGGTTCGTCGGCGGTGAGCTCAACGTCGCCTACAACTGCGTCGACCGCCACGTCGAGGCCGGCAACGGCGACCGCGTCGCCATCCACTTCGAGGGCGAGGCGGGCGACACCCGCACCATCACCTACGCCGACCTGCAGCGTGAGGTGGCCAAGACCGCCAACGCGCTCGCCGAGCTCGGGGTCGGCACCGGCGACACCGTCGCCATCTACATGCCGATGATCCCCGAGACCGCCTTCGCGATGCTGGCCTGCGCGCGGCTCGGCGCCCCCCACTCGGTGATCTTCGGCGGCTTCTCGGCCGAGGCCCTGCACACCCGCATCGACGACGCCCAGTGCAAGGTGGTCGTCACCACCGACGGGCAGTTCCGCCGGGGCAAGCCCTCACCGCTCAAACCCGCCGTCGACGAGGCGCTGCAGCACCCCAACCCGGTCGAGAAGGTGCTCGTCGTGCGGCGCACCGACACCGACGTCGACTGGGTCGAGGGCCGCGACGTGTGGTGGCACGACGTCGTCGACCGCCAGAGTGACACCCACGAGGCGCAGCCGCACGACAGCGAGCACCCGCTGTTCATCCTCTACACCAGCGGCACCACGGGGAAGCCGAAGGGCATCTTCCACACCAGTGGCGGCTACCTCACCCAGGCGGCCTACACCAACGCCGTCGTGCACGACGTGCACCCCGAGACAGACGTCTACTGGTGCACCGCCGACGTCGGCTGGGTCACCGGGCACACCTACATCGTCTACGGCCCGCTCGCCAACGGCGCCACCCAGGTCATGTACGAGGGCACGCCCGACACCCCGCACCAGGGCCGCTGGTGGGAGCTCATCGAGAAGTACAAGGTGTCGATCCTCTACACCGCCCCCACCGCCATCCGCACCTTCATGAAGTGGGGCGACGACATCCCCGCGAAGTTCGACCTGTCCAGCGTGCGGATGCTCGGCAGCGTCGGCGAGCCGATCAACCCCGAGGCCTGGCTCTGGTACCGCAAGAACATCGGCGGCGGGAAGGCCCCGATCACCGACACCTGGTGGCAGACCGAGACCGGCGGCATCATGATCAGCCCGCTGCCCGGCGTCACGACGCTCGAGCCCGGCTCGGCCCAGCGGCCCATCCCCGGCATCTCGGCCGAGATCCTCGACGACGAGGGGCAGCCGTTCACGGAGGCCGAGAAGGTCGGCTACCTCGTGCTCACCAAGCCGTGGCCGGCAATGCTGCGCGGCATCTGGGGCGACCCCGAGCGCTACAAGGAGACCTACTGGACCCGGTTCGGCCCGAAGTACTACTTCGCCGGTGACGGCGCGAAGTACGACGAGAAGGGCAACATCTGGCTGCTCGGCCGGGTCGACGACGTCATGAACGTCTCGGGCCACCGGCTCTCGACCGCCGAGATCGAGTCGGCCCTGGTGTCGCACCCGTCGGTCGCCGAGGCCGCCGTGGTCGGTGCGGCCGACGAGACGACTGGCCAGGCCGTCTGCGCGTTCGTCATCCTGCGCGGTGACGCGACCGACGAGGGCGACGCCACGATCCAGGCGCTGCGCAACCACGTGGCCCACGAGATCGGCCCGATCGCCAAGCCGCGCCAGATCATGATCGTCCCCGAGCTGCCCAAGACGCGGTCGGGCAAGATCATGCGCCGGCTGCTCAAGGACGTGGCCGAGGGCCGCGACATCGGCGACGCGACGACCCTGGCCGACTCCTCGGTGATGAGCCTGATCTCCCAGGGCATGACCAGCGGCTCCAGCGGCTCCGGCGGCTCGTCCGCCGGCTGACGTCCGGGCGGGAGAAGGAGAGGGGTGTGGGGGCGCGGCCCGCCCCCCCCCGACCCGGTGTAGGCGGGCCGAACGGCGCTTTGCAGCCCGCCGCGGAGCACAAAACGCGCCTTGCGGCGCTCCTACAGAAGCCATCGACAGGGCGTCGGCAGGTGCAGCGCTGTCTTCGAAACCCGCCAGCATCGCCTTTGCGCGGGTGGGATCGGCGCGGCTACTTCACGCCGTGCATGAGCTTGTTGATGAGCGGCGCGAATACGAGGAAGGCGAGGCCCAGGCCGGCGCCGCCGATT
>JBBQNZ010000053.1:0-23683 GCA_038330415.1 Actinomycetales bacterium | reverse complement strand
CGTCGGCGTAGAAGATCGTGGTCTTGACGAGGAGCGCCATCGAGGACCCCGCCGCCTCGAGCACGGCCGCGAGGTTGTGCAGGGCCTGCTCGGTCTGGGCCTCGATGCCGTCCGGGGCGGCCCCCGTCGCCGGGTCGATGCCGGCCGTGCCGGAGCAGAAGACCAGGCCGCCGGCGACGACGGCCTGGCTGTAGGGGCCGAGTGCCGGCGGGGCGGCGGGGGTGTGCACTGCGTGACGGGTCATGGCCTCGGCTCCTCGTCGTCGTGACGCTCGGTGCCTGAGTGTGGCAGGCGGGCCCCCTGGGACGGACCGGACGCAGGTCGGGTCAGCGAGGGGCCTTAGAGCGTGCCGTTGCACTCAGCCGGCAGCGGCCCGGTGTGGGAGAGTGCGGTTGTGAGCGAGGAGCGGCCCGAGGCAGCCACCACGGAGCGCCCTGCGACCACGCCCACCCCCGCCGACGCACCGGCGGCGACGGCACCGGCATCCGTCAACGTCACGCGGCTCATCCACGAGGCGGCCAGCAAGTCCGGCCTGCTGTGGGTGCGCCTGCCCGACGGCAGCACCCACCCGGTCTGGCACGTGTGGCACGACGACGGCGACGACCGGGGCACCGGGCCCGCGGCCTACGTCGTCTCCGGCCCCGGCGAGCAGTCGCTGCCCTGGCTGCCCGACGAGGTCGAGCTGATCCTGCGCAGCAAGGACACCGGTGGCCGGCTGATCATCGTGCACGCCACCGCCCGCGAGGTCAGCCCCGAAGAGGCCGGGTGGGACGCGGCGGTCGACGTGCTGCGCCCCCAGCGGCTCAACGCGATGGGTGACACCGCCGAGCGCTGGCGGCACTCGTGCACCCTCCACGTGATCACGCCCCACGGCCGCCTCGTCGAGGGTCCGGGGTCCTACACCGACGGCTCCGGGGTGGCGCCGGTGCGACCGACCGCCACGGCGACCATCGGGTGGCGCCCGTGGCACTGGCGCGGGCGCGCGGGCGCGCGCCGCAACAACCGCGGCTGACCCCGCCCGCGAGGTGCCGGGGTCGCACGCCTCACCCCGATAGCCTGTCCGGGTGAGCACGCCGACCCGCGCCTTCGTCGGCCGCCTGACCGAGCTCAGCGTCTTCGACCCCCTCGGTGACCAGGTCGGCCGGGTTCGCGACGTCGTCGTCACCTTCGGCCTGGCCCGCACCCGACCCCGCGTCATCGGCCTGGTCGTCGAGGTGCCGGGGCGCCGCCGGGTGTTCGTGCCGATGACCCGCGTCACCTCCGTCGAGGGCGGCCAGGTCATCACCACCGGGCTGGTCAACATGCGCCGCTTCGAGCAGCGCGGCAACGAGACCCTCGTGGTGGCCGAGCTCTTCGAGCGGCCCGTGCAGGTGCGCACCGACGAGGGCGAGGTCGTCGAGGCCACGGTCGAGGACGTCGGCATCGAGCAGCTCGGCTCCCGCGGCTGGGCGGTGGCGCGCGCCTTCGTGCGCACCGGGGCCGGCCGCACCGGACGTAGCAGCCTCAGCCGGCTCGGCCGTCGCCGCGGCGAGACCCTGCTCGTGCCGATCGACGCCGTCGTGGGCCTGCGCGAGCCCACCGAGGCGCAGAGCGCGGTGCGGCTGCTCGAGGCCTACCAGGACCTCAAGCCCGCCGACCTCGCCGAGGTCATCCACGACCTTTCCCCACGCCGTCGCGCCGAGGTCGCCGCGGCGCTGGGTGACGAGCGCCTCGCCGACGTCATCGAGGAGCTGCCCGAGGACGACCAGGTCGAGATCCTCGCCGGGCTCGAGGTCGGCCGCGCCGCCGACGTGCTCGAGGCGATGGAGCCCGACGACGCCGCCGACCTGCTCGCCGAGCTGCCCAAGGAGCGCCAGGAGGAGCTGCTCCAGAAGATGGAGCCCGACGAGGCCGCCGACCTGCGCCGCCTGCTCACCTACGACGAGAACACCGCCGGTGGCCTGATGACGACCGAGCCGGTCATCCTGGGCCCGGAGGCGTCGATCGCCGAGGCGCTGGCCGTGGTGCGCCGGGCCGAGCTCTCGACCGCGCTGGCCTGCACGGTGTTCGTCTGCCGCGCCCCGCTCGAGACGCCCACCGGGCGCTACCTCGGCATGGTCCACATCCAGCGGCTGCTGCGCGAGCCGCCGCACGCGTCGATCGGCGGCATCCTCGACAAGGACGTCGAACCGCTCGCTCCCGACGCGACCCTGGGCCAGGTGGCCCGGATGCTGGCGACCTACGACCTGGTCGGGCTGCCGATCGTCGACGCCGAGGGCCACCTGCTCGGCGCGGTCACCGTCGACGACGTGCTCGACCACATCCTCCCCGAAGACTGGCGCGAGGAGCGCCACGACGTCATGACCGCCGAGGGGGTGCATCGTGGCTGAGCGCGACCGCCGGGTGCGTATCGACCAGCCCCGTGAGGGCGGTCGCCGCTGGAACCCGCCGAGCGTGTTCACCGAGGAGACCTTCGGCGTCGCCTCCGAGAAGTTCGCCCGCTACATGGGCACCCCGTACTTCCTCATCGGGATGACGGTCGTGGTCGCCGCGTGGCTCCTGTGGAACACCCTTACACCCACGAGCCTGCGCTTCGACCCCTACGCGTTCATCTTCCTGACCCTGATCCTCAGCCTGCAGGCGTCCTACGCCGCGCCGCTCATCCTGCTCGCCCAGAACCGCCAGGCCGACCGCGACCGGGTGGCGCTGGAGCAGGACCGCAGCCGCGACGAGCGCAACCTCGCCGACACCGAGTTCCTCACCCGTGAGGTCGCCGCCCTGCGCATCGCCCTGCGTGACCAGGCCACCCGCGACTTCGTGCGCGGCGAGCTGCGCGACCTGCTCGACGAGCTCGAGGAGCGCGGCCTGGTGCTGGTGCGGCGCGAGGAGCTCGAGGCCCCCTACGACGCGTCGGCCGTCCGCGCGATCTCGGCCGCGGACGAGAGCCCCGGTTCGCCGACCTAGACTGGGCCCATGCCCCAGGTCAGCTCCGACGCCCTGCACGCCGCCCTCGAGACGGTCATCGACCCCGAGATCCGCAAGCCGGTCACCGAGCTCGGCATGGTCGAGAGCGTGTCCGCCGACGACGCGGGCCATGTCGCCGTCACCATCCTGCTCACGGTGGCGGCCTGCCCGCTCAAGGACACCCTCACCAACGACACCACCGCGGCCCTGACGAAGGTCCCCGGCGTCACGGGCGTCACCGTCACCCTCGGCGTGATGAGCGACGAGCAGCGCGCCCAGCTGAAGACGATGCTGCGCGGCGGCACCGCCGAGCGCGAGGTGCCCTTCGCGAAGGCCGGCTCGCTCACCCGCGTGTATGCCGTCGCGTCCGGCAAGGGCGGCGTCGGCAAGTCGTCGGTCACCGCCAACCTCGCGGCCGCCCTGGCCCAGCAGGGCCTGCGGGTGGGCGTCGTCGACGCCGACATCTACGGCTTCTCCATCCCCCGCATGCTCGGGGTCACCGGCCGGCCCACGCAGGTCGACGACATGATCCTGCCGCCGCTCAGCCACGACGTGAAGGTCATCTCGATCGGCATGTTCGTGCCCGGCAACCAGCCGGTCGTGTGGCGCGGGCCGATGCTGCACCGTGCCCTGCAGCAGTTCCTCGCCGACGTGTTCTGGGGCGACCTCGACGTGCTGCTCCTCGACCTGCCGCCCGGCACTGGCGACATCGCCATCTCGACGGCCCAGCTCATCCCCAACGCCGAGATCCTCGTCGTCACGACGCCGCAGGCCGCCGCCGCGGAGGTCGCCGAGCGGGCCGGCGCCATCGCGCTGCAGACCCACCAGCGGGTCGCCGGCGTCATCGAGAACATGAGCTGGCTCGAGCTGCCCGACGGCTCGCGCCAGGAGATCTTCGGCTCCGGCGGCGGCCAGGAGGTCGCCGCGTCGCTCACCCGCGCCATCGGCGCCGAGGTACCGCTGCTCGGCCAGATCCCGCTCGACACCCGCCTGCGCATCGGCGCCGACCAGGGGATGCCGGTCGTGCTCGGTGAGCCCGACTCCCCCGCCGCCGTCGCCCTGCGCGCCATCGCCAAGGGGCTCGGCACCCGCGCCCGGGGCCTGGCCGGTCGATCGCTCGGCCTCACGCCTGCCGGTCGCTGACGGGCGGTCGCCGTAGGGCGGCGACTGCTGCGAGCGTAGACTCGGAGCCATCCGAGGGTGCTCAGGGCCGGGTCAGTCCGGCACCAGCCCCCGGCTCTCCACCACGGTCCTCAGGGGCCCGGATCGAGCCACCATGTCCACCACCACCATCATCGTCCTCGTGGCGATCGCCGTCCTGCTCCTCGTGCTGCTCGCGATGTCGGTCAAGGTCGTCAAGCAGTACGAGGAGGGGGTCGTCTTCCGCTTCGGGAAGGTCACCGGCCCACGGCATCCCGGGCTGCGCCTGATCATCCCGTTCGTCGAGGTGCTGCACCGCGTCTCGCTGCGGATCGTCACCATGCCCATCCAGTCGCAGGGCATCATCACCCGCGACAACGTCAGCGTCGACGTCTCCGCCGTCGCCTACTTCAAGGTGGTCGACCCGATCCGCTCGGTGGTCGCCATCGAGAACCCGGACGCCGCGATCAACCAGATCGCCCAGACCACGCTGCGCAAGGTGGTCGGTCAGCACACGCTCGACGAGACCCTGTCGGAGACCGACGCCATCAACCTCGACATCCGCTCCATCCTCGACGTCGCCACCGTCGAGTGGGGCATCGAGGTGACTCTGGTCGAGCTCAAGGACATCCAGCTGCCCGACAGCATGAAGCGCGCCATGGCCCGCCAGGCCGAGGCCGAGCGCGAGAAGCGGGCCAAGATCATCAACGCCGAGGGCGAGGCGCTCGCCGCCGCCGCGCTGGGCGAGGCGAGCGACACGATGATGGCGCACCCGATCGCGCTGCAGCTGCGCAACCTGCAGAGCCTGGTCGAGATCGGTGTCGACAAGAACACCGTCGTGGTGTTCCCGGCGCCGCTGATGTCGACCATCGCCGAGCTCGGTACCTTCCTCGCTCGCGAGGGCCTCGCGGCCGACACCCACGACCGCCCGCCTGCGGCGACGCTCACCTCCGCGGAGCTGACCCTCGCCGGGGCGGGTCACTGACCTTCAGGGCTCAGGTGGCGTCGGTGTCCCAGGGCACCGGCCGGTCCGGGTCCCAGCTGCGCCGGTCGGTGGTCACCGGGCGGTCCGAGGCTCCGTAGATGCCGGTGACACCGCCGCCGGTGGTGCCGGCCGTGGTCTCGTCGGCTCCGATCGCCCCGGCTGCCACCGCTCCTCCGGCCACCCCGGCGTCCTTGCCTCCCTTGACCGCCCCACGCACCGAGTCGATCTCGCCGCGGATCGGCGCGACCGCGTCGTCGAGCGGGTCGAGGAGGGCCTCCTTGACGATGCGGCGCGGGTCGTACTGGCGCGGGTCGTACTGCCGCCAGTTGATGTCCTCGTACTCCGGCCCCAGCTGGTCCTTGAGCTGGTCCTTGGCCCCCTCGGCCATCACCCGCAGCTTGCGGATGCCGTGCGCCAGCTTGGCGGCGTACTCGGGCAGCCGGTCCGGGCCCAGCACGAACACGGCGATCAGCGCGAGCAGCACTACCTCCCAGCCGTTCACGCCCAGCACCGGGTCACCACCGTCCTCGAGTCAGGGGAGCATCCGCGGAGGTGGTGCTCACCCTGCCGAACCCTCGAGCTCCATCGTGACATCCCGCTCGGTGCCGTCGCGAAGGATCGTGAGGGTCACCTTCTCACCGACGGCCCGGGCCCGGATGGCGACCACGAGCTCGCCGCCCTCGGACACCGGTCTGCCCTCGAACTTGACCACGACGTCACCCGCCTTGAGGCCGGCCTGGTCGGCAGGCCCGTCGGGGTTGACCGCGGGGTCACCGTTGGGGCCCTGGTCGGCGATGCGCACGCCCTCACCGGTGTAGCTGGAGTCGAGGTAGACCCCGATGACGGGGTGCACGGCCTTGCCGGTCTTGATCAGCTGGACCGCGACCGTGCGCACCTGGTCGCTCGGGATGGCGAAGCCGACGCCGATGTTGCCGCTCTGTGCGCTGGTGGACGAGCCCGGGGCCGTCGCGATGGCCGAGTTCACCCCGATGACCTGGCCCTGCATGTCGAGCAGCGGGCCACCGGAGTTGCCCGGGTTGATCGCGGCGTCGGTCTGGATGGCGTTGATGTAGGACTGGTCGTCGGCCGCACCGGGGGTGACCGGGCGGTTCAGCGCGCTCACGATGCCGGCGGTGACGGTGGAGTCGAGCCCGAGCGGGGCACCGACCGCGATCACCTCGTCGCCGACCACGACGTCGGAGGACCGGCCCAGGTTGAGCGGCACGAGGTCGGTGCGGTCGACCTTGACGACGGCCAGGTCGTAGGAGCCGTCGCGCCCGACGACCCTGCCGGGCACCTGCTGGCCGTTCGCGAGCACCACGGTGATCTTGCCGCCGTCGGCCGCGCCCGCCACCACGTGGTTGTTGGTGACGATGTGCCCGATCTCGTCGTAGACCCAGCCCGACCCGGTGCCGGAGCCGTCGGCCCCGGTGACCCGCAGGGTGACCACGCTCGGCGTGGCGCGGGCGGCGATGTTGGCGATCGTGCCGTTGGGGCGGGCGGTGGCGCCGGCCCCGACGCTGGGCGCCGGAGCGCTGTTGGGGCCCGAGCCGCTGGAGGAGGTGCCTCGGTCGGCGAGCGCGCCGCCGAGCAGGCCGCCGACCAGCCCGGCGAGCACCGCCACCGCGACCGAGATGCCGATGAGGGCACCCCAGCCGGGGCCGCGCCGACCCGGGGTCGGCTCGCTGGCCGGGGTGGTGAGCGGGGGGTACGACGGGTAGGCCGGGCCGGCGCTCGAGGTGGCGGCGGGCTGCGCGGCGGCATACGGGTCCGTGGCGGACGGGTCGTAGGCGGACGGGCTCCCGGCGTACGGGTCCGTGGCGTACGGGTGTGGGGCGGCGTATCGGTCGGCCGCGTACCGGTCGGCGGCGTACGGGTCTGGGGCGTACGGGTCGGCGGCCGGCGGCGTCGGGGCCGGCTCGGAGGCGGCCCAGATCGGCGCGGGCGTCTGCTGGAACGCCGGAGCCTGCTGGACGTCCGGGCCCTGCTGGGGCTCGGACGGAGAGCCCTGCGGGATCTCCGCGGTCTGCGCCGCGCCCGGGTCGGCGGAGGCGTGCTCGGGCCCTCCGGCATCCGGGCTGGTCGGCTCGGCCACCGCGGCGCTGCCGGCGCTGGGGGCGTCGTGCTCGGGCCGGCCCCACGGACTCCAGTCGTCGCGTCCGGGCTCGTGCTCGCTGGTCATGGCGTTGATTGTGCCCGCTTGTCGTGCCGATCGACGACCACGGTCTGGGTGAGCCGCACCTGGGTGATGGACATGGTGCCGCCAGCAGCCCGGGTCGGGGCCGCCGCGGGCGACACGACGGGGGCGGTGGCCCTGGCGAGCCCGCTGCGCGCACCGACCGGGGGCGCGACGGTGAGGCTCCACGCGGCGGCGGCGGACAACCCCGCCGCGGCGGCCGCGACGACGGTGGCGCGCAGGGCGCTGCGGTGGCACGGGGGCGCCGAGGGGTGCAGCAGCGCCAGCTGCTCGTGGCCGCTGGGCAGGGGGCGCGGCCCCAGGTCGGTGGCGAGCGCGGCGCCGAGCGCGAGCAGGCTCGAGCGCAGGTCGCCCGGCATCGACGGTGCACCGGCGAGGGCGCTGCGCAGTCGGCGCTCCTGGGCGACGTCCTGCGCGCAGAGCTGGCAGGCGACGAGGTGGCGGTCCCACGCCCACTGCCGGTCCAGGGGCAGGCGACCGGCGGCGTACTCCGTCAGCTCCTCACCCTGGCACTGCACCCGCATGCCGTCGGTCATACGACGCCTGCGGCGGGGCGGCGGATGATCCCGGTGCGGCTCTTGGCGGGGGCCGTGGTGGTGGAGGGCTGCGGGGCCCGGTGCGCGAGGGACTCGCGCAGCTGGGCGCGGCCACGGTGGATGCGTGAGCGCACCGTGCCGAGCTTGATGCCCAGGGTTGCCGCGACCTCCTCGTAGGAGAGGCCCTCGATGTCGCACAGCACGACCGCGGCACGGAAGTCGGGCGACAGGGCGTCGAGCGCGCGCTGCACGTCGTCGTCGAAGTGGGCGTCGTGGTAGGTCTGCTCCGGGCCGGCACCGCGGGCGGGCAGCCGCGCGGCGGACTCGTCGGACAGCGCGTCGAAGCGGATCCGCTGCTTGCGGCGCATCTTGTCGAGGAAGACGTTGGTGGTGATGCGGTGCAGCCAGCCCTCGAAGGTGCCGGGCTGGTAGGTGTGCAGCGAGCGGAACACCCGGACGAACACGTCCTGGGTGAGGTCCTCGGCATCGTGCACGTTCCCGGTGAGGCGGTAGGCCAGTCGGTAGACCCGCGCGGAGTGCTGCTCGACGACCTCCTCCCAGGTCGGGGGCACCCAACCGGCAGCCGGCGTCTCACCGCTCGTCGCGGCATACGTCGTCGTCATCGGCTCATTCCCTCACCAGGTGCGCTCATGTCACCCATCGATACGCGTCTGTCGTGTGAATTGTTCCCGGTCTTCCTGAACGAACGCTGGGAACCCGTGTCCGCGCGAAGCGAACGCCCGTGGGCCGTAGGGTGGCGCCATGAGCCAACTCAAGCCGGCCAGCTGGTCCTACGCCGAGGAGTTCGTGCCCGAGCCGGAGGTCGTCGAGGCCGCCCGCAGGCGTGGTATGGAGTTCGGCGACGCCAGCCCTGTGGGCACCGGCGCCGGTGCCGCGCTGCGCGTCATCGCTGCCGCGGTGCAGGCCAGGCACGTCGTCGAGATCGGCACGGGAGCGGGCACCTCCGGGCTGTGGCTGCTCGCGGGGATGCCCGACGACGGCATCCTCACGACCATCGACGTCTCCGCCGAGCACCAGCGCGCCGCCCGCGAGGCGTACGTCGAGGCGGGCTACGCGCACCAGCGCACCCGGGTGATCACCGGCGCGGCCGCCGACGTGCTGCCCCGGATGACCGACGGCGCCTACGACCTCGTGGTGGTCGACGCCGACAAGGACGGCTACCCGGTCTACGTCGAGCACGCGGTGCGGCTGCTGCGCCCGGGCGGCGTGCTCGTCATGGACAACATGCTCTGGCACGACCAGGTCGCCGACCCGACCGCCCGCGACGCCACGACCACCACCCTGCGCGACCTGGGCAAGGCGCTGCGCGACCACGCTGAGCTGGTCACCTCGCTGCTCCCGGTGAGCGACGGCCTGCTCGTGGCCGTCAAGCGCTGAGCCGTCCGGTCGCGGCCGGTCAGCTGACGTCGGGGCCGGCGCCGCGGCGGAAGCCGGCGGGGCCCTCGGCGATCGCCACGACCTCCCAGTCCTCCAGGAGCACCGGCGACGACCCGATGATGGTGCTGCCGGGGGCGTTGGCCGCGCCCGGCTCGAAGCCCTCGCGGAACAGCGTGCGGTCCTGCTCGCTGTCGAAGACGTAGGTGCCCTCGAACCACTCGCCCTCGCGCATCCGCCACACCTTGAAGGCCAGGCCGTCGAGGAACATGAACCGGGCGATCGAGGTGCCGACGACGTACTCGCGCAGCTGGTCGGCTGCGTCGCCCGGTGCGTCCTTGAGCGACCAGCGCACCGTCAGCCCGTACCCGGCGTTCATGCCATCTCCTCCAGCCACCGCAGCAGCAGTCGTGTCCCGAACCCGGTGGCTCCCTTGACGGAGCTGCCGGCGTCGACGTCCGACCGTCCGGTGCCTGCGATGTCGAGGTGCGCCCAGCGACGCTGGCCCACGAAATCGCGGAGGAACAGGGCCGCCGTGACGGCCCCGCCGCCCACACCGGGTGCGATGTGGTTGAGGTCTGCGACGTCGGAGTCGAGAGCTCGACGGTAGGTGTCCGGCAGCGGCATCGGCCACAGCGTCTCACCAGTCGTCGCGCCGGCGGTGACGAGCGCGTCGGTGAGGCCGGCATCCGTGGAGAAGACGGGTGCCAGCGACCGGCCGAGCGCGATCCGGGCGGCGCCGGTGAGGGTGGCGACGTCGACGAGCCAGTCAGGGTCGAGGTCGGCGTCGGCGTAGGCGAGCGCGTCGGCCATCACGATGCGGCCCTCGGCATCGGTGTTGCCGATCTCGACGGTGCGCCCGCCGTACTGCGTGATGACGTCGCCGGGCCGGTAGGAGCCACCGCCGACGGCGTTCTCGGCGATGGCGAGCAGCCCGGTCACGCGCACCGGCACCTCGAGCTCGCGGCACGCGGAGAGCACGGCGAGCACGATGGCGGCGCCGGACATGTCGGTCTTCATGCCGAGCATCCCGTCGGCCGGCTTGACCTGCAGGCCACCGGTGTCGAAGGTGATGCCCTTGCCCACCAGCACCACGCGCGGGGTGGAGGCCGTCGCACCCGCGGGCTCGTGGTCGAGGCGCACCAGGCGCGGTGGAGTGGCCGAGCCCTGGCCGACCGCGAGGATGCCGCCGAACCCGTCGGCCCGCAGCCGGCGCTCGTCCCACACCCTCGACTCCAGGCCGCTGCGCCGTGCCATCGTGCCGGCCTGGCGGGCGAGCCAAGCGGGGTTCTTGGTGTTCGAGGGGGTCGCGGCCAGCCCGCGCGCGAGCAGCTGCGCCCGGGCGCGGGCGACCGCTCGCCGCACGGCACCGGCATCCGACGTGCCGGTGACGACGGCGGTCGCCGAGGGCTCGCACCCGGCGACCGCGCCCTCACGGGTCCAGCGCGGGGAGGCCCAGGAGGCCAGCACGACGGTCTCGACGTACGCCGCCAGCGCACCGCCGGATGCCGTGGCGCCGACCGCGTGCAGCACCTCGCCGGTGCCGCGGGTCGCCCGGCCCACCGCCGCCCCGGCCCTGCGCCACGAGGCGTCCGACCCGTCGCCGACCCCGACGAGCAGCACCCGCCGCACGGCGTGCGCTCCGGGGGGCAGGGGGACGGTCGTGACCGTGCCCGCGGTCGTGGCCGGCTCGTGCGTCGCCAGCACGGCCTCGGGGTCGAGCCCGAGGGTGCCCAACGCGGCTCGCACCGGGGCGTCGCCGCTCTCGCCCTCGCCGATCGGCGCCACGAGCACGGACGGCTTCGCGTCCGCCGTCCGGGCGGCCGGTAGGGCATCGGGAAGGCCCGGCCGCACGCTCCAGGCGGACGTGCGGGGGTTCAGGATGACGTCGTCACGGGGCACCCGGCGACCCTACCCACGATGAGGGGCGGGCGGGGCCACCGCCGTGACCAGGACCGTGACGCGACGAGGCCCCCGCCATGGTGGGCGGGGGCCTCGTCAGCGGTGCTCAGGTGCGGGTCAGGCCAGGCCCTCGCAGTTGTCGATGGCCTCACCGAGAGCGCGGACCTCATCGGGCGTCATCTCGACGACCAGGCGACCACCGCCCTCGAGGGGCATGCGCAGCACGATGCCGCGACCTTCCTTGGTGACCTCGAGCGGGCCGTCACCCGTCCTCGGCTTCATTGCCGCCATGGCTGAATCCCTTCATCTTCCCGGCTGCGGGTGTGCGCGCCGCGTGTAGCCCGACGCCGAACTGCCGGGTGTAGGACCCCAGTATCCCGTAGCGGTGCGACAGAGAGAAATCCGCTGGCGCGCTCCTCGCAGGTCAGGGCGGGAAGGACCCCCACGGCGTGTAGACCAGCAGCGAGCAAGTCCACCAGAACAGCCCGGCGACCACGACCAGCAGCACCACCGCGACCCGGCGGCGCCAGTGCGGCACCACCGTCTGGCCGTTGGCCGTACGCATCGCGACCGAGGCCAACAGCGCGGCCAGCGGGAAGTCGAGCAGCAGGAAGCGCCACATGCTCGTGATCGGGCGCACCACCGCGAAGAGGTAGAGCGGGTAGGCCAGTGCCCAGGCCCGTGCCTCGATGCAGATCCACCGGCCGTGCCGACCCAGCACGAGGGCGACGTAGGTCGCCGCCAGGGCCACGAGCACGACCACGCCCGCGATCCCCTTGCTCGACCAGGCCCACTCGAACCACAGCACGAAGGGCCCCTTGTCGGGGCGCTGCCCCCAGGCCGCCTGCACGTCGAAGAAGGCCGTCGGCACGCCGGTGACCACACCCGCCACGACCGGCCAGGCGACGGCGCTCACCGCGAGGGCCGCGAGCATGACCCCGGCGCTGGCCCGCTGACCCTGCAGCGGCCGCGTGCCGGCGGCGCGGTCCTCGCGCCAGCGGACGACGAGGTGGATCAGGGCCGCGGCGCCGAGCGCCGGGGCGATGCCGCGGGTGAAGCCCAGCGGCAGCGCCACCAGGGCGACGAGCAGGTAGCTGCGGCGGACCAGCAGCAACAGGGCCCCGGCGACCAGGGCGACCGCGAGCGCCTCGGTGTAGGGCTTGAGCATCACCGCGGTGGTCGGGTAGAAGCACCACAGGCAGGCCGCGACCAGGGCCAGGCGCTCGCGCTGCGGCTGGCGGTCGGCGTGCACCCCGGAGCGGAGCACCGCCCAGATGAGCACGGCCGCGAGCCCGGCCAGCACCAGGTTGAGCACCCCGCCAGCCACCGAGAACGGCATCCCGGTGAGCATCACGACCTTCACCAGGTACGGGTAGAGCGGGTAGAACGCCCAGGCGCTGTAGGTGACCCGGCCGGTGTCGGCGTCGACCGGCAGCGGCACGGGGTAGCCGTCGCGGACGATGCGCTCGTACCACTCGCCGTCCCAGAGCCCGAACATGTCGCCGATGCCCGGCGTCGCGTGACCCACCCCGGCGGGGTTCTGGAAGTACGTCGCGGCCACCCACAGGGCGACCAGCGAGACCACCCGCGAGACCAGGTAGACCGCCAGGATCGTGAGCACGGGGTGCATCAGGGCTCGCGCCCCGATGGCGTGCCGCCCGGCGGACGTGAAGGGGGTGGGGCGCGGTGGAGACTCCTGCCGCGACGCCTCAGCCAGCGCCATCGGTCACCTCCCGCACGTCCCAGACGTAGACGCCCCCGGTGTGCACCGGGGCGCCGAACGCCGTCGTCAGCGAGCTGAGCAGCACCGGTGCCTCCGGGCGCGCGTCGGGCAGCACGACGGCATCCACCCGCCCGGCCCGCAGGTCGTCGCGGAACCCGGCCACCTGGCTCGGGTCGGCCACCTGGGCCTGCCCGCTCTGGGTGATGTCGGACATCCACTGGGTGAGCGCGCTGGGCGTGGCGCCGTACTGGCCGCCGCGCGCCGTCGTGGAGTCGGGCCCCACGAAGTAGCCGGCGACGACGGGGAAGCCCCAGCGCGCCTGCGCCTGCCACTCCAGCGCCCGGGTGTCGGCGACCCAGGGCGCCGGGGCCGCGAGCACCGACCCACCCTCGTCGACCCAGTCGCGCCACGTGCCGTCACTGAAGAACGCGGGCATCGGCGCCTTCTGGTCGACGACGAGGGGGGTCGGCACGACCGGCAGCAGCACCAGCAGGGCGGCGAAACCGGCCACGACCAGCCCGGTGCCGGCGTTCCCGGCATACCGGGCGGTGGCCCGGCGCACCTCCTCGATGCCGAGTGCGAGCAGCGCACCGAGCGCGGGCACCGCGACCAGGGCGAAGCGGGTCGGCAGCACGTTGCCGAGCACCGGCAGCGCGTCGAGCAGCGCCCAGGGCCCCGGGATGCCGGTCACTCGACCCCTGACGAGCACCTCCTCACCCAGCGAGAGCCAGCACGAGACGAGGACGACTGCGCCGAGGGCCTTCACGAGGGTGCGGCGCCAGAGCACCGCGACCACGACCGCGGCGGCGACCAGCAGCGGGATGCCGAAGAACGAGTTCTCCTCGGTGCGGTTCATCGACACCGCTGCCGACGCCCACGGGTCGGCGCCGAGGCTACGCGTGGCCCGCCCGAACAGCTGGGCGAAGTCGTTGCCGGCCGGCGGGTGCCAGATGTCGCGGTAGCTCTGCGGCCCGGCGAACTGCCACCACAGCGGCAGGGCGACGATCGCGAGGCAGACGCCGGCGGCGGTGGCGATGCCGGGCAGCATCCGGCGCAGGGGCAGCTGCCCGCGCGCGAGGTAGACGAGCCCGCCGACAGCCAGGCCGACCGCCGTGAGCAGCAGCACCTCCTCGCCGATGAACACCTGCCACGCGGCCAGCAGGCCGAGCACGATGCCGTCACGCCGTTGCCGGTGCCCCTCGGCCAGGCGCAGCACCCGGTCGACGATGACCGGCACCAGGAACTGCGCGACGAAGTTGGGGTGCCCGTTGGCGTGCGACACCATGCCCGGTGCGAAGCCCACGAAGCCCGCGCCGATGGCGGCGGCCAGCGGGTGCACCGCGAGGCGGCGGCGGAACAGCCAGAACCAGGCGGATGCCGTGAGCGCCAGGCCGAGCAGCTCGACGAGGAGAAAGGTGACCGAGGGCCCGGCGAGCAGGGTGAGCGGCGCTAGCGGGATGCCCAGGCCCAGCACCGCGGCGTTGGCCATCAGGTTCACCCCGGCCGGGAAGTTCTGCAGGTCGGAGAAGAGGGGGTTGGACAGGGAGGTCAGGTTGTGGGCGGCGGCGCCGAAGTACCACTCGAACGCCTGCTGGTCCTGCACCCCCTGCGACAGGTAGCCGGTGCGCGGGCTGGCGACCAGCCCGGCCAGCACCCAGCCGGCGAGCAGCAGGTAGGCCAGCGGCGCCCAGAGGTCGGCGCGGCGCAGCGGCACCGGCCGCGCCGGCGGCTCAGGGTGTTCGGGGTGTTCGGGGCGTCCGGCAGCCGGGGCCACGTGGCGGCCGGCTGCCGGACCGGGTCGAGGGGGCGGCTCCTCCTCCGCCGGTCGGCGCTCGGCGACCGCCGACGCGGTCTCGAGCGGCTCTCCGTGCAGCCGCGCGATCTCGCGGTCGTGCTCGGCGACGCGGGCCTCGAGGGAGTCGAGCACGGTGTCGACCTGGTCCATCCGGTAACCACGCACCTGGGCCCCGAACCCGGGGCCACCCGGGTGCCGGGCCGGCTGGGCGGGTGCCGCGGCATCCTCGGGCTCGCCCAGCCCGCCGTATTCGCCCAGCCCGGCGAAGCGCTCGGGCGACCTCGGGCGACCGAGCAGCCAGGCGGCCGCCACGACCACGGCGACGCCGAGCAGGGCGAGGAAGACCGCCCAGGTCACGGGGCGCTCCGCTCCCCGGCGACGGCCCGGGCCAGCAGCCCGTCGACGACGCGGGAGAAGAGCACCGCGCCCAGCCGGTCACCCGCCGGGCGGGTTGCCCGGCGCAAGCCGGGCAGCCAGAGCTCCTCGGTCCAGCCCACGAGCGAGCCGGCGGTGGTCACCGGGTCGGGCTCGACGGTGATCTCGGCCCAGCCGTGCAGGAACCGCCCGGTCTTGACCAGCCGGAGCCGCCGGCCGGGCTCGAGGGCGGTGACGAGCATGCGGTCGGCGAGGCCGAGGGGGCCGAGCCGGGTCCAGGCGACGACCTCGGTGCCGACGACCAGCCCACCTGCGGGGACCTCGAGGTCGGTGAGGGGCACATGCCGGGTGTGCTCGGCGAGGTCGGTCAGGGCCGCCCAGGCGGCCTGCGGCGACAGGGTCGTGCGGCGCCGCACGGTGAACGCCACGCCGTCACCTCCCCTCGGGGTCGTCGGCCGCGGGCTGTGCGCGCAGCTCGGCCAGTGTGCGCTCGCGCTCGGCCAGCTCGTCACGCAGCGTCTCGAGCCGGTCGTCGACGTCCTCCATCCGGTAGCCGCGCAGTGCCGTGTCGAAGCGCACCGCACCGACGTCGTCGGCCTGCGGGCGCTCGGGGAGGCCCGGGTCGGGGGTGGAGCGCACGGCATCCGAGAGGGCGTCGGCGCGCAGCCGGCCGCTCGCGACGCCGAGCACCGCCACGACGAGGGCGACGGCGACGAGCACGAGAATGACGTTCGGAACCACGCAGCAGATCCTACGGCGGCCGGCGGTGCCTACTCGGGGCGCGTCGCGGGCGGGGTGCTGCTCGCCGGTGCAGTGGGCGGTCGGCGCACTCCCCCGAGGCCGCCGGCCGGGGTCTCGGCGGCGACGATGGCCGCGACCGCCTCGTCGACGTCGTCGGTGACGGTGAGCAGGTCGACATCGCGCAGGTTGACGGTGCCCGCGTCGGCGGCCGTGGTGCGCAGCCAGTCGAGCAGGCCGCCCCAGTAGGCGGAGCCCATCAACACGATCGGGAAGCTGGTGACCTTCTGGGTCTGCACCAGGGTCACCGCCTCGAACAGCTCGTCGAGGGTGCCGAAGCCGCCGGGCAGCACCACGAACCCCTGGGCGTACTTGACGAACATCGTCTTGCGGGCGAAGAAGTAGCGGAAGTTGACGCCGAGGTCGACGAACTCGTTGAGCCCGGCCTCGAAGGGCAGCTCGATGCCGAGCCCCACCGAGGTACCGCCGGCCTCGAGGGCACCGCGGTTGGCGGCCTCCATGGCGCCGGGGCCACCGCCGGTGATCACCGCGTAGCCGGCCTTCACCAGGGCCGCGCCGACCCGGATGCCGAGCTCGTAGGTGGGGTGGTCGGGGCGGGTGCGCGCCGAGCCGAAGACGCTGACCGCCGGGCCGACCTCGGCGAGCGCCCCGAACCCGGTGACGAACTCGCTCTGGATGCGCATGACCCGCCAGGGGTCGGTGTGCAGCCAGTCGGCCGACCCGCTGCTGTCGAGCAGCCGGGCGTCGGTGGTCGAGCCGGGCACCTTGGAGCCGCGCATGACGACCGAGCCCTGGTGGTAGTCACGGTCGGCCGGCCGGGCGGGGTTCAGCGGGTTCAGCGGATTGGGGGTGTTCGGGGTGCTGGCGGTGTTCGCGGTGGGGTCCACCGCGCCACTGTATGCGGGCGCCTCGCCGGGCCGGTGTGTCTCAGCCCAGCCAGCGCAGCAGGGCGGCCTCGCAGGCGGTGTACTGCTCCACCGGGCACTGCTCGTCGTCCATGTGGGCGAGGTTGGGGTCGCCGGGGCCGAAGTTCACGGCCGGCACGCCCATCGCCGAGAACCGGGCGACGTCGGTCCAGCCCTGCTTGGCCTCGACCGGCAGGCCGAGAGCCTCGACGAAGGCCTGCGCGGCCGGCAGGTGCAGGCCGGGCCGGGCCCCGCCGGCGTTGTCGACGACGTCGACGTCGAAGCCGGCGAACACCTGGCGCACGTGGGCGTCGGCCTCCTCCTCGGACAGCGACGGCGCGTAGCGGTAGTTGACGGTGACCACGCAGCGGTCGGGGATGACGTTGGTGGCGACCCCGCCGTCGATGAGCACGGCGTTGAGCGCCTCGCGGAACTCCAGCTCGTCGACGACCCGGGTGACCGGCTCGTAGGCGACCAGTCGGGCGAGCACCTCGGCGGCGTCGTGAATCGCGTTGTGCCCCTTCCACGGCCGCGCCGAGTGCGACGCGATGCCCTTGGTCGACACCTCGGCCCGCAGGGTGCCCTTGCAGCCGCCCTCGACCCGGGCGTCGGTGGGCTCGAGGAGCACCGCGAAGTCGGCGTCGGCGATGAGCTCGGGCCGCTGCTGCTGCACGTGGAGCAGCCCGTTGTACGTCGAGTCGATCTCCTCGGCCTCGTAGAACACGAACGTGACGTCACGGCTGGGCTCGGGCACCTCGTGGGCGACCCGCAGCATCACGGCGACGCCGCCCTTCATGTCGACGGTGCCCCGGCCCCAGAGCACCTCCCCCCCGGCGGAGTCGACCCGGCGGGTGGGCAGGTTGGCCGGGTCGGTGGTCAGGGGCACGGTGTCGATGTGCCCGGCGAGCACCACGCGCTCGTCGCGGCCGAGGCTCGTGCGCGCCACGACCGTGTTGCCGATGCGGGTGACCTCGAGGTGCGCCAGGTCGCGGACCGCGGCCTCCACGGCATCCGCCAGGGTTCGTTCGTCGAGGCTCACCGACTCGATGTCGCACACCGCGGCGGTGAGCGAGGTGACGTCGGTGGTGAGGTCGAGGGCGGTGGTCGTCGACGGCATACCGGCCACCTTAACGACCGGGTCGCCCCTCTACGCTGGTCGCCATGACGCGCACCGCCTGGGGTCACGCCCTGCTCACCCGCACCGACGACGGGACCGTCCTCGACGCCTGGTTCCCGGCGCCGGCACTCGGCGAGCCCGGTGGCGCCGGCGAGCTCGCGGCCCCCGCCGGGCTCGAGGCGCTGGTGGGCCGCGACGACGCTCGTGGGGTGACCCGCGAGGTGCGGCTGGTGACGGCCGACCTCGACACCCCGCCCGCCGACGCCGCCGACGGCTGGCTGCGGCTGCACCTGCTCTCGCACCGGCTGGTGCGGCCCAACTCGGTCTCGCTCGACGGGCTGTTCGGCGTGCTCACCAACGTCGTGTGGACCTCCCAGGGCCCGTGCGCGGTCGAGGGTTTCGAGCTAGCCCGCATGCGGATGCTCGCGCGCGATCCGGTGCAGGTGTTCGGCGTCGACAAGTTCCCGCGGATGACCGACTACGTCGTGCCGAGCGGCGTGCGCATCGCGGATGCCGACCGGGTGCGGCTCGGCGCCCACCTCGCCAGCGGCACCACGGTGATGCACGAGGGGTTCGTCAACTTCAACGCCGGCACGCTCGGCACCTCGATGGTCGAGGGCCGGATCAGCCAGGGGGTCGTCGTGGGCGACGGCTCCGACATCGGGGGCGGGGCGTCGACGATGGGTACCCTCTCCGGCGGCGGCACGGAACGCGTGAGCATCGGCGAGCGTTGCCTGCTCGGAGCCGAGTCCGGGCTGGGCATCGCCCTCGGCGACGACTGCGTCGTCGAGGCCGGCCTCTACGTCACGGCCGGGACGAAGGTGACCCTGCCCGACGGCACGGTCACCAAGGCCCGCGAGCTGTCCGGGCAGAGCAACCTGCTCTTCCTGCGCAACTCGGTGACCGGAGCGGTGGAGGCGCGCCCGCGCGACGGCCACGGCATCGTGCTCAACTCCGCGCTCCACGCCAACGACTGACCGACGCCGCGACCGCGACGCCGCACCACCGACGACTTCACGAAGGATCTCCACCGCATGCCGCGCACGTCCCGGGGCGCCATCACCCTCGCCGAGGAGCAGCCTCGCTCGCCGCGCCACCGCCGCATGGTGGCGGGGCTGGTCGTCGTCGTGCTCGGCGTCGTCGGCGTTGCGACGGTCCTGGGGGTGAACCACCTGCGCGCGATCGTGTCGGGCGAGCAGTGCCAGGTCACGGCATCCGGCTCGACGTTCTCCTGGGCGCCCGACCAGGCGAGCAACGCCGCGGCGATCACCGCGATCGCGGTGAAGCGCGGGATGCCGCCGCGCGCCGCCACCATCGCGATCGCCACGGCGATGCAGGAGTCGAAGGTGCGCAACGTCAAGTTCGGCGACCGCGACTCGCTGGGGCTGTTCCAGCAGCGGCCCTCGCAGGGGTGGGGCACCGCGGAGCAGATCCTCAACCCGGAGTACTCGACGAACAAGTTCTACGACGCCCTGGAGAAGATCGAGGGCTACCAGTCGATGGACATCGCGCAGGCGGCGCAGAAGGTGCAGCGGTCGGCCGCGGGTGAGGCCTACGCCCAGCACGAGGCGCAGGCCCGGGTGACCGCGTCGGTGCTCTCGGGCCAGACCCACGCCGGCATGGTGTGCGCGCTGAAGGACCCCAAGACCGCGGGCGACGCCGCGAAGGTCGCTGCGCTGGTCGAGAGGGACTTCGGCATCTCGGCCACGCCGGGGAAGGGATCGGTGACCGTCTCGACCGACAGCCCCGACCTCGCCTGGGCGGTCGGCTCGTGGGCCGTGGCGCGGGCGGTCGACACCGGGGCCACCCGGGTCGTCGTGGGCGACCGCGAGTGGCGCCGCGGCATGTCGGACTCGGCGCTCACCTGGCACCCGGTGGATGCCGCACCCGGCACCGACGCCACGACGGTCACCATCTCCCTCACCTGACGCTCTCCCTCCCCGACTGTGTAGGTGAGTAGCCGGGCAACACGCCGCGTTCGGCGCCGCTCACGCGGCTACCGGCAGGAAAAGTCGGGGCGCGCAGGTGCAGTCGTCGAGCTCGTTGCGGCACGCGGCGCAGGACAGCTCGGCGCGCAGCGGCCCGTGCGGCTGGGCGTGGCCGATGCGCTGGGCGAGGGCGAGCGGCTGACGCAGGTCAGGGGTGCCCCAGCGCACCAGCCCGAGGCCGACCTCCCGCAGCCGGTCGGCGCGGATGTCAGCCGCGATGAGCCGGTCGGCCACCGCCCGCTCGGAGGTGTCGCCGTCGAAGTCACCCCGGTACTTGCCCAGGCCGTCGGCCTCACCGACCACCCGCAGCGCCCGCCACAGCAGGTCGACCCGCCCGATGAAGGCGCCGGTCGCCCGGTCTCGCACGTCGACCTGCGGCACCGGCACCGGCAGCCCCCACCCGTCGAGCGCCGCCACCGAGGCCGACTCCAGCCAGGTCTCGCGACGCCCGTCGACCAGGCCGATCCCCCACCGGGCACGACGCACCCCGGGCCAGCGGGTCTGCAGGCGGCGGACGGTGATGAGGTCGGCCGGCAGGACGCCCATCCGCACGACCCGGTCGGCGATCGCGAGGCCGTCCGCCCTCGGCAGGGTGCGGAGGCAGTCGATGGCGGTGCGGTCGAGCGTCGTCACCGGCACATCGCGCACCCGGGTGATCAGCCGCTCGGGGAGCCGGGAGCGCTGCAGGTCGACCCAGGGTTGGTCGTCCCCCACGGGTGTGGCCTTGTCGACGGTGACGGACACCGCGTCCGGGACGAACCTCGGGTGCGGGAGCCCGTGCCACAGCGCCGCGCTCGCATGGCTGAGGACGGCACCGGCGTAGCGGTCGGCAGCGATCCGCGACAGCGCGAGGTGCCGGTCGACCCGGTTGGCGAACAGCCACGCGACCGCGTCCGCGTGGGTGCGCGGTGCCACCGTGATGACGTCACGCCCGTGCGCGATGCGCTGGAACTCGTGGCGGGAGTAACCCGCCGCCAGGGCGTCGGCACGGTCGAAGGCGAGGGGCAGGTCGTCACGGCTCGGCATCCCCGGACGGTGGCACTGGCGGTGACCTCCCGGCATCCGCAGCCGCGAAGCTGTGGACGACGCGCGTGCGGCGACCGGCCTGTGGACGGCGCGCTCCCGGCATCCGGCGCCGTTGAACCGCGCCGACAGCCCCCGACCTTGTAGGGGAGAAACCGCGCAACCGCGAGAAACCGCGGCGTGTTGCCCGGCCACTCCCCTACAAAGTCGGGGAGGAGCGGGAGAGGTGAGGCGTCAGCGTTGGGTGAGGGGGACGTAGTCGCGCTCAGCCTCGCCGATGTAGACCTGCCGCGGGCGGCCGATCTTGGTCGTGGGGTCCTCGATCATCTCGCGCCACTGGGCGATCCAGCCGGGCAGCCGGCCCAGGGCGAACAGCACCGTGAACATGCGGGTCGGGAAGCCCATCGACTTGTAGATGAGCCCGGTGTAGAAGTCGACGTTGGGGTAGAGCTTGCGCTCGATGAAGTAGTCGTCGGCGAGCGCGATCTCCTCAAGCCCCATCGCGATCTCGAGCAGCTCGTCACCACCGGAGGACTTCGCGAGGATGGAGTGCGCGGTCTTCTTGATGATGGCGGCGCGCGGGTCGTAGTTCTTGTAGACCCGGTGGCCGAAGCCCATCAGCCGGACGCCGTCCTCCTTGTTCTTGACCTTGGCCATGAAGTCCTCGGTCGAGATGTGCGCGCCCTGGATGCGCTCGAGCATCTCGAGCACGGCCTGGTTGGCACCGCCGTGCAGCGGGCCGAACAGCGCGTTGATGCCGGCCGAGACCGACGCGAACAGGTTGGCCTGCGAGGAGCCGACCAGGCGCACGGTGGAGGTGGAGCAGTTCTGCTCGTGGTCGGCGTGCAGCACGAGCAGCAGGTCGACGGCCTTGACCAGGTCGGGGTCGATCTCGTAGTCGGTGGCGGGCACGCCGAAGGTCATCCGCAGGAAGTTCTCGACGAGCGAGAGGTCGTTGTCGGGGTAGAGGAACGGCTGGCCGATCGACTTCTTGTAGGCGTAGGCCGCGATGGTCGGCAGCTTGGCCAGCAGGCGGATGGTCGAGATCTCGACCTGCTCCTGGTCGAAGGGGTCGAGGCTGTCCTGGTAGAAGGTCGACAGCGCGGAGACCGCGGAGGACAGCACCGGCATCGGGTGGGCGTCACGCGGGAAGCCCTGGAAGAACGCCTTGAGGTCCTCGTGCAGCATCGTGTGGTCACGGATGCGGCTCTCGAAGTCGGAGAGCTCGGTGGGCGTCGGCAGGTGGCCGTAGATCAGCAGGAACGAGGTCTCGATGAAGTTCGACTTCTCGGCGATCTGCTCGATCGGGTAGCCGCGGTAGCGCAGGATGCCGTGGTCGCCGTCGATGTAGGTGATGGCGCTGGTGCAGCTGGCGGTGTTGGTGAAGCCGCCGTCGAGGGTGACGTTGCCGGTCTCCTTGAGCAGGGCGGAGATGTCGTAGCCGTTGTTGCCCTCAGTCGCCTGCACGAGGGACAGGTCGAGCTGCTTGCCTGCAGCGGACAGGGTGGCACCGTCGGTCATGTCGGGGGTTCCTTACTGATCGGGCACGGAGTCGCAACGACCCTACAACCAGCGATCCGGGCATCGGCACGAGAGAAACGTGACCTAGGCCTCGTGAGGTCGGCCGAGACGACGAACGGCCGCCGCGACGCGCTCGTCGGTCGCGGTGAGGGCGATGCGCACGTGCTCGCGCCCGGCCGGGCCGTAGAAGTCGCCCGGCGCCGCGAGGATGCCGCGCGCGGCCAACCGCTCGATCGTGGCGCGCCCGTCCACCCCCGCCGTCGCCCAGAGGTAGAGCCCCGCCTCGGAGTCGTCGACGCGCAGGCCGAACGCCTCGACCGCCGGCAGGAGGGCGGCGCGGCGCGCCGCGTAGCGCGCCTTCTGCTCGGCGACGTGCCCGGCATCCGACAGCGCGGCGAGCACGGCCCGCTGCACCGGCCACGGCACCATCATCCCGGCGTGCTTGCGCACCTCGAGCAGCCGGCCGACCAGGGCGGGGTCGCCGGCGACGAACGCCCCGCGGTAGCCGGCCAGGTTGGACTGCTTCGACATCGAGTAGACGCACAGCAGACCCTCGTGCGAGCCGCCCGTGACCCGCGGGTCGAGCACCGACGGGGTGGTCGGCGGCTCACGCGACCCGGCGGGGCGGGGGCGCCAGTCGAGCTCGGCATAGCACTCGTCGGAGGCGACGACGACGCCGTGCTCGCGCGCCCACGAGACCACCTTCGCCAGGTGCTCGATGCCGAGCACCTTCCCGGTGGGGTTGCCGGGAGTGTTGAGCCACAACAGCTTCGGTGTGGTGGATGCCGTCAGCGGACCCAGCGCGGTGAGCGCGTCGACCGCCACCGGAGTGGCCCCGGCCAGCCGCGCGCCGACGTCGTAGGTGGGGTAGGCGACCCGGGGGAAGCCCACGACATCACCGGGGCCCAGGCCCATCAGCAGCGGCAGCCACGCGACGAACTCCTTGGAGCCGATGGTCGGCAGCACCCCCGCCGGGTCGACATCGGGCACGCCGCGCCGGGCCGCGAACCAGGTGGCCACGGCCTCGCGCAGGTCGGCGGTGCCCCAGGTGAGCGGGTAGCCGTGCGCGTCGGACGCCTCGGCCAGCGCCTCACGCACCACCGCGGGCGTCGGGTCGACCGGCGTGCCCACCGACAGGTCGACCAAACCCTCGCCCGCCGCGCCGAGCGCCGGCTCGGAAAAGGCACTCGCCCGCTCCTTGGTCGGAGCGAGCGAGTCCCAGGGGAAGTCGGGCAGGTGGAGCACCGTTACTCGTCGTGCACCTGCGGCGGCAGGTCGGCGATCACCGGGTGGTCCTTGGGGATGACGCCCATCTTCGCGGCGCCGCCGGGGCTGCCGAGGTCGTCGAAGAACTCGACGTTGGCCTTGTAGTAGTCGGC
>JBBQNZ010000052.1:0-23941 GCA_038330415.1 Actinomycetales bacterium | reverse complement strand
CCATGGGTGTGTCGCATTCAGCTTCACGAACGCCACGCAATCCGCACGGTCGCTGGGTCGAAAGAACGGCCCGAACCTTGGGGGTCGATCGTGACAGTCACCAAAGCCCTCACCACGGCGCGCTTCACTTCGATCGAGGCGTCCGCCCATCGCGCCGCAGCAACTGGACCAGCCAGTTCGGGTAAGCCAGGAGTAGGCCCACACGCGGCGAGTTCCGCCCGCCAGGCGTCGATCTTTGGGCGCAACCGGGAAGATACCCGGCGCAACTGCTCGCCTGTTAGTTCGCCATCGGCGAAGCCATCCGCGGCGAAGGCAAGCCGTGCTTGTGCCAAGTCGATTTGGTCGAGTAGATGCCGCGCCCGCTCTGGGTCGCCAGAGGCCAGTGCTGCCGTTGCATCGGGCTGAGAAAGCCGGCGCACGATCACTGCTTCCACGACTGCGTCCACGTCTTCAACCTTTCGAGAGATCCTGAAGCACTCGCGGCACCCGTAGCGTTTGGGTACGGAGCCAGAGGCTGGGATGACTCTCATGACACCGCCCGGCCTGGCCGCGTCACTGCAGAGTCCACAGCGAGCGATCCCCGTCAGTAGATGCGAGATCGAGGCACCACGGTTCGTGCGGCGCGAGGGATCCGAGAGCAGGGCGACGACACGCTCGTGCGTCGATTCGTCGTAGATGGGGTCCCAGTCACCCTTCCCAATAACAAACCCTTGGTGCCGACGAAGGCCAGCGTTGCGCTCCCTAAGCAGGATCTGGCGAAGCGTCGCCGATTCCCAGCCCCTGCCCCGCGGCGAGAGTTGACCAGCATCGTTGAGACCCCTCGCGATAGACCGCAGCGACTCTCCCGCAAGGAGCCGCCGCGCAGCGCCCCGGATCAGCGCAGCCTGTTCCGAGTCGAGGACGTCCCGCCCGTCAACCCGCCTGTAACCGTAGGCGACCATGCCATGCGGTTTGCCACCCTCGGCCCGCTCAAGGAACTTTCGCCGGATTCGCCGGGATGACTGCTCGGACTCATGCCGGGAGATCGCTCCCCGGATGCGGTACATCATCCTGCCGTCCGGGGTGGAAAGATCCAAGTCCCCACCAATATTGGCCAGAGCCAAGCCGTACTTCTCGGCCCACTCGATGACGTCTTCGGCCTCTCGCGGCTTACGCGTTAGGCGTTCGGCCGACCACACGAGAATCGCCGATACCCGACGGGCCTCGACATCGGCCACAAGACGTTGCCACTCGGGCCTGGGGGCCGCGGAAGACGCGGAAACGTCGTTGTCTACGTAAACGTCGCACACGGTCCATCCGCGCCTGTCGGCCTCGGCCCGGCAGTCCTTGACTTGCCGGCTGACGCCAAGGGCGCTCCCGTCATCCTTCGAGATCCGGGCGTAGATGGCTGCTTGAACCATCTCAGCACTCTACTCGTTCTAGGTCGATAATCACCCCGGTCGTCTTCCTGATCCTCCCGGTGACGGTGCTGTTCGCCGTCTTCCCCGGGTTCACCTTCTTCCGCTTCACCCTCTGACCAGGAAGGACCGACCGATGTCGCTCATCCGTACCCTGCCCCTGCGAGCCCACCTGCTCGCCGACCGCCAGCTCACCAGGGCCGCCCGACGCGCCGAGCGTGGTGACGTACCCGGGTGGGTGCTCATCACCTTGATGACGGCCGGGCTCGTCACCGCTTTGTGGATCGTCGCGAAGGGCCAGCTCGTCGCCATGTTCCAGAGCGCCCTGTCGTCGGTGAAGGGCTGACCCCGCCCGATGCGGTGGGCGCACGACGAGCGGGGCGCGGCCGTCGCGGACTTCACGATGCTGTCCGTGCTGGTGGTCGGGTTGTTCCTCGCGGTGTTCCAGCTCGGGCTGGCGCTGCACACCCGCAACACGCTCATCTCCTGTGCCTCCGAGGGTGCCCGGCTCGGCGCCAGGGCGGATGCCGTGCCGGGACAGGGCGTGTCACGTACCCAGTCGCTGATCAGTGCGTCGCTCTCGTCGCGCTACGCCCGTCACGTCAGTAGCCGCCAGACGGTCGTCGAGGGAGTCCGGGTCGTCGAGGTGCGAGTCGTCGCTCCCGTCCCGGTGCTCGGGATGCTCGGGCCCGACGACCGGCTCGACGTGGTCGGGCGAGCCTTCCTGGAGGCGCAGTGACCCGGCCCCGGCAAACGGCGCTCGACGAGCGGGGCAGCGCCGTGGTCGAGTTCGTCGTGCTCGGCGTGCTGTTGCTCATCCCGCTCGTCTACCTCGTCATGACATTGGCGCGCGTACAAGCCGGGTCGTATGCCGTGAGCCAGGCGGCGCGGGAGGCGGGACGTGCGTTCGTCACCGCCGATGCCGAGGGGGCGGCCACGGCCCGGGCCCAGGCCGCCGCACGGGTCGCCTTCGCCGACCACGCGTTCGAGGACTCGGGCCGCGTGACCATCTCCTGCGACGGCACTCCGTGCCTTCGCCCGGACGGCCAGGTGGTCACCGCGGCGACGGTGCGCGTGCCGCTGCCCCTGGTGCCGGCGTTCGTCCGGCACGTCATCCCGCTGTCGGTGCCGGTCAGCGCGAGCCACCTGTCGACGGTCGACCGGTTCAGGGGGCTCCCGTGACGAACCGCGACGGCGGCCGCGACCACCCGGTGCGCGACGAGGCCGGGTCGATCAGCCTGTTCATCCTCGGGCTGTCACTCATCGCGATGCTGCTCATCGCCGGGGCCGTGGCCGTCACCTCCGCGCACCTGTCGCGCATGCGGTTGCTCGACGTCGCCGATGGTGCCGCCCTCAGCGCGGCCAACGCCCTCGACGACGCGGCCTACGACCGTGGCGTGGGGGAGTCGGTGCCGCTGAGCAACGCCTCGGTGCAGGAGCGCGCCGCCACCTACCTCGGTTCCCGCCCGCGCCCGGGCAGCATCGCGCAGTGGCGGCTCGCACCGGGCACCGGCACCCCAGACGGTCGAACGGCCGTGGTCGTGGTCGTCGGTGAGGCGCAGCTGCCGATGGTCGGCCCCGCCCTGCGCGAGCTCGGGGTCAGCGTGACGATCCGCGTTGAGTCCCGGGCCCGTTCAGACCTCGCCGGCTGACCGCACCGGCTGACCGCACCGGCGCGACGACCCGCCCACTCGCTCAGCGGCTCGCGACCTCCGGCGCGTCGGCGTGCGCCAGCACCAGTGCCACGACCAGGCGGTCGGCGGCGTCGTTGGCGCGGGCCAGCATCCGGGTCGTGGCCGGCGTGGCCAACCCGTGCCGACAGGCCAGTTCGCCGAGCACGTCGAGCAGCAGGCTGCAGCAGCGCTGGAACGCCGCCACGCTCTCACCGAGGTTCCCGCCCCGGCGACGCGCGAGCCGGCCGTGCAGCGCCGCCGCCTGCAGCGCCGGGGCCAGCGCGGCCTCCCGCTCCCGCCGCGAGCTGCCGTCGACGTAGCCCAGCACCCCGTCGACCAGGGTGCGACCACCCAGCGCCAGCACCACGCGGGTCTGCTCGTCGGCCCCGTCGAGCCATGACACGTCCGGGCAAGCCGAGGCGATGCTGGCCCGGAGGATGTCGACCACCTGGTCCGTCGACCCACCCAGGGCGGCGATCGACGGTTCGGTGCTCGCGGCATCCGGCAGCAGGTGCTCGAGCGTCGAGCGGGCGTAGCGGCGGTGCCCACCAGGAGTCGTGAAGGTGACGATCTTGCCGGCCACGCTCCAGCGCCGGAGGGTCGCCGGCGACACACCCAGCATGGCGCTCGCCTCGTGAACCCCGAGCCAGACCTCCCGGTCCTCGGTGTACGGGCGCGGCCCCGTGGCCATCAGCTGCCTCCTGACGGGAGGTGGGCGTTCGACCTGGGCAGCACGTCGTCCTTGTGGCACTCGGCGCAGTAGGCCTGCTGGTGGCAGACGGCGCACGCGGTCGTGCCGCCGGCGGTGGTGACCGACTTCGCGTGGTTGTAGAGCATCTCGTCGTGGCTCACCTTGATGGCGCCGCTCTTGTGGCAGTTCTCGCAGTAGCTGGTCTGGTGGCAGACGCCGCACGTGGCGGGGTTGGCCGTGGTGGTGCCGGCCACGACGCGGTGGTCGAACACCCACAGCGGGTCGGTGTGGTCGGCCGGCCGGGTGCCGAGCGGCACGTTCGCGACCGTCTGGGAGCCCTGCGGGGCGGTGTGGCAGGTCTCGCAGGTGGACGGGATGGTCTCCTTGGTCACCTGACCCTTGACGACCTTGTAGTGCGCCCCGTCGTGGCACCGGAAGCAGCCCGGGGAGCTCTGGTGGCCCAGGTTGGTGGGGTAGGTGCCGCTACGCACGTTCATGTGCGAGTCGACCGTCTCGTCGAAGATCGCCGTGAGGCTGCGGGTCGCCGCCGTGATCTCCTTGGCCTGGTCCTTCGCCACCAGCGGGTACTTGGTCGCGTAGAAGTCGGACAGCTTGCTGATCGCCGTGCGGCCTTCCTCGTCAGTGGCGTACTTGTTCGTCAGCAACGTGACGGCGTTGCGCTTGACGTAGGGCAGGTCGGGGCTGATGTCGCCCTTGGCCATGGCGGTGTCGACGGCCCGGTCAGCGGTGGGAGAGTCGTGCCCGACCCGGTTGTGGCAGTCGATGCAGTCCATCGTGCGGGTCGCCTGGGTGGCCTTGAGGCGGGCCAGGTCGGCGCCGGCGTTGATCGACTCGCGCACCTGCCCCTCGGCGATGTACTGCTCGAGCTCGCCGGTCTTGCTGTCCTTGAACTGCACGCTGTCGATGGTCTGCTGGTGCTCGTCACCGGAGGTGTAGGTGACGTCCTGGAGCACGTGCCAGTGAACGGAGACCGGGTTCGCGCCGTCGGCGTTGGCCGGGCGGATCAGGACGGCCAGGTCGTGGCGGGTGTTCGGCTCGTCGCGCTCGAAGGAGGCCCGCACGTGCAGCTTGCTCGGCTGTCCCGGCTGGCCGAGCTGGGAGAGCGGGTGGCACTTCTGGCAGGTGTTGGCCGTCGGGGGAAGCTTGTCGTGCTCGATGGGCGGGATGGGGGTGGGGTAGGTGCTCGTGACGAGCCGGTACAGCTCCACCGTTCCGGCCACCTTGGCGCTGACGAAGCCGGCCACCCCGGGGTCGACGTGGCACTCACCGCACGCGACGTCCTGGTGTGTCCCGGCCGCGTAGGCCTTCTTCTGGGGGTTCATCGTGTGGCAGGTCGTGCAGAAGGCGGCGCTCTCGGAGTACTCGACGAGGTGCACGCCCCCCAAGGTGCCGAGGACGGCGAGCAGCAGCACGCCGCCGACCAGCCCGAAGATGCCGCGTGGCGTGCTCGGGAGCAGCTTCAGCACCCGTGCCTTCCAGCGGGCCCAGAACCCCTGGGCGGGCTCGGCCACGGACGCGGCCGCACCGTCCCCCGCGGGAACGGCGGACTCGCTCTCGGACGTGGCAGCACCGCCGTTCCCTTCGAGCACGGCGGCGCCGTCCCCCTCGGGCACGGCGTCACCGTCCCCCGTGGGAACGGCGGTGTCACGTTCTGGATCGGCGCTCGCGCCCTCGGAGACGACGGTGCCGTCCTCCGGGGCGGGGTCGCGGCCGAGGATGCCGGGGTCGTCGCCGGAGGTGGTCACGACGTCATCGCCCGGTCGACCGACGTGGCGATGCTGTCGGTGGACAC
This sequence comes from Actinomycetales bacterium, assembly GCA_038330415.1. Lineage (GTDB taxonomy): Bacteria > Actinomycetota > Actinomycetes > Actinomycetales > Dermatophilaceae > Fodinibacter. The sequence goes on along the minus strand of JBBQNZ010000052.1, from coordinate 18,367 downwards.
CCCGCCCTGGCGGATCTCGCGCAGGACTCCCTTGCGGTCGACGAAGAAGTGGGCCGGGATGGCGGAGACGCGGTAGGCGTCCGCGATCGCGGACTGGTCGTCGGCACCGGTCGGGTAGGTGGTGCCCACCCGCGAGGCGTAGCTGCGCACGGCATCCTGGCCCTCGTTGATGTTCACGCCGAGCACCACCAGGCCCTGCGGGGCGTACTTCTCGTAGGCGGCCTGCACGTCGGCCACCTCGGCCTGGCAGGCGGCGCACCAGCTGGCCCCGAAGACGAGCCACACCGGCTTGCCGCGGTACTGGTCCAGGGTGACGGTTTTGCCGTCGACGGTGGTCAGCGTGAAGTTCTGCGCGGCCGCCCCGACCTTGGGCGGGGGCACCGTCGACTGACCGGGCAGTGCGACGACCGTGGTGCCGGAGGCGTTCGCGGCATCCGTGCGCCGGCCGTTGATGGCCCAGGCGCCGCCCGCGACGAGCGCCGCGGTGACCAGCAGGACGGCCAGCGTGCCGAACCGGCTCGAGCGGATCCGCTCGCGCAGGTCCCGCGGCCCGGTGGCCCGCTCGCCGGCCGACCCGTGCGGCTGCCGCGCACCGGCCCCGGGCTCGGCGAGCACGTCCACGCCGTCGACGTGCTCCACCGGCCCCGGCACCGCCCGGGCCGTGCGCACGGGGGAGGCGAGGGCAGGGTCAGCAAGGAGGTCGTCGTCGAACAGGTCGTCGTCGTCCATGGGTGGTGCGCTTCCCTTCAGATGCGGGTCTGCCCTGCTGCCGGTCACGAGGCCGATCAGGTGTAGCTGTGCAGCCCCCCGAAGAAGGCGTTGCCCACGAAGGTGAGCACGACGCTGGCGAAGCCGATGACCAGCAGCCAGGCGGCGCGGCGCCCGGTCCAGCCGCGGGCGACGCGGGCGTGGAGGTAGCCGCCGTAGATCAGCCAGGTGACGAGGGATGCCGTCTCCTTGGGGTCCCAGCTCCAGTAGCTGCCCCAGGCGATCTCGGCCCAGACCGCGCCGAGCACGAGCACCATGGTGTCGAGCGGGAAGCCGATGACGACAGCGCGGTAGCCGAGCCGGTCGAGCACTTCCTCCTTGGGCACCAGGTGCTTCCAGCGCCGCGGGGTCCACAGCGTGAGGGCGGCCGCGGCGAAGGAGATCGCGAAGGCGCCGTAGGCGAAGATCGCCACGATGATGTGGATGGTGAGCAGCAGGCTGTTCTGCAGCGCCGGCACCAGCGGGTCGACCTGGGTGTTCTGGGCGCCGGCGTAGGCGAGGGCGAGGATCGTCATCGGGAGGATGAACAGCGCCAGCGTGCGGGCGTGGTAGCGCCACTCGAAGTATGAGTAGGAGGCGAGCATGCCCCAGGCCAGCGACGTCGCGAACTCGTACTGGGTGACGAACGGGCCGTGGCCGGTCGCCATCATCCGCAGCCCGAGGGCCACCGTGAGGAACCCCAGCGCCAGCCAGGTCAGGCGCGTCCCGTAGCGGGCCAGCGTCGTCGCCGACACCGCGGTGTCGCGGGCCACGGTGTCCTCGGCCGACAGGGCCCCGGGGATCGAGTCGACGTCGTCGAACAGGTCGTCGCCGGATGCCGTGACGAGCACCTTGCGCCGGGAGGCGCCCGCGGTTGCGCGGTGACCCGCGCTCATGGCCCACGCGTAGGCGATGGTCGCGAGGACCGTGGAGATCAGAGCCGCGACGAACGCGAACTGGGAGTAGGTGAGCATGCCGGTCACTCCTTCGAGGTCTGGCCGACAGGAGCGTCAGGCCGGGTGATGGTGGACACGAGGTCCGTGAAGACCGGCTCGAAGCCGGGGTCGCGCTTGAGGGGGGCGCCGAGCCTGACCCGCGAGCCGCCGTCGGCGGTGTCGCGGACCCGCACCCACAGGCGGCGGTGCGGCATGAAGAACACGAGGTAGCAGCCCAGGATCAGCAGTGCTGAACCCAGACCCACCACCCAGGAGCCGCTGTCCTGCTTGACGGTCAGCCCGGTGTACTGGCGGTTGCGCTCGTAGGTGTAGGTGAGGCCGTCGACGACGGCGGACTGGCCCTGGCTGACCACCGGTGCGCCCAGCGGGTCGTTGACGCCGGCCTTGTGCACCTCGAGCTGGGCCGAGCCGGCGGGCAGGTCCGCGAGGACCTGGCCGGAGGCGGCCTCGACGACGTAGACGCTGATGCCCCGGGCGGGGATGGTCAGCTGGCCGATGCTCTGCTGGCCGTCGTCGGACTGCCACTGCAGGGGGACCAGTCCGGAGTAGACCGTGGTGTCGCCGTCCTTCACGGTCACGTCGGCGCCGTTGCCGAACGACGACTGGTGGAACCACACGCCGTCGTAGATCAGTGGCGAGTTCACCCGGGTCTCGTGGCGCGCGACCTGCTGTCCGTCCTGGGTCAGGACCAGGTCGGAGACGTAGTCCTTGGGGGCGCCGTTGTCGTAGTAGGAGTCGGTGAAGGACTTGGCCTCCACCGTCAGGCCGGTGCCGTGGCCGACGCTGACCGGCACGCCGACAGGAGCGATGAAGCTCTTGTCGCGGAAGCCGGTGCTGGCGCTGACGACGAAGCCGAGCATGACGAGGATGAGGCTGAGGTGCGCGATGACGGTGCCGAACTGGCCCCAGCGGAAGCGGTCGGCATACAGCGCCGTGCCCTTCTCGGCGGGAGCATCCACGATGCGGAAGTGCTTGGCGTGCAGGGCGGCCCGAATGTGCTCGGTCGCTGCCGCGCTGTCCATGGGTAGGTCGATGGTGGCCCGCAGCGGCGCGTGGTCGTAGAAGACGTCGCTCATCGTGGTGCGCGGCTTGGTGGCCACCCGCCACAGCCGGGGGGCCCGGTTGATGGAGCAGGCCAGGATGCTCAGGCTGAGCAGCGCAAACAGGCCCATGAAGTACCAGGTGGAGAACACGTGGAACAGGCCGAGCTTGTCGAGGACGCCGGCCCAGCCGCCGTAGCGCTGGGTGGGGGTGCCGGCCAGCCACTGCTGGTAGGCGGCGGCGTCGGCCCGCACCTCGGGCTCGACCTGCATCAGCAGGGTGCCGAGGAGGGTCAGCACGCCGAGGGTGAGGATGATCCACAGCCCGGTGCGCATCGAGATGAGGAAGAGCCAGATCTTGTGCAGCGGGTGGGCGTGGGGGTGGCCGTGGCCATCCTGCTCGCTCCCGTCGAGGACGTCGACGCCGTGCTCGTGGTCGACGTGTCCGGGCACGTGCGAGGTGATGTCCTCGCGGCCCCTCACGGTGGTCGTCATCGCGATGCCTCTTTCAGACGGGGATGGTCGGGAAGAACTGGGAGAGCCGCATGAGCAGGTTCGTGATCATCAGGAAGCCGACGACCACAAGCATCGAGCCGGTGGCCAGCGAGACGACGGCGTCGTGGCGGGCGAACCAGGTGAGGCGGTGGCGCAGGCTGTCCGCGCCGAGCGCCACGAGGATAAAGGGGATGCCGAGCCCGAGCGCGTAGGCGACGAGCAGGACCGTTCCCTGGCCCAGGTCGGACCGCAGGGACGCCAGGCCGATGATGCCGCTGAGGATGGGGCCGATGCAGGGGGTCCAGCCGGCGGCGAACACCACGCCGAACAGCGCCGAGCGGCCCATCCGTGGCGCCTGCTCGATCACGGTGCCGTCCGGGCGGCGCTGCACGAGCCGGCCCATGTTGGCGCCGGCGCCGGCCTGCCGGCCCAGCATCGGGAGCGAGATGAGGCCCGCCACGTGCAGGCCCATCACGACCAGGATGGCGCCGCCGACCTGACGCAGCAGGCTGACGTGGTCGCGCAGTGCGTAGCCGACCAGGCCGATGGAGGCCCACAGGGCCACGAACACGACGGTGAAGCCGACGACGAACGCCAGGGCCTGCCGGAAAGCGACGCTTCGCGTGGGCTGCGCGGTGTCGGCGTTGCCACCGACGATGAAGCCCACGTAGACCGGGACGAGCGGGAGGCAACACGGTGAGGCGAACGACACCAGGCCGGCCGCGAAGGCCACTGCCAAGGTGATGTTGCCGTTCATGTCAGCCTCGCTCCGTGTCGTCGTGGTGTGGTCGTCGGTCTAGGTCACTTGGTCGGCGAGGCCGAGGGCTGGGTGACGGCGCCGACCTGGGACTGCACGGTCTTGGCCAGCTCGCCGGTCGGGTCGATCGCGACGACCTTGGCCCACTCGGTCTTCATCTCGTCGTTGCGGCCGGTCGTCATGTAGAGGAAGCCCAGGTCGTAGTGCATTTCGGCGTTCTTCGGGTAGGCCTTGATGCCGGTCTTCCAGGTCTGCTCCGCTGCGGCGGTGTCGCCACCGTTGTAGGCGGCGGCGCCGAGGCTGATCAGGCCCTGCTCGTTCTTCGGGTCGACGGCCAGCACCTTGTTGGCCGCGGCCTTCGCGCCGGTCCAGTCGTTGGCGGCGAAGTAGAGGTCGGTGATCTTCTGCAGCGAGGCGACGTCCTTGGGGTTGGCCGTGACCTTCGCGGTCAGCGCGGCCAGCTGGGCCTGGTCGAGCGTGGGTGCCGCGCTGGGGCCGGCGGCCGAGCTGGCGCTCGCGGCCGAGGTGACGTCCGGCACGCTCGGGCGCCCGACCCAGTAGACGCCGAAGACGACGCCGACCGTTGCGAGCACGGCGATGATGGCGATGAGGACCTTGTTGGTCGAGCTGCCGGCCGGGGCGGGTGCCGCGGCGGCGGGCGTCGCCGCGCGGGTGGGTGGGACGAGCTGGGACTCCGGGCCGGTGAGCAGGGAGAAGATGCGGTCCGCTTCCTGCTGGCGGCGGTCCGCCCAGCCGCGGATCTCGCTCGGGGCCTGGTCGAGGAAGTCACCGATGCGGTCGTAGGTGCTCTCGACCTCCTGGTCGTCCGCCGCAGCCTCGAGGCCGAACCGGGCGAGAAGTCCCACCCTGGTCACGACCGGGTCTGACGTGGTTCCCGTGGTGGTCGCTTCCCGTACTGGGGACATGGGGTTCGCTCCTCGATCATCGGCATTGGTCGGTGTTCCTGGTTGCCGATTTCAGTATCGTTTTGAGCGATTTGCGGAACTATCCGCCGACAGGCACATTCCCGATAGAGGCGGGCGGGTCAGGGGTGTACCTGGCCTCCTGGTGGTCCTTGCCGTGGCAGGTGAGCGTGCACGTCGAGGTCGTCGCGGTCTTGGTGAACGTGGGCACGCCGCCCATCATCTTGCTCGGCTGGACGTTCGGGCCGAAGACGACCAGACGGTCGCCGGTGAGCTTCTGGCTCGTCGGCTGCGTCGTCGTGCCGTGGCTGTCGAAGTGGCACTCGGCGCAGCGCGCGTTGCCCTGGCCGGCCCCGGGGGTGTCGATGTCGAGCCCGCCGCTGCCCTTGCCGGAGATCCCTGACATGTGCAGGCCGTGGAACACGAAGTTCGTGCCCTCCGCCGCCGCCGGACGCTGCGCGTTCATGAACGGGGTCTCCATGTGGCAGGTCAGGCACAGGGCGAAGCCCGAGTTGTCGTAGAAGGCCCCGGCCGCCGATAGCACACGATTCTGGTAGGGGCGGGTGAGGATGCCGCGGTTGGTGGACGCGTGCACGGTGCTGGTCGCGTCGGGGGCGTTCTGTGCCGGGTTGCTGGACGTGCCGGTCGTGTTGCTGGAGTGGCAGCTGACGCAGCGCACCGTGTCACCGGTGCTGAAGTTCCACAGCTTGTAGGGGGAGGTCCCGGCGAGGCTGTCCGCGAGCTTCTGGGTCTGGTTGCGGCCGGGAGCCTCGATCGGGTGGAAGGAGGCGTTGGCCGGGTTGAGCGCGACGCCGAGGTCGGTGGTGTTCTGGGAGGGCTTGCCGGGCACGTCGGCCGGCAGGGTGGTGAAGCCCGAGTGGCACTTGAAGCAGAGCTGGTACTCGGCGGTGACCGGTGCGACGGTGCCGTCCAGCCAGGTGTAGGTGGGGGTGCTGCCGGCGGCCCCGTTGGTCACCGCGACACCCGAGACGTTGGCCATCGCGCCGGGGGCCGTCCAGCCCGTGGCGGTCATGGTCGGGGGGGCGTCGGTCGACCCATGGGGGTCGTGGCAGTCGGTGCACTGGCTGTGCCGGTTGAGCCGGGCCTCGAACTCGTTGTCGGTGTCGAGCGTGTGGCCGGTCGCGTCCGCCGTGTCGTGCGACCAGTACGAGCGCGTGGTGGGGTCGTTCGCGGGCTGGCCGAGGGTGTACTGCAGCTTCACGTCAGCGGCACCGGCGGGACCGCCGTCGGTGTGGCAGGTGTAGCACTGCTCGGTGATCGCCGGCGCCTTGACCAGCGCGCCGGACTTCGCCGTGTGCGCCAGGTGGCACACGCTGCACTGCCCGCTCGTCGTCGAGGAGTAGGGGTCGTGGATCGTCGCCGGGCCGTTCGGGCCAACCGGCCCGACCGTCACGACATAGGACGGGGTGACGGTCGCCACGTCGGTCAGCATGGCCTGCGCCGTCGTGTCGGGGACGAAGGCCGCGGCCATCGTGGCGACGAGGCCGTCGACCGGGGCGGCGACGGCCGGCGCGGCGTTCGTTACGTTGGTGGTCGTCGTGACGGCGGTGGGTGTGACGCTGGCGGTGGTCGTCGCGGGCTGCATGACCAGCCGGTAGGTCGGCTGGGTGCCGGGGGTGGTGGTCGTGGCGCTGGCCGGGGTGCTCCCGCTGGGGGAGCCCTGCTGCTGCCCCGGGCTCTGGAGCGTGGGAGGCGGGTCGGCCACGGTCACGCTCACCGGATCGGCTCCGGCGATCGCGGCGCCGCCATCGGTGACCCGCAGCTCGTAGGTCGCCCCGTACGGCGCGTCGATCGAGAGGGCGGCGGTGAACTCCTGCTCGGTCACGGTGCCGGCCAGCACGGTGTAGCGGGCCGCGGCCTCCGCCCCGCTGAGCCGGTGTCCCTCGGCCTGGGCCGCCCCGTCGGGCGCCACGAGCCGAGCCTGGTCGGGTGTGGTGGTGGTGCTCTCTGGAGCGGTGCGGGTGCCGCCCGTGGCCTGTACCCATTCCTCCGCCGCGTTCAACGGGATGCCGGGCTCGGCGGCCGGGGGGATGACGAGGAAGACGCTCGTGCCGGCCATCCGGTACTCGAGTCGGGGGGCCACGGCCACGTCACCGGGCCCGCCGTTGCCGAGCTGAACCACGACGCGGAAGGTCTGGAAGGGGAGCACGCCGGTGAGGGGCTGCCCGGCCGGCAGGTAGGTCGGCGCGCTGCCGGGTGCGCCGAGGGTGGCGAGGGCGGTCGGCCCGCCGTACAGCCCGGGTGACATGGCGACCGGTGCACTCGAGGGCGTCGGTATCGGGGCGGGGGCCGAGGGGGAGGGCGCGGGGGCTGGGGCCGGGCTCGAGGCGGTGGGGGCGGGCGTGGGAGTGGAGGTGGGCGCCGGGGTGTTGGTGTCGCTCGGGGTGGCGGCCGGGGTCGGTGTGGGGGCCGGGAGGTCGGTGCTCGACGGCGTGGGAGGCGCACTGCTCGACGGTGTGCTCACGTCGGTGGCGGCAACCCGCTTGACCGCGGCCGGTGGGGCGGCGGCTCGCTGCGCCGCGGGGGCACTCGCGGTCAGGGTGGTGGCAGTGGGGGCGGCCACGGTCGGTGCGGGGCCGGCCGCTTGCAGGCCGAAGGCCTGGCCGACGGCGATGGCGGCTGCGGTGAGGAGCACGGCCGCGGCGGCCAGGACGTGGACAGGTCGGCCGGCCAACCGCGCGGTACGCGGTGTCCTGCAGCGCTCCTGCGTCATCGTCGGTGCTCCAGTCGCTCGTTGTTGCTCGTCGTCCGGAGCCGCAGGCGGCCTGGGTGAGAGGCCGCCTGCAACCCACAGACGGGTCTGGCTCGGTGGTGGTGCTGCCGGGTCAGACGTTGTGGCACATCACGCAGGTACCGCGGTCGTCCACACGGAGCAGACGGCTGTCGCTGCTGGTGGCGGTGCCACCAGGGAACTCGACCTTCGAGTTCGGCATCTGTGCGTTCGACCCGTGGGCCACGTGGCACTGGATGCAGTTGCGGTTTGCGGCAGCGTCGCCGCTGACGTTGTCGCCGGTGTGCCGGTAGGTGAAGACGGCGTCACCAGAACTGGTGCCCCACGAGCCCGAAGGAGCGAGGTACCGCGTGTGGCACGTGGTGCACCACGCCGCGACGTTCGCCTGGAACGAGCTGACGGTTGCCGAGATCGTCTTCTGGACCGGAGTCGGGTCCGTGATAGAGGTGGCTCCGAGGATGGTCGTCGTGCCGGTGTCGGCCACGGCGTTGGGGTCGCCGGCGATCCAGTAGTTGGCCGTCGTGTAGACCTTGTTCGCCGTGTCCTTGATGACGATCCCGGGAGTGGTGTTTCCCGGGAGGGTCGCCGTGAAGCCCGAGTCGGACGGCACAGCCCGCAGGATGCGGTACTGCCCGTTGCCGTGCGGGTCGTGGCAGGCCGTGCACTCGAGCTTGGTGGCCGTCGTGGTGCTCATGTCCTTACCGGCGTTCGCCGTGCCGGAGATGGGCCCGTTGCCCCACATGACGCCTACGCCACCGAGGTGGCTGGACGTCGTGTCCTGCGGGGTGACGGCCGGTGGGACCAGCTGGTTGCGTGAGCTGTACGAGTTGCGCGCCGCGTTGAAGTAGATCTCCTTGGTCGCCGCGCCCGTCCCGAGTGCTGCCTTCTCGAAGCCGCCGCCCCGCAGGGTGCCGGCCACAGTGGTGCCACGGTTGACGGTCAGGGTGGTTCCGTTGGGGTACGTCGTCGTCGATGCGGCGTCGTAACCCAACCCACTCTGTACGTCGGTCGTTGCACCGGTTCCACCGTCACCGTGGCACGAGTAGCACAGGCTTTCCTCGCTCGTGGCGTTGAGCAGGTAAGCCGCGCGAGCCGTGTGGGCCCGGTGGCACGAGGCGCAACGCCCCTGGCCGGCATCGGTGATCTTGACACCGGTGGTGGCCGTGTTCGTGGCGGTGGACACGTGGGGGCCGTTGTCGGCGTAAGCCGGCACCGCCCCGAGGAAGAACGCGGCCGCGGCTGTCGCGCCAAGCGCTACCAGCCTCGTCCGTACCTTCTTGTGCGTTCTCATTGTCGCGTTCCAATCTGAGCTGTGAAGTTGTGTACTCCTGTTGTTGTGCGGTGAATTTCCTTGCGGTGAACCGGATCGGCGGGTACGGCGACCAGGTCGCCGCACCTCCGTCAGGCCACTTCTGTGGGACCGGAACCCAGTCATCAGTACCCCCACACCTCGATGCGGTTGTTCTCCCGGTCGGCGACGTAGACGCGACCCCGGGTGTCCGTGGCCACGCCGTTGGGGAAGGTGAACTTGCCGTCGTCGTGCCCCTCGTCGCCGAAGGAGGCGACGTAGGCGGGGTGAGTCGTCGGCGTGGAGCCGACCGTGAACAGGCGCACCATGTGGTCGGTGGTGTCGGCGACGAACAGCCGACCCTGGTCGTCGATCGACAGGCCGCGAGGCAGGCCCAGGTCGCCGTCACCGACGCCGCGGGCGATGAGGGTGGACAGCTTGCCGGTGTCGTCGATGACGACCACGCGGCCGTTGTTGCTGTCACTGACGTAGATCTCGCCGTGGGTCCCGACGACGATGGCGTTGGGGTAGTTGAGGTCACCCTTGCCCAGCACCGTGCGCAGGGTGCCGTCGTGGGCGAACACCAGGATGCGGTGGTTGGCCGGCGTGGGGCTGAGCACGTCGGCGACGTAGACGGTGCCGTCGGGGCCGACCGCGAGCCCCAGGGGCGAGATGGTGACGACGTCCTTGCCCTTCGGCGCGAACGTCGAGAGGTACGTGCCGGTCGCGTCGTAGACGTAGACCTTGCCGGCCGCGCGGTCGCCGACGTAGACGTCACCGTTGGTGGGGTCGACCGCGACGTAGACGGGCACGTGCAGCGTCGCGGGCTTGGCCGGCGCCAGCAGCTCGCCGACCTTGACGCCGTCGCGGTCGAACACGAACGTCGTCGGGGTGGCCCCGGACTGTGTCGCGTAGATCCGCTCCCCGTCGGGCGAGACGGCGACGCCGAGCGGCCGGACGACGTCGTAGATGGACGTCTTGTAGGTGGGGACGTGCGCGTCGCTGAGCCCGGGCAGCTCGGTGAGCGGCTTGCGGTTCAGCAGGTACCAGGTGAAGAGCCCCACGAGGAGCACGAGGAGGGCGATCACGACGGCGAGGATGATCCGGCGCCGCTTGCGGCGGCCCTCGTCGACGGGCGGCACCGGGGTCGGGGGAGTCGGGGGCTCGGACATGTCGTCGAGCAGGTCGAGCAGGTCGGTGCTGGACTGGGTCTCACTCATCGCACGTCACCCCTCACTTCTTCTTCGCCGTGGCAGGGGGTGCCGCGGGCTTCTCGCCGAGGGCGGCCAGCGCGGAGACGGCGGCCATGTTCTTGGGGTCCTTGGCCAGCGCCTTCTGGTACCAGGTGCCGGCCGCCTTGGTGTCGTGGGCGGTCTCGGCGATCAGGCCGAGCCCGAGCATCGCGTCGGCGGCGGCGGGGCCGGCCGTGAGCGCGGTGAGCTGGGTCCTGGCCTGGTCGACATTGCCGCTGCAGAAGCCGGCCATCGCCGAGGAGTAGGACGCGAGCGCCGGCTTCTTCAGCGCGGTGTAGCCGGCCTGCATCTGGTGGTAGGGCTCGCACCAGCCGGTCGGCACGAAGCGCAGGGCATTGCGGAAGGTCGCGATCGCCTCGACGTTCGCACCGTTCTGCAGCTGGGCCAGGCCCAGCTGGTACATCGCGTCGGAGTCCGTGGGCTCGATCTTGAGGGCGTGGCCGAGCTGGCTGAGCGCCTCGTCCGGCTTGTTCTGCTTCACCGCGATGACACCGAGGTAGTAGTACGCCGCGGCGAGCTGGGAGTCTGCCCCGGCGAACTCGCCCTTGCGGGTGGCCTTGATGATCTGGGTGAGGGGGGCGACGGCCTTGTCGAGCTGGTTCTGGGTCATCAGGGCGAAGCCCTTGCCGAGCAGCGCGTCCTTGCTGCCGGGGGCCGCCTTGAGCACCTGGTCGAACTGCTTGACCGCGTCGCCGTAGCGTGCGGCCTGCCCGTAGACCTCACCCAGCTGGAGGCGGGCCTGCAGGTCGTCGGGGTTCTTGCGCACCGCTGCCTCGGTGAGCGTGACCTGCCGCTCGACGATGGAGGGTGCGGCGGACACGTGCTGGTCCTTGTAGTACAGGAGCCCGAAGGCGACCAGCCCGATGGCGAGGACCGCGGCCCCGATGCGCAGGAGCAGGGCCACCGTGCGGTCGGACGGCTCCGCCGCCGCGACCCGGTGGGGGCTCATCGTGTGTGCCACAGGTACCTCACCCGTTCCTTTGGCGGTGTGACGGCATCCCTGCCGTCGGAGGAAGAACCTCCTCCACGTCCATCGTGGGTCGGCGGGCCGGTGAGGCCTATCCGCCGCAGGGTAGATATCGGGTAGAGCCGTGGGCGGGCACCCCTCGGCGGGCACAGCGGCCGGCCGGGCGGCGCCGACACCGGCACCACTACACTTCGTCGTGGACACCGCGCCGGAAGGCGCCGGCAAAGGAGGGGACAGATCAGCACGGGTGAAGGGACGGGCTCGGGAGGCGCCGAGAGCGCGCACTCCCGTTCTGGCGCCGCCATGGCGGAGCGCCCCGAGCCCGATCCGGTCGTCCTCCTCACCCCCCGCACCCGGCTGGTCGACCGTCGGCTGTGGGCGATCGGCATCCTGCTCCCCGTCGGGTTCGCCATCGGGCTCGAGCTGGTCCGCTGGCAGCTCGAGCAGCAGGGCGTCTGGTCGCCGGGCGTCTTCGAGATCTGGCACATCGCCGGGCTGGTCGTCGTCGTCGTCGGCATCGTGCTGTTCGCCGTCTTCATGTTCCGGCTCATCGACCAGACCCAGCGCCAGGTCATCAGCCAGAACCGCGACCTCACCGCCGCGAATGCCGTCGCGGGCGCCATCCAGGGCCAGGCGACGGTGCCGGCCATTGTCGACAGCGCCCTGACCTCGCTGCTGCGCACCTCGGGGGCCCGCCAGGTTCGCGTCCGGTTCCTGGAGTCGGCCGGGCTGCCGCACCAGGACCCCCCGGCCCGCACCATGACCCTGTCCGGGCCCCGGGTCGACACCGACAGCCCGACCCTCGAGGTGCCCCTGGCCCACGGCACGACCGTGGTCGGGCGGCTCGCCCTGTGGTACCCGGCCGGTGCCGACGTCGCCGACCGCATCGGTGGCGCCGCGCTCTCCAGCCTGACCACGCAGATCGCCTCTGCCATCCAGCTGGCCGGCGCCGTCGGCGACCTCGAACGGCGCAAGATGGAGGGCCACGCCTTCTACGACATCCTCCTGCGGGTCTCGAACCAGGAGCCGACCACGCCGGTTCTCGACGCGGTCGTGCGGCATGCCGCGGCGCTCCTGCGGGCGGATGCCGCCGCCGTCACCGTGTCGCCCGAGACGACCCGCACCATCCGCTTCGAGTCGGGGGCACAGGCGCCGGCGCAGCGCCCCGACGGAGCCACCGTCGTGTCGTTCGGGCTCCCCGCCGCGCCGGCGCAGGGGGACGGCGCGGTCACGGTCGCCGCCGCCCCGGTCGACGACCGCCACTGGACGCACACCGCGAGCCGCGACGTGACGGGCGGCGCCGGCTACCTCGGCGAGCTGTGGGTGGCCCGAGCCGCCGGGGCCCCGTTCACCGACCGCGACCGGGGCTTCCTCGGCACCCTCGCCAGCCTGGCCGGCATCGCGCTCTCGGGGGCCCAGATGCGCGAGGGCGCGCGGCAGCGGGCCGTGCTCAGCGAGCGCACCCGCATCGCGCGCGAGATGCACGACAGCCTCGCCCAGGTGCTCGGGGCGGTGCACCTGCGGCTGCGCGCGCTCGAGACCGGCGTCGGCACCCTCGCCGACGAGGCGGTCGTGGCCGAGGTCGAGGCGCTCGCCGACGTGTGCGCGGAGGCCTTCCGCGACGTGCGCGAGACGATCCTCGGCCTGCGCGACGCCAACCGCCACGCCGACCGCAGCCTCGAGGACAACCTACGGTCCTACCTCGAGGCCTACTCGACCCAGAGCGGCATCAGCGCCCGGCTGGCCAACGAGGTCGGCCACGACGTGTCGCTCTCGCCGCGGGCCGAGGTGCACGTCATCCGCATCGTCCAGGAGGCGTTGACCAACGTGCGCAAGCACGCCTCGGCGCGCTCGGTGCTCGTCAGCATCCGGGGCACAGACACCACGACGTGCTTCGTCGTGGCCGACGACGGCGTCGGCTTCGACCCCGAGGTGACGGCCGGCTCTCAGGACGGCTACGGGCTGTTCACCATGCGCGACCGGGCGGCCCTGCTCGGCGGCACCGTGCAGGTCGACTCCGCCCCCGGGTGGGGCACCACGGTCATGGCCACCGTCCCCGAGCGGCCGCACCCCTCCTTCAGCTCGAGGACCACCGGATGAGCGAGCCGATCCGCATCCTGCTCGTCGACGACCAGCCGCTCTTCCGCGGTGCGATCGCGGCGCTGCTCGCCAGCCAGCCCGACATGGAGGTCGTCGGCGAGGCCGAGAACGGCCTCGTCGGGGTCGAGATGGCCGGGGAGCTGCACCCCGACCTGGTCATCCTCGATGTCGACATGCCGGTGATGAACGGCGTCGAGGCGGTGCGTCTGATCCGCGAGCAGGTGATGGACGTCAAGGTCATCATGCTGACCGTCTCCGACGTCGAGGACCACGTCATGGACGCCCTGCGCAACGGGGCGCACGGCTACCTGCTCAAGGACCTTCGCCCCGAGCAGCTCCACGACATGATCCGCTCGGTCATGCGCAACGAGACCCCCATCTCGCCGGCCGTCGCCGGCCGGCTGCTCCGCGAGATCCGCAACGGCGGTGCGCAGAAGGTCACGTCGCCGTCCCACGAGCAGGCCGGGTCGGTGGTCACGCCGCGCGAGCTGGAGATCCTTCGGCTCGTGGCCGTGGGCCTGAGCAACAAGGAGATCGCCAAGCGGCTCGTCATCACCGAGGGGACGGTGAAGAACCACGTGCACAACGCCCTCGAGAAGCTGCACCTGGACAACCGGATCCAGGCCGCCGCGTACGTCATCCGCCAGGGCCTCGGGTCGCCGGGCGCCGACGACACCCGCTGACGCCGCACCGCGCAGGCACAGGCGCACCAGTATCGTTTGTGTGCCCATCGCCGGATGTCGCCCCGGGTCGTGCGGTCCTACCGTGGGCCTGTCGGCTTCGTGCTGAGGAGGCGAGTCATGGCGCGGCAGGGGACGGTCCTGGTGATCTTCAGCCACGACCTGCTGGGGCAGGGGCTGGCGGCCAGGCTGCAGCTCATGGGCGTGGATGCCGCTGCCGTGCGGTCCTCCGACGCGGCTGCGGCCGCACGCGCGCTGTGCCACCGCCCGGACGTCGTGGTGGTCGAGACCACCGACGCGAAGTGCCTGGCCGGCATCCGACGGTTGAGCCCGCACTCGCGGATCGTGGACATCAGCGACTCGATCGGACCGGGCTACCCGGAGCACGCCCTGCGCTTCGACGTCATCCTCGACGCCCTGGCCGACCTTCCCTGCTGAGTCGCTGACCTCCTGACCGGGGCCGCGCCACTACTCTCCCTCCCGGAGGTGATGGCGGGTGCGCGACGGCGACGACCTGACGGCCTCCCGGAGCCACCCGGCCCGGGAGGTGCCCTCGCGACGGTGTGCTCGAGCAGCAGAGCCGCACCGCGCGGGCCATCACCGACGACATCACCCGCGACTGACTCGTCGGCGCCCTGTGGCACCCGGCGAACGGGCGGCCACCACCACACGTACACGGTTCTTCCGGAACGCGTTTGGCGTCGCGCACGGCATACCTGTCGCGCCGGCCGGTGGCGTCGCGGCCCTGCCGCAGCAGGCTTGCTGAGGAAGAGGCAGTACTCGCAGTCCAGGTTGCAGATCGCCCGGTGGGCCTGGACATCACATGAAAGGCCCGCGGTGCCGTCAGTGCCGCCATCGCACCCTTCCATCGTGGGCCGATTGGCGTCACCTCGACGGGATAAGGGCGCAACCGGTGTCTCCGCCGAGGTATCTGGGTGGCCTCCCACCGCTTCCTCTTCCCATGGACTCCCGGCTGCTCGCGTTCCTCGGCGTGACCTGCGTGGTCATGGCGGTGCCCGGGCCGTCGGTGCTCTACGCCGTGACCCAGCGGCTGAGGTCGGGCCCCGCCGCCGGCGCGTGCGCGGTGCTGGGGCTGGAGTCCGGCCTCGCGATCCACGTCGCCGCGGCGTGCCTGGGTGTCTCGGGTCTGGTCGCGGCATCCGAGACGCTGCTACGGGTGCTGCAGGTGGGTGGTGCCGTCTACCTCGGCTGGCTCGGCATCCGCCTGCTGGCGCAGCGCGGCGAACGCCCCCACGCCGCCGCTGCCCCCGTCCCGCGGCGCGGCCTCGCGGGCGTCTATCTCGGGGGCCTGCTCGTCGACCTGCTCAACCCCAAGACGGTGCTGTTCTTCGTTGCCGTCCTGCCGCAGTTCGTCGATGCGCGCGCCGGGTCGGTCCCGGGGCAGTCGGCCCTGCTCGGGGGGTGCGCGGTCGCCCTGGCGGTGCTCGTCGACGGCGGGTATGCCGTGCTGGCCGGTCGGGCGGCGCGCCGGGGCATCCCCACGTCGGTGGAGCGGTGGGGCCGGCGCGCCTCGGGCGGTGCCTTCTGCGTCCTCGCGGCGCTGGCCCTGCTCGGGTGAGCACCCGCCTGCCGTAGGCTTGACCCTCGTGGCTGTCGACTTCTCCCAGGAGATCAAGGACCTCCGCACGACCATGGCGTCCGTGCGTGAGGTGACCGACCTGACCAAGCTCGAGGTGACGATCGCCGAGTTCGAGCAGCAGGCGTCCGACCCGAACCTGTGGGACGACCAGGAGAAGGCGCAGGTCGTCACCTCCGGGTTGTCCCGCGCCAAGGCCGAGCACGACCGGGTCACCGGCATGGACACCCGCATCGACGACCTGCAGGCCCTGGTCGAGATGGGCCAGGAGGAGAACGACGCCGAGACCCTGCTCGAGGCCGAGCGCGAGCTCGTGGTCGTCAAGAAGGCCGTCGGTGAGCTCGAGGTGCGCACCCTGCTCGCCGGCGAGTACGACGAGCGGGCCGCCGTGGTCACCATCCGCGCCGGCGCGGGGGGCGTCGACGCCGCCGACTTCGCCGAGATGCTGATGCGCATGTACCTGCGCTGGGCCGAGCGGCACCACTACCCGGTCAAGGTGCTCGACACCTCCTACGCCGAGGAAGCCGGGCTGAAGTCGGCCACCTTCGAGGTCGACGTGCCCTACGCCTACGGCAACCTCTCGGTCGAGGGCGGCACGCACCGCCTGGTGCGGATCAGCCCGTTCGACAACCAGGGCCGTCGCCAGACCAGCTTCGCCGCGGTCGAGGTCGTGCCGCTGATCGAGCAGACCGACACCATCGAGATCCCCGAGAACGACCTCAAGATCGACGTGTTCCGCTCCAGCGGCCCCGGCGGCCAGTCGGTCAACACCACCGACTCGGCGGTGCGGATGACGCACCTGCCCACCGGCACCGTGGTGTCGATGCAGAACGAGAAAAGCCAGATCCAGAACCGCGCCGCGGCCCTTCGGGTCATGCAGTCGCGCCTGCTGCTGCTCAAGAAGGCCGAGGAGGCCGCCGAGCGCAAGGAGCTCGCCGGCGACGTCAAGGCCAGCTGGGGCGAGCAGATGCGCTCCTACGTGCTGCACCCGTACCAGATGGTCAAGGACCTGCGCACGGGCTACGAGGTCGGCAACACCTCGGGCGTCTTCGACGGCGACATCGACGCGTTCATCGAGGCCGGCATCCGCTGGCAGATCGGCCAGGACAAGGCCGCCGCCGCGCAGGCCTGAGCCGTGACCGAGCAGCGCCCGCCGGGCAGCGAGACCCCGGATGCCGTGGCGTGGGCCGCGTGGTCGGCCCACCTCGCCGACGCCCTCCAGGGCCTCGCCGAGCGGGCGTCCCTCACGGTGACCGCCCCAGCGGGCAGCGCCCGCCCCGTCCGGCTGCGCAAGGCGCGCCTGGGCGGCTTCATCCCCGCCAAGCACGCGACCGTCACGCCGTGGGTGCGTCTGGTGCGGGTCGAGGACTTCCTGCGCGGCCACTGCGTCGGTGCCGAGCTGATCGGCGCGCACTTTCCGCTCTCGCCCGACGAGGATGCCGCGCTCCGCGCGCTGGGCTGGCACCACCCGACGCCCACCGACGGCGAGGACTACCTGCGGTTCTGGCCCGACGACGTGCCGCAGGGCGCCTTCTTGCCGCGCCCCGAGGCCGAGCGCGCGGCGGCGATGGTCACCGCGACCTTCCGCGAGGTGCTCTCTCCCGACGCCACCGAGCTGCCCACCATCGCCTGACTGGCTGACCCGACCCGCCTCGAGTGCGGACGTGGTCGCCCTGGCAACCGTTTCCGCACTCGCCGCGAAGGGGGAGGGGTTCGTGGGGGCGGCCCACGGCATCCGGCCTCGAAGTGTGGCCGGGTCACATTGCCGCAGGTCGGTGACCTGCCGAGGCTGGGCGGCATGGCCCAGACCTCCTCGGCGCATCGTCGCGTCGCCCGTGCCCTCCTCACCTCGACCGCAGCGGCCGTGCTCGTCGCCGGCTCCGTCCTCGCCGCCGCCCCGGCCTCGGCCGACAAGCCCGGCGCGCGTCACTGCGCACGCATCGACCACGTGAAGGTCAGGGGGGCCGAGCGCACCGAGACGGCCTGCCTCGACGACCTCACCACCACCGGCACCGTGAAGAGCGGCCACACCAACCCGGCCGACTGGGCCGGGCTGCACGCGGCGGGCACCGTGACGCCCAGCGGGGTCCCCGGCATCCAGGTCGACGGATACTTCCCCGACACCTCGACGTCGAACACCAACCACGGCTGGAACCACGACAGCCAGTTCGTCATCCGCATCCCCGACGCGTGGAACGGCAAGGTCGTCATCAGCGGGGCGCCGGGAGTGCGGGGGCAGTACGCCAACGACCTCGTCATCGGCGACTGGGTGCTGGCCGAGGGCTACGCGTTCGCCTCCACCGACAAGGGCAACATGGGGGCGAGCTTCTGGGACGACGGGTCGACCCCGGGCGGCTCGATCCGTGAGTGGCACCATCGCGTCACCCAGCTCGCCGTCGCCACCCGCGACACCGTGACCCGGGTGCGTGCGCACCGGCCGGACCGGATGTACATGGCCGGCATCTCGAATGGCGGCTACCTCACCCGCTGGCAGCTCGAGAACCGCCCCGACCTCTACGACGGCGGAGTCGACTGGGAGGGCACCCTGTTCCGGGCCAACGGTCCGAACCTGCTGACCTACCTGCCCACCGCGCTGAAGAACTACCCCGCGTACGCCGCCACCGGTGACCAGGCGGCGCACGACGCGATGATCGCGGCGGGCTTCGCCCCCGGCTCGGAGTTCCTCTGGCCGTTCCACTACGCCTACTACTGGGACCTGACCCAGCGGATCTACCGCGAGGAGCTCGACCCCCAGTGGGACGGCGCCCTCGATGCCGGCGTGCCCTTCTGCGCGAGCGGGACCCCGAACTGC
>JBBQNZ010000051.1:0-24020 GCA_038330415.1 Actinomycetales bacterium | reverse complement strand
GCGCCGGCCCAAGGGCGACGCCCGCCACCGCCTGCTCGGCCGGGTCTGGGTGGTGCTGATCCTGTGGACCGCCGTGTCGTCGTTCTGGGTCCGGCACATCAACGACGGCGCCTTCAGCTGGCTGCACGTGCTCTCGGTGGTGACCCTGGTGACCGTGACCCTCGGCGTCGTCAACGCGGTGCGCGGCAACATCCCGGCGCACCGCGGGAACATGGTCGGCAGCTGGCTCGGTGCCGTGGGCGCCATGGTCGCGGCGATGGCGGTGCCCGGCCGGATGATCCCGACGTATGCCGTCGCGCAGCCCCGCGGTGCCCTCGCCTTCGTGGCCTCGGTGCTCGTCGTCACCGCCCTGCTGGTGGCCGCCGGCTCCCGGTTGGCCGTCGCGGTCGACCGGCGCGCGGACCGTTCGGGGAGGTCCGAGCGCCAGGAGGCGCGCGGCATCCGCGCCTGAGCGCAGGAAACGCCCACAGCAGCCGCGCCCTGACGGCGGCGGAACCCCTTGGTCCTCCCGCCGGGCTCCGGTACCCAGGGGGGCTCTGGTCTCTCCGCGGGGCTCTGGTCCTTCCGCGGGGCTGGTGGCGGTCTGCGGGGGTGGCGGTGCTGTGGTGCCGCCCCTCTCGCGGATCGACGCCACCGGGGCAGGTGGACCAGAGCCGGGCGGGGCGGAGGGGGCCGAGGCCACAAGTCGTCGAAACTTTGTCGAGGGAAGTGCATCCATCGGAGTGCCCGCGGCGGAAGAAGGAGTGTCAGCCCACCTGGACCCCCTTTCGAAAGGACCTCCCGCCATGCGACGCATCCTCCCCGTGGCCGCCGTCATCGCCCTCGCCATCACCACCGCGGCCTGCGGCAGCGACGACGCCGACACCGCCGCCAGCAGCGCGGCCCCGGCCACCACCTCCGCCGCCCCCTCACCCTCGCCGAGCGAGTCGATGGCCAGCGCCGACATCGTCGACACCGCCGTCGCGGCCGGCGACTTCACGACCCTCGCCGCCGCCCTGACGGCCGCCGAGCTGGTCGAGACCCTGAAGGGCACCGGTCCGTTCACCGTGTTCGCCCCGACCGACGACGCCTTCGCCAAGCTGCCCGCCGGCACCGTCGACACCCTGCTCAAGGACCCCAAGGGCGACCTGACCCAGATCCTGACCTACCACGTCGTGCCCGGGAAGGTCATGGCCGCGGACGTCGTCAAGCTCGACGGCCAGAAGGTCACGACCGTGCAGGGCGGCGAGCTCACCGTCGGGGTCGACGGCGACAAGGTGACCCTCACCGACGCTGCAGGCAACGTCATCAACGTCACGGCGACCGACGTCGAGGCGAGCAACGGCGTCATCCACGTCATCGACGGGGTGCTGATGCCCAAGTGACCTGAGTCGCGGATGCCGGGCACCCCGGCACTGCTCGACCTATGGCGAAATGCCCACCCGAGGACGCCGAACCAGCGGCCCCTCGAGGTGGGCATTTCGCAATAAGTCGGGGGCAGTCAGTCCAGGTGCGCCAGGCTCGGCCAGAGCCGCGACCACGGCATCACGGGGTCGCGGCAGATGGCCACCGGTGCTCCCTGCTCCTCGTTGTCGACACCGACGCCGTTGTCGAGCCGGGCCTGCACGGTGCAGCTCGCGAACAGCGAGGACACCCCCTCGAGCTGCCACCCGACGAAGACCACCGTGCGCGTGCCCTCCGGCGGCCCGGGCCGCGTCCCCAGGTCGTTCTGGCCGCTGTACGGCGCCGGGAGGCCGAGCGCCGGGCCGTACCGCGCCACTGCGCCGGCCTCCCCGTAGTTCGAGGTGATCACGACCGCGGCCGGGTCGTCGGTCTGCGCCGCCACCGAGGCGACCTGGCCCACGTACGTCGGCCAACCCACCTGGTCGGCCACCACGCTGCTGAGGTCGGGCAGGGGGGTGGCACCGACCGCCGTCACCGGCACCACCGGCAGGGCGATGACCACCGACACCGCGGCGTTGAGCGCGATCAGCCCGACCACCAGCACCCGGCGCCAGGCCCGGTCGCCGACCCACCGTGACAGCGGCAGGCACCCCACCGCGTACAGCACTGCGAGCATCACCAGCGGGTAGTGCGGCTGCGCCCCCGACACGACGGTGAAGACCAGCAGCACCACCGCCGGGGCCAGCAACCACCGGGCCCGCGGCAGCCGCCACGCCTGCCAGGCCCCGGCCAGCCAGACCACGACCAGTGCCGGCCCGATCGCGATGAGCAGGATCAGCGGCAGGTCGGCCCGCACGTCGGTGGCGTTGTTGGCCGACAGCGCTGCTCCCATGGCCAGCTGTGGCCAGTCGTGCTGCCACTGGTAGACGAGGTTGGGCGCCCCGACGACCACCGCCACGAGCGCCCCGAGCCACGGCCACCGGGTGCGCAGCGGTGCGCGCGGTCCGAGCAGCGCCAGGCCGAGCAGCATCCCGAACCACACCAGCGGCACGAGCAGCCGGTTCCACGTCGCCAGCCCGGCCAGCGCCCCCGCGACGAGCCACCAGCGCGGGGTGGCGCGCAGGGCCAGCAGCGCGCTCAGCACCACGCCCAGGGTGAGCGGGAGGTCGATCGTCGAGGTGAGCAGCACGTGCCCCAGCGCCAGTGGGAGCCCGGCGAAGGCCCCACCCCACGCCGCGAACGCCACGGCACGTCGGTCGCCGCCGAGCTCGCGCGCGATGAGCCCGAGCAGCACCACGGATGCCGCGCTCGCCAGTGTCGCGGGGATGCGCAGCGCCCACGCCTCATCGGCGACCAGCGAGGTCAAGGTGCGCGCCAGCCACGGCGTCATCGGCGGCTGGTCGACGTAACCCCACGCCGGCGGCAGCATCCGGAAGTACAGCTCGTCGCGGTGGAACCCGTAGCCGACGCTGCCGACCGTCAGCACGACGGCCTGGGCCAGCGCGGCCCACAGCGCAGGCCGGATGCCGGGCCGTGCTCCGTTGCTCGCCGCGCCGCCCCCGGCCGCCGCCACCACGAGACCCCGGGTCAGGGGGCGACGGCCAGGGCCGCGTCGCCGCGGGGGGACAGGCTCACCGGGTTGCCCGGCGCGAACCCGGTGACCTCGGTGTTGGGCACCTGCACGGTGACCAGGGTGGCGTCGGGGGTGCGCACGATGACCCGGCCGTGACCACCGAGGAAGCTCGCGCTCACCACGGATGCCGTGCCGTCGGCCGCGTGCTCGACGTGCACGCTCTCGGGGCGCACCAGCACCAGCGCCTCGGGCCCGGTCGCCGAGCCCGGCAGCAGCGGCACCGTGCCGCCGAGGAGGAACGCGGTGCTGCCCTCGACCCGGGCCCGGATGCGGTTGGTCAGCCCGACGAAGTCGGCCACGAACGGCGTCTGCGGGGCGCTGTAGAGCTCGGCCGGCGGCGCCAGCTGCTCCAGCCGGCCCACCGACATCACCCCCACCCGGTCGGCCACGGCGAGGGCCTCCTCCTGGTCGTGCGTGACGAACAGGGTCGTCGTGCCGACCTCGAGCTGGATGCGGCGGATCTCGTCGCGCAGCTGGGTGCGCACCTTGGCGTCGAGCGCCGAGAGCGGCTCGTCGAGCAGCAGCACCTGCGGCTCGATCGCCAGCGCCCGGGCCAGGGCCACCCGCTGCTGCTGCCCACCCGAGAGCTGGTGCGCGTACTTGTCGGCGTGTTCGTCGAGGCCGACGAGGTCGAGCATCTCGGCGGTGCGGGCCCGCCGCGTCGCCTTGTCGCGCCCGCGCAGCTCGAGGCCGAACTCGACGTTCTGCCGCGCCGTCATGTGCGGAAACAGGCTGTACGCCTGGAAGACCATCCCCATGTCACGCTTGTTGGCCGGCACCGAGGTCAGGTCGCGGCCGCCGACCTCGACGGTGCCCGAGTCGGGGTCCTCGAGCCCGGCCAGGCAGCGCAGGGCGGTGGTCTTGCCGCAGCCCGACGGGCCGAGCAGGGCGACGAACTCGCCCGGCTCGATGTGCAGGGTGAGCCCGTCGAGGGCCGCCACCCCGCCGTAGACGCGGTGCAGGTCGGTGAGGCGCACGGCGGTGCCGCGGCTGGTCTCGGTCATGCGGCGGCATCCTTGCGGTCGGCGCGGGAACGTCGGAGGCGGGCGAGGGGGGACGAGCCGGCGGTGCTGCTGCCGACGAACGACATCGCGAACAGCACCCCGAAGGCGAAGGCCAGGGCGAGCAGGCCGACCGCGACCGAGATCTTCGCGTCGGACTTGCCGAGCTCGTACATCGCCACCTGCAGGTTCTTCTTGCTGAACAGGCTGGCGATGGTGAACTCGCCGAGCACCAGGGCCACCGAGAGGAACGACGCCGAGAGCACCGCCGAGCGCAGGTTCGGCAGCACGATGCGGCGCATCACGGTGAACCACGACGCCCCGAGCGAGCGGGCGGCCTCGGACAGGGTGCGCACGTCGATGGCGCGCAGCCCGGCATCCAGCGACCGGTAGGCGTAGGGGAGCACCAGCACGACGTACGCCAGCGACAGCAGCAGCGTCGAGGACCCGAGGAAGTAGTAGACCCAGGCGTAGACCGGGGCGAGCCCGACCACGAGCACGATCGCCGGCACGGTCAGGGGCAACAGGCAGATGAACTCGACCGTGCGCGACAGCCCCGGCAGCCGCAGCCGCACCCAGGTCATCGTCGGCACGAGGATGAGGAGCATGACGATCGGGGTGACGATCGCCAGCCCGAGCGACGCCAGGAAGCCTTCGCGCAGGGCCGGGTAGTCGGTCGTCACCTTCGAGACGTCGACCAGGGTGCGCCAGGTGTCGGCGGTGTGGCCGTTGCCGCCGGGGCCCTGCGTGGTGAACTCCAGGGCGCCGAGCAGAGGCAGCAGGAAGAAGGTCACCGCGACCACGACCGCGCCCCAGCGGAACGTGGTCTGCCGCCGCCGGTACGACGCGCGCTGCCCGCTCATCGCTGCATCCAGCGGCTGGCGCGGCGATCGAGGAAGACGTAGGCGGTCATCACCAGCGCGACGACGACGATCATCGCCAGGGCCATCGCCTTGCCCACGTTCTCCTGGCCGAGGATGACCTCCGAGCTCATCGTCCCGGCGATCTGCAGGGGGAGCAGGGGCGTGCCCTGCGAGATGAGGGCCTTCGCGGTGGCGTAGGCCGAGAAGGCGTTGGTGAACAGCAGCAGCATCGCGCCGACGAACGACGGCAGCAGGATGGGGCCGGCCACCCGCCGCCAGAACGTCCAGGTCGTGCCGCCGAGGGTCTCCGTGGCCTCGCGCCACTGGGGCCGCAACCCCTCGACGGCCGGCAGGAAGACGATGACCATGAGCGGTATCTGGAAGTACAGGTAGATCAGCATCAGGCCCTGGTTCCACCCGTAGATCCAGAACCCGGTGCCGGTGTCGACGCCGATGCCGTTCAGCCACGCGGTGATCAGCCCGGTCATGCCGAACGACGCGACGAACGCGAACGCCAGTGCGACACCGCCGAACTGGGCGAGCACCCCGCACAGCGAGGTGACGAAACGCTTGGTGACGCTGCTCGCCCGCGCGGTGCTGACGGCGTAGGCGAGGATGCCGCCGATCACCGCGCCGGCGAACGCCGTCACCGCTGAGAGCACCACCGAGTTGCGCAGCGCGCGCAGCACGGCGGGTGAGCTCAGCGCCTGGACGTTGGCCAGGGTGAAGCCGTTGGTGCCGTCGAGGAACGCGCCGACGAGCACCACGACGGTCGGGATGAGCAGGAAGACCGTCGTGTAGGCGAAGAAGGGGACGACGCCCAGGAGGGCACTCGACGGGCGATGCCTGACGAGTGCCCCCCCGCGCGAAGCGTCAGCCAACGGCGTTGGCCCAGTTGGCTGCCAGGTAGGTCTTGCCGGACTCCGCGTCGGCCTGGGTCGGCACGATCGGAACACCCTCGACGGGGGGCAGCGCGGCGGCGGCGCCCTCGTCGAGCGTGCCGGCGGTCTTCATCGCCTCGAAGCGCACCGGGCGGGCGCCACCCACGAGCCACAGGTTCTGGCCGATGTCGGAGTAGAGGAACTCCTGCCACAGCCGCGCGGCGGCCGGGTGCGGCGCGTCCTTGTTGATCGCCTGGTAGTAGTAGCCCGCGATGACGGCCTCCTTGGGCACCATCACCTTCCAGGTCGGCAGCTTGGCCGTCTGGGCGGCGTTCAGGTAGTCCCAGTCGATGACGACGGGGGTCTGGCCCGACTCGATGGTGGCCGGGGTCGGGTCGACCGGCAGGAAGTTGCCCGCCTTGTTCAGCTGGCTGAAGTAGTCGACGCCCTTGGCCAGGTCACCCACCGTCCCGCCGTTGGCGACCGAGGCCATCTGCACACCGGCGAAGGCCGCGCCGGCCTCGGTCGGGTTGCCGTTGAGCGCGACCTTGCCCTTGTAGTCGGCCTTGAGCAGGTCGGCCATGTTGGTCGGTGCCGGCACCTTGGCCGAGTCGTAGCCGACGCTCATGTAGCCGCCGTAGTCGTTGACCCACAGGCCGGTCGGCTCCTTGAAGTCGTCACCGATGTCCTTCCAGGTGGCGACCTGGTAGGGGGCGAACATCGCGGTGTTGGCCAGGGCGACGGCGGCACCGACGTCGAAGACGTCCGGGGCGCCGGCCTGGCCCTTGAGCCGGGTGGCGGTCGAGATCTCGTCGGCGCTGCTCGCGTCGGGCTGGTCGCTCGTGAGCTTGATGTCGGGGTACTGGGCCTGGAAGGCCTTGATGATCTCGCCGTAGTTGGCCCAGTCCGGTGGCAGGGCGATGACGTTGAGTGCACCCTCCTTGTTGGCCGCCGCGACCAGCGCGTCCATCCCGCCGAAGCCCTCCAGCGAGCTGGCGGTCTTGGCGTCGACGGCGGCACCGGAGCCCGAGGCGGCCGGGGTGGAGGTGTCATCGCTGGGGGGAGAGCAGGCGACGACGGTGGCAGCCGCGAAGCCGATCATGGCGAGCGCGCCGGCGCGCCGGGTGAAGGAGTGGGTCATCGTGGACCTCCGGGTCATGGACGGCAGGTGCCGGAGCCTCGTGACGGAGGCTCAGTCGCACTCTAGGGATACCGAAGAAGGTATGGAACCGCACCAATGCGTGTCCTGCGAGACGCAACTCAAATGTGACCGGTGCTCCGGCAGCCGTCCATCGCCGATCTGTATGCCGTTCACCGGCCGGTCGCACCGGTTGACGCACCGGCGCCGAGTCGTGCCCGAGCCGGCATGGCCTGGCCGTCCCGCAGTGGTTGGATGGGCGTCGTGAGCACGCGGTCGAGCAGAGTCGTCATCCTCGGTGGGGGCCCCGGTGGTTACGAGGCCGCCCTCGTGGCCGCACACCTCGGTGCCGAGGTCACCGTGGTCGAGCGCGACGGGCTCGGTGGCGCCGCGGTGCTCACCGACTGCGTGCCCAGCAAGACGCTGATCTCGACCGCCGACTACATGAGCGACTTCGAGACCGCGCACGAGCTCGGCGTGCACCTCGAGGACGCCGAGGGCGACGAGGTCGCGGATGCCGTGGCCGACCTGCGCGAGGTCAACACCCGCGTGCTCGACCTGGCCGCCGCCCAGAGCGACGACATCGCCACCCGGCTCGCCGAGGTCGGCGTACGGGTGCTCGCCGGGCGCGCGGTGCTCACCTCGCCCACCACGGTGCGCGCCGAGACCGCCGACGGGGTGCAGGAGCTCGAGGCCGATGTCGTGCTCGTCTCCACCGGCGCCAGCCCGCGCGTCATGGACACCGCCCGCCCCGACGGCCAGCGGATCCTCACCTGGCAGCAGATCTACGACCTCGACACCCTGCCCGAGCGGCTCGTCGTCGTCGGGTCCGGTGTCACCGGGGCCGAGCTCGCCCAGGCCTACCTCGGCCTGGGTTCCGAGGTCGTGCTCGTCTCCTCCCGCGACCGGGTGCTGCCCGGCGAGGACCCCGACGCCGCCCAGGTCATCGAGGACGTCTTCACCAAGCGCGGTATGGAGGTGCTCGACCGCTCGCGGATGGCGGCCGTCGAGCGCACCGCCGACGGGGTCGTCGTCCGGCTCGAGGACGGCCGGGAGGTGCTGGGGTCGCACGCGCTGCTCGCCGTCGGCTCGGTGCCGCAGACCCGGGGCATCGGGCTCGAGGAGATCGGCGTCGAGCTGACCCCCACCGGGCACGTGCACGTCGACAAGGTCTCGCGCACGTCGGTGCGGGGCGTCTACGCCGCCGGCGACTGCACCGGGGTGCTGCCGCTCGCGTCGGTGGCCGCCATGCAGGGGCGGATCGCGATGTCGCACGCCCTGGGCGACGCCGTGGCGCCGCTCAACCTCGGAGTGGTCTCGGCCAACATCTTCACCGACCCCGAGATCGCGACGGTCGGGGTGTCGCAGAGGGACATCGACGACGAGGTCGTCGACGCCGAGGTGCTGATGCTGCCGCTCTCGCGCAACGCCCGCGCCAAGATGCTCGGCATCGAGGACGGCTTCGTCAAGCTGTTCGCGCAGAAGGGGTCTGGGGCCGTCATCGGGGGCGTCATCGTGGCGCCGCGGGCGTCCGAGCTGATCTTCCCGGTCACCCTGGCCGTGCAGCACCGGCTCAACGTCGACCAGGTGGCGTCTACCTTCACGGTCTACCCGTCGCTGTCCGGCTCGATCGCCGAGGCGGCCCGCCGCCTGCACACCACCGACTGACGCCACCGATACCGCCTCGGCACCGCCGCGCCGGCGCAGCGGCACGGCCGGTGTGACGTAGATCCCTTGCCGCTCCTCGCCGGCGGGTCTAGCGTCAGCACCGCCGGCACCTCGGCCCGGTGTGGTGAGTCGCGAGAGTCAGGAGCTCCGCATGAGTGACAAGGCCCCCAAGCGGATTCACGAGCGCGGCGGGATCGATGCAGAGGTCGAGGGAGCCGAGTACTTCGAGAAGCGACAGCTCGAGGGCGGTGTGGCCGGGTGGTTGCTGCTCGCCGGACTGGGGGTCGCGTACGTCATCTCCGGTGACTTCGCCGGCTGGAACTTCGGTCTGGGCGAGGGCGGCTGGGGCGGGCTCTTCCTGGCCACGGCGATCATGGCGATCATGTACCTGTTCATGGTGCTGGGCCTGGCCGAGCTGTCCTCGACGATCTCCACGACCGGCGGCGGCTACGCGTTCGCCCGTCGTGCGATGGGCCCGTGGGGTGGCTTCCTCACCGGTACCGCGATCCTCATCGAGTACGCCATCGCACCCGCAGCGATCGCGAACTTCATCGGCGCCTACGTCGAGTCCCTGACCGGGTTCGACGTCGGCTGGGTCGTGTTCCTGGTCTTCTACGCGGTCTTCGTCGGGCTGCACCTGTGGGGCGTCGGCGAGGCTCTCAAGCTGATGTTCGGCATCACGGCCATCGCCGTCGTGGCCCTGGTGGTCTTCGTGGGTGCTGCGATACCGAAGTTCAACATCGACAACCTGACCGACATCCCGGTGACCGATGCGGTCGGAGCCAGTGCCTTCCTGCCGTTCGGTGTGGTGGGGATCTGGGCAGCCCTGCCTTACGCGATCTGGTTCTTCCTCGCCGTCGAAGGCGTGCCCCTGGCCGCCGAGGAGTCGAAGAACCCGGCCAAGGACATGCCCAGGGGCATCATCGGCGCGATGCTCGCGCTCATCGTCTTCGCGTTCGCGATCCTGGTGGTCGCTCCGGGCGCGGCAGGGGCGAACTACCTCATGGAGTCCGGGAACCCGCTCGTCGAGGCCCTTGAGGCGCCTGCCGCCTGGGCCGGCCAGACACCGGTCAGCCAGTTCGTCAACGTGGTCGGGCTGCTGGGTCTGATCGCCAGCTTCTTCTCGATCATCTACGCCTACTCGCGCCAGACCTTCGCCCTGTCCCGGGCCGGCTACCTGCCGAGGTTCCTGTCCCTGACCGGCCGGCGCAAGACGCCGTACGTCGCCCTCATCGTCCCCGGCATCATCGGGTTCGTCATGGCCGTGTTCAACCAGGGCGACCTGCTCATCCTGGTCGCGGTGTTCGGCGCCACGATCTCGTACATCATGATGACGCTCTCGCACATCATCCTGCGCTTCAAGGAGCCCGACCTCGCGCGCCCCTACCGGACCCCCGGTGGTGTCGTCACGACCGGAATCGCCTGTGTGCTCGCCGTTGTCGCCCTGATCGCCGGCTTCCTCGTCGAACCGCGGGTGGTCACCATCACGGCCGTCGTCTACGTGATCGCGATCGCCTACTTCGGCCTCTACAGCCGCCACCACATCGTGGCCTCGGCCCCGGAGGAGGAGTTCGCGCTCATCGAGTCGTCCGAGTCCGAGCTGCACTGAGATGCGAATCGCGCGAGTCATCGGGTCGGCCGTCTCGACGGTGAAGGACAAGACCCTCGTCGGGCACAAGCTGCTCCTCGTCCGCGAGGCCGACGAGGGCGGCAGCGCCACGGGCCCGGTCTTCGTCGCGGTCGACGTCGTGGGTGCCGGCTCGGGCGAGCTCGTGCTCGTCGCCGAGGGCAGCGCCGCTCGACACACCGCGACGACGACCGGGCAACCCGTCGACGCCGTCATCATGGGCATCCTCGACTCCCTCGAGGTGGATGGAACCGTCACCTTCAGGAAGAGCTGACGGCTGCCATGCCCGGGGTGCAGCGGGAGGTGCTCAGTGTCGGGATCGACGTGGGGACCACCACCACCCAGGTGGTGTTCTCCCGGCTGGTCCTGCACGACGTCGCCCGACCCGGGCAGGTGCCGCGGATCCAGGTCGACGAGAAGTCCGTGGTCCACCAGGGCCAGGCGCACCCCACCCCGCTCAGCGCCCCGGACGTCGTCGATGCCGACGCGCTGGCCCTGCTGGTGCGTGGGGAGTACGAGAAGGCCGGCGTCTCTCCCGACAGCATCGAGACCGGGGCCGTCATCATCACCGGCGAGACGGCCCGCACGAGGAACGCCGACGCGATCCTGCGCGCCCTGTCCGCCAACGCCGGTGACTTCGTGGTCACGGTGGCCGGGCCCAACGCCGAGGCCCAGATCGCCGGCCGTGGCTCAGGGGTCGCCCGCTGGTCCGCCGACCACTACGAACAGGTGACCAGCGTCGACATCGGCGGCGGCACGTCCAACGCCGCCCTCTTCAAGGTCGGCCGCCACCTGTGCTCGTCGGGTCTGGCCGTCGGCGGGCGCCAGGTGGAGATCGACGAGACCGGCATGGTGCTGCGGGTCGCGCCGCCCGGCCGGACCATCGTCGACGACCTCGGTCTGAGCCTGAAGGAGGGCCGCGCCGCCACGCTGGAGGAGCTGCGAGCGTTCTGCGACGTCATGGCCGACCTCGTGGTCGACCTCGCCACCGGTCAGGAGGTCCGGGTCGGTCACGGGCTCCAGCTCACCCCGCCGCTGGCCGGGACCGATGCCTCCTCCTCGGTGTTCCTCACCGGAGGGATCGGCGCCTGCTACTACGCCCACCTGCCGGTCTCGACGATCGCCGAGGTGGCCCGCTACGGCGACGTGGGGCCACTGCTGGCCGACTCGCTGCACCGCAACGACCGGCTCCAGCAGCTGACCGTGCGCCAGCCCCCCGAGACGCTGCGCGCCACGGTGCTGGGGGCCGCGGGGCAGACCGTCACGCTGAGCGGCTCGACCATCTGGGCCGACCGTGAGCTCCTCCCGCTGCGCAACCTGCCGGTCCTTCGGCCGGCCCTCCCGGGCCGTGGCGGCGGGCTGCCCTTCGCCGGTGCGGTGCGGGAGGCGATGGCGCGCTGGGACCTCGACGAGGACTCCGAGGCGGCGATCGTCGTGGACCTGCCCACGGAGATGGGTTACCCGGCCCTCCAGGCGGTCGCCGCGGAGATCGTGGCCTTCCACGACGCGGGGCACCGTGAGCGCCCGCTGGTCCTGGTCCTCCAGCAGGACTACGCGCAGGTCCTGGGCCAGACGATCCAAGGCATCCGACCCGGAGTGCCGCTCCTGGTCATCGACCAGGTCGGCCTGGGTGAGGGCGACTTCATCGACATCGGGCTACCCGTCCTGGACGGCCGCGCCGTGCCGCTGTCCATCAAGACGCTGGTCTTCTATGACTGAGCAGGCTGTCCCCCGAAGGAGCGCATCCCCATGCAGCTAGCCGCGACGCTCTTCGGCATCCGCTACCAGTTCCGTGACATCAAGGACCTGCTGGCGAAGGCCAACGAGGAGAAGTCCGGCGACCAGCTGGCCGGCGTCGCCGCCGAGAGCGCGGCGCAGCGGATGGCTGCTCGGTTCGTGCTCGCCGAGGTCACGCTGGAGACCCTGCGCGCCAACCCGGCGGTGCCCTACGAGGAGGACGAGGTCACCCGGGTCATCGACGACGCCGTCAACGAGGCCGTCTACGCGGAGATCAAGGGGATGCAGGTCGGCGAGCTGCGCGAGTGGCTGCTGGCCGACACGACGACCGAGGAGATGATCAAGCGGCTGAGCAACGGCCTCACCGCGGAGATGGTCGCCGCCGTCACCAAGCTGATGTCCAACCTGGACCTCATGCTGGCGGCGAGCAAGATCAAGGTCGTCAAGCACGCCAACAACACCATCGGGCTGCGGGGCACCCTCGGGTCGCGGTGCCAGCCCAACAACCAGACGGACTCGGTCGAGGGGATCCGGGCCGCGGTCTACGAGGGACTGAGCTTCGGGTCGGGCGACAGCGTGATCGGCATCAACCCCTCCGACGACTCGCTGGGCAGCGTCGCGCGGCTGCTCGAGCTGACGCACGAGATCATCACCCGCTGGGAGATCCCCACGCAGAACTGCCTGTTGGCCCACGTCTCCACGCAGATGGAGGCGATGCGCAAAGGTGCGCCTGTCGGGCTGGTCTTCCAGAGCCTGGCCGGTTCCCAGAAGGGCAACGACTCCTTCGGCATCGACGTCGCGATGCTCGACGAGGCCAACGCCCTGGCCAAGCGGTACTCGGTCGTCACCGGGCCCAACCACATGTACTTCGAGACCGGCCAGGGCTCCGAGCTGTCCGCGGACGCGCACCACGGCGCCGACCAGGTCGTCATGGAGGCCCGGTGCTACGGCCTCGCCAAGCGCTACGACCCCTTCCAGCTCAACACCGTGGTCGGGTTCATCGGCCCGGAGTACCTCTACGACTCGACCCAGATCACCCGGGCCGGGCTCGAGGACCACTTCATGGGAAAGCTCACCGGCATCTCGATGGGCGCGGACGTCTGCTACACCAACCACGCCCGCTCGACCCAGAACGAGCTGGAGAACCTCGCGGTGCTCCTCGGGGCGGCAGGCGTGAACTACATCATGGGCATCCCGATGGGCGACGACTCCATGTTGAGCTACCAGAGCTCCAGCTTCCACGACGCCCCCAGCCTGCGCCAGCTGCTGGGGCTGCGGCCGCTGCCGGAGTTCGAGGCCTGGATGGAGGACCTCGGGCTGCTGCGCGACGGCCGACTGACCGAGAAGGCGGGCGACGCCTCCTTCTTCCTGAGCAGATAGGTGGACCCGATGAGCGCGATGTCGACCGAGGAGCTCCGCAGCGTCGTCGCGGAGGTCCTCGCCGAGCTGGCCGCAGGGCCCGATGCGCCCGCCCCCACGCCCCCCGCCTCGACGCCCTCTGCCCCTTCGCCCCCCGCCGCCACGCCCCCCGTGGCTGCGCCCCCTCCTCGCACCGGGCCGGAGGTCGTGAGGACGAGTCCCGGCGGCGCCGACGTGAGCATCGAGGTACCCGACCCCACCGTGGCGGGGGAGCGTCACCGGATCGGCGTGCGCGATGCCGCGAACCCCAGCGGCCTGGAGAACCTCGCGGCCTCGACGTCCGCTCGCCTCGCCGTCGGGCGGGCCGGCCCTCGCCCGCTCACCCGCAGCGTGCTGCTCTTCGGCGCCGACCACGCCGTGACGCAGGACGCGATCTTCGGCGACGTCCCCTCGGCGCTGCTCGACCAGTTCGGCCTCTTCACCGTGCAGACGAGGGTCTCCACCCAGGACGAGTACCTGCTGCGTCCCGATCTGGGCCGCGAGCTCGACGAGGACTCCAAGCGCGTGGTGGCCGAGAAGTGCGTGAAGCAGCCGCAGGTGCAGGTCGTGGTGGGTGACGGGCTGTCCGCCGCGGCGGTCACCAACAACCTGCCACAGATCTACCCGGTGCTCGAGCAGGGGCTGCGTGCTGCCGGGCTGACGCTGGGGACACCGTTCTTCGTGCGGTACTGCCGGGTCGGCGTGATCAACGACGTCAACGACATCGTCCGGGCCGACGTGGTCCTGCTGCTCATCGGGGAGCGGCCCGGTCTCGGCGTCGCCGATGCCATGAGCGTCTACTCCGGCTGGCAGCCCACCGCCGGCAAGACCGACGCCCACCGCGACGTCATCTGCATGATCACCGAGAACGGCGGCACCAACCCCCTGGAGGCCGGCGCCTTCGTGGTCGAGCACGTCAAGAACGTCATGAAGCACCAGGCCAGCGGAGTCGAGCTCCGCCTCCTGGAGAGCGGGAGCCGGTGATGGCAGTCCTCGACCCGATCAAGCCAACGATCCTCGCGGCGAGGCTGATCCCCAACGTGGACCGGGCCCTGGCGGCCAAGCTTGAGCTGCGCGAGGACCAGCGCAGCCTGGCGCTCGTCACCTGCGACATCGATGACAGCCTCTACGTCTCGCTCGACGAGGCGACCAAGATGGCCGACGTGGAGGTCGTCTACGCCCACAGCTTCTACGCCGGCTCCGCGCACGCGTCCGGCCCACTCTCGGGTGAGGTCATCGGCATCCTGGCCGCACCCTCACCCGCCGAGGCTCGGGCGGGCCTGGCGGCGTGCGTCGACTACGCCGAGCAGCACGCGTGGTTCCACGCCGCCGACGACGCCGGCGACCTGGCCTTCTTCGCCCACCCGATCTCCCGGACCGGCAGCTACCTCAGCCGGGAGGCGGACGTCCCCGTCGGCACGCCGATGGCCTACCTGATCGCCCCGCCGCTGGAGGCGACGTACGCCCTCGACCTCGCCCTGAAGGCGGCCGACGTGGAGATCAAGGTCTGGTTCCCCCCGCCGTCCGAGACCAACTTCTCGGGCGGGTTCCTGGTCGGCTCCCAGAGCGCCGTGGTGGCCGCGTGCGCGGCGTTCCGCGACGGCGTCCTCGAGGTCGCGGCGAAGCCGCGGGAGGCGTGATGTCGCACGACGATCTCGACAGCGACCTGCGGTCGGTGCAGGAGGCCCGCCGGCTCGCACTCGCCGCCCGCTCCGCCCAGCGCGAGTTCCTCCACGCATCCCAGGAGGAGGTGGACCGGATCTGCGCGGCGATGGCCGACGCGGTCTACCGTGACGCGGCCCGCCTCGGGCAGCTGGCGTGCGACGAGACCGGTTACGGGGTCCCCGCCCACAAGCGCATCAAGGTCGAGTTCGCCTCCCGCACGGTGTGGGAGTCCATCCGCGACACCCCGACGGTCGGGGTGCTGCGCCGTGACGAGGCCAAGGGGATCGTCGAGATCGGCTGGCCGGTGGGCGTGGTCGTGGGCCTGTGCCCCTCGACCAACCCGAACTCGACCGCCGTCTACAAGGTGCTGATCTCGGTCAAGGCCCGCAACGCCTGCATCATCGCCCCGCACCCGTCGGCCAAGGCCTGCACCTACGAAGCCGTGCGGGTGATGATCGAGGCCGGCGAGCGGGCCGGCATGCCCCGCGGCCTGGTCGGCTGCATGCAGGAGGTCAGCCTTCCCGGCTCGCAGGAGCTCATGCGCCACCACGCCACCTCGATGATCCTGGCCACCGGGGGGACCCCGATGGTGCGTGCCGCGCACAGCACGGGCAAACCTGCCCTCGGCGTGGGGCCGGGCAACGTGCCGGTCTACGTCGACCGCAGCGCCGACGTGCTGGCGGCGGCGGCGGCGATCGTCAACAGCAAGTCCTTCGACAGCTCCACGATCTGCGCGACCGAGCAGTCGGTCGTGGCAGACGCACCGGTGGCGCGCGAGCTGCGCGCCGAGATGGAGCGCCTCGGGGCCCACTTCGTCACCGCGGACCAGAAGGCGGCGCTCGAGCGGGCCCTCTTCACCCCCGGTGGCGGGATGAACCCCGCGGCGGTGGGCCGGACCCCGCAGGCGCTGGCAGCGCTGGCGGGCATCGACATCCCCGCGCACGCGCGCATCCTGGTGGCCGAGCTGAGTGGCGTCGGGCGCGAGGAGCCGCTCAGCGCCGAGAAGCTCACCACGGTGCTCGGCTGGTACGTCGAGGACGGGTGGCGTGCAGGCTGCGAGCGCTCCATCGAGCTGCTCCGCTTCGGTGGGGACGGGCACTCGCTGGTGATCCACGCGACCGACGACGACGTCATCATGGCCTTCGGCCTGGAGAAGCCGGCGTTCCGGATCCTGGTCAACACCTGGGGCACGTTGGGGGCGATCGGTGCCACCACGGGCGTGATGCCCGCGATGACGCTGGCCCCGGGCGGCATCGGAGGCGCCGTGGTGAGCGACAACATCACCGTCACCCACCTGCTCAACGTCAAACGGCTCGCGTACGCCCTGCACGACCCGCCGGCAGCGGCGTACGAGCACGCTCCGGACGTCCGCGGGGCCCCCCGGCACGACAGCGTGCGAGGCGGCGGGCCGACACCCACGCCGGGCGCGCCCCGCCCGGCCCGGCCCGGCCCCACGTCGCAGGGTGAGGACCAGGTGGACCGCATCGTCCGTCAGGTGCTCCGCGAGCTGGGAGGTGGCCCATGAGCGGCAGCCGCGGCATCCGGGGCCCGGCACCGCCGGCCAGGGCCCAGCCGCCACCCGTGACCGGACCGCACGAACCGCACACCCACTCCGCACCACCCCCGCAGCACCACAGTGAGAGGACACTCCAGTGACAAACCCCCAGATGATCGCCCTCGGCATGATCGAGACCCGTGGACTGGTCGGCTCGATCGAGGCCGCCGACGCCATGGTGAAGGCGGCGAACGTGACCCTGATCGGCAAGGAGCAGATCGGCGGTGGCTACGTGACCGTGATGGTGCGTGGCGACGTCGGCGCCGTCAAGGCCGCCACGGATGCCGGTGCCGCCGCCGCCCAGCGGGTCGGCGACCTGGTCAGCGTGCACGTCATCCCCCGCCCGCACAGCGACGTCGAGTTCATCCTGCCCTCGCAGAACCCGGGAGTGTCGCCCTCGGCCAAGTGAGTCGCGCGATCACGACCAGGGGTAGGGCGCTGCCGTGAGCCGACGGGTGCTCACCGCCGACGACGTGCTCGGTCTCGCCGCCACGGGCGGCACCGAGCTCGTCATCGAGCCCGGGGACCTGCTCACCCCGCTGGCCCGCGACGTCGCTGGCGAGCGTGGGGTGCGGATCACCACCCGGGTGCCCGCGCAGGACGGCCCCGAGCGAGCGGATGACGGCGGGCCGGCGCCGCTGCGGCACGTCCCCGGCGTCAACGTGATGCCGCTGGACCCCTTCCCGGTCGAGCTGCACCGGCCGGAGATGGACGTGCGGCTGCTCGACGTCGTGACCGCGCAGCACGGGCTGCCCATCGCGGCCGGGGTGCTGAGCCTGCGAGCCGGTTCCTTCCCGTGGACCCTGGACTACGACGAGGTGGAGTACGTCATCGAGGGAGAGCTGCACATCACGACGGCGCGGCAGAAGGTCATCGGCCGCCCCGGCGACGTCATCGCGGTGCCCAAGGGGTCGTCGATCACATTCGGGACGCCGTCGTGGGCGAAGTTCCTCTACGTCACCTACCCGGCCGACTGGAGCTCGTGATGGACCAGTCGACCCTGCAGGAGACGATGGCTGCGTTCGATGCGGCGCTGGTGAGCACCCCCCTCGCCGAGCCGCCCCTGCTGGTCAGGGGCGGGGTGGACCTCGGCACCGCGTACGTCGTGCTGGTGGCACTCGACGAGGCCGACCGGCCGCTCGCGGCGGCCTACGAGGCAGCAGACGTGGTCCGTGACGGTGTCGTCACCGACTACGTGGGGGCGGTCGACGTCCTGCGCCGTCTGAGGCACCAGGTCGAGGACCGTCTCGGGGTGGCCGTCCCAGGAGCGCACGGCGCCTTCCCGCCGGGCGTCGCCACCGGGTCCGTGCGGGCGGTGCACCACGTCATCGAGGCAGCGGGGATGGAGTGCACCGGGCTCATCGACGAGCCGAGTGCTGCCAACGCCGTGCTCCGGCTGCGCGACGGTGTCGTGGTCGACATCGGTGGGGGCACGACCGGCGTCGCGGTCGTCCAGGACGGCGTGGTGGTGCACACCGCCGACGAGCCCACGGGCGGCACGCACCTCACCCTCGTGATCGCCGGCGCCCTCGGAGTCACCGTCGAGGAGGCCGAGCGGCTGAAGAAGGACCCGGATCAGCAGGCGCGGCTCTTCCCGCTCATCCGCCCGGTGATGGAGAAGGTCGCCTCGATCGTGGTGGCCAACACCCGCGGCTGGCCGGCGCCCACGGTGTACCTCGTGGGCGGCACCGCCGCCTTCCCCGGCTTCGCCGACGTGGTGTCGCAGGCCTCGGGCCTGGACGCCGTGGTGCCGGTGGCACCGCTGTTCGTCACCCCGCTCGGCATCGCGCGCAGTGCCCCCGCCCTCGAGGTGGGCTACCGATCGGCCTACGGATGAGTCCCCGGCGAGGCGCCACCCCAGTCCTGACGACCCCCACGAAGGAGAAGTGCCATGGCCGATGAGTTCGAGCTCCGCGCCTACTGCTACCTCGACCGGATGCAGCCTCAGTACGCCTCCTTCGTCGGCACGGTGACCCAGGGCGACCTGCCGATCGAGGGCATGGCCGCGCTGTACGTCGAGATGGCGCCCGGCAACCACGTCTTCCGGGTCGTCGACGTCGCTGTCAAGGCCACCATGGCCCGGCCCGGCGCCCAGATCGTCGAGCGCCAGTTCGGCATGTTCGAGCTGCACTCGGACTCCCAGGCCGAGGTGCTGTCGGCCGGCGAGGCCGTCCTGCGCGAGCTCGACCTCGACGTGAGCGCCCGCATGAAGCCCCAGATCGCCTCGATGCAGGTCATCACCAACGTCAGCCCGTACCAGTCCCAGCTGCTCAACCGGTTCACCCGCGGCATGATGCTGGTTGCGGGCCAGACCATGCTGGTGCTCGAGTGCACGCCCGCCGCCTACATCAACCTGGCTGCCAACGAGGCCGAGAAGGCTGCCGCGGTCAACCTGATGCACGTCTCCTCGGTCGGCGTCTTCGGGCGGCTGTGGATGGCGGGCACCGAGTCCGACATCCTGGCCGCACGCAACGCGGCCGTCGCAGCGCTGGAGGCCCTCGATGGGCGCGAGTGAGGCCCGCGGCGGTGCGGGAGGCGCCGGGCGTCGCCGGTTCATCACCCGGCACCACGTGGAGGATGCCGTGCGGTCCGGAACGCCCATCGTGGTCGGCGCCCGTGACGTCGTCACCGACGAGGCCGCCCAGCGGGCCGAGGACCTCGGGGTGCGCATCGAGCGTGAGAAGACCCCTGCTCCGGCTCCAGCCCGGGCGCCGAGGACGGCACCCGCGGCAGATGCCGCCCCGCCGACGTCCGAGGACCTGCGCACGGCGGTGCACAGTGCCGTCGTCGCCGAGCTGGGTCACGAGCCCGAGGGGCTCGCCGCCGTGATCGACAAGGTGCTGCGGCGTCGCGGCCACTGATACGCCGCGCTCGCCCGGTCCCATGTGCGTCGGGGTGAGCACGCTCGGCCCCGGCGGCCGACAGCCGGACGAGGGCCGAGCGCGTGGAGGGGGAACCTCCTGGGTAGGTCGGCGGTTGACCCGAGAGATCGTTCCCCCACGCAAGGAGGACCCCATGGCACGTGGAGCCATCAAGCTCGCCGCCCTCGCCGGACTGGCGAGCAAGGCCCGGGACTACGCCCGCAAGAACCCCGACTCGGTGTCGTCGACCATCCACAAGGTCGAGTCGGCCGTGAGCCGCAAGGTCGGCCCGAAGTACGCCCACCACGTCGGCAAGGGCGGTGCGGCCGTGCGTTCGGGCCTGGGCCTGTCATCGTCGACCCACCCCCCGGGTGTCACCCCTCCCGGCAGCACGCCGCCGCTCCCGCCGCCGAGCACCTGACACTGGTGCTGCGCGGTACGGACGCCCTCCGGGCACCCGCCCTGGCCTCTCGCTGCGACTCCGGTGTGGTGCACGCAACCGGGGCCGGTGCAGGTCCGGGGCTCCCCACGTGGGACGATGGACCCATCGAAAGGCGGGTGCATCGCATGGAGTGTGCGGCCCTACTGCTGGAAAACCGGTCGAGCATCCTCGACGAGAGCTACACCGTTCTCGAGCGCTCGCACGTCCACCACTACGAGGCCGCCGGTGAGGAGTTCACCCGGGCTCGGCTGGAGGGCCTGTTCGACCTCGTCGTCACCGCAATCGGCAACCGCGACCTCTCCGGCGTCAGCGCGTTTGCCGTCAACGTCGCCGAGGAGCGCTTCGCCGCCGGCTTCGACATCAGCGAGGTGCAGGCGGCGTTCAACGCCCTCGAGGAGGCGATGTGGCGGCAGATCGTCGCGCAGGCCGCTCCCGAGGACCTCGCCCAGGACACCGGCATGCTCAGCACCGTGCTGGGCTTTGGCAAGGATGTCCTCGCTCGCACCTACGTCTCGCTCGCCTCGCGGCGGCACGTGCGCTCGCTCGACCTGACGGCGATGTTCGCCGGCACCCAGGCCCGCCCGGAGCAGACCGAGCACATCATCTGACGACGGTCACGGCTTTCGAGCCACGGTCACGAACTCGTTGTACTTGAACACCTTTCCCACCGGACGCGGGAACGGGAACGAGTACGAGCGCACCACCGACAGGCTGTGGCGTGCGGCGTGGCCCTCGGCGGCCTCCCGGTCCACCCAGCGGACGTGCGTCTCGTCGGGGCGGAAGCCCACCTCCTGCGGGGTGATGAAGACGACCTGGCCCCCCGCGCGCACGTAGGGAGAGGTCCTGCTCGACGATGTCGTCGGCCACCTGCTGGCTCACGTGCTCGAGCAGGTGGGCGCACAGCATGGCGTCGAAGCTCTCCGGCTGCCCCTGGGCCCCCTCGAAGAACTCCTCCGTGGTGAACGCCGTCAGCCCGAGCTGCCGGCAGTAGGCGATGGAGTTGGCGTTGTGGTCGACCCCTACGGCATCCGGGCCCAGGTTCTTGAGGTTGCGGCCGATCCCGCAGCCGACGTCGAGGGTGCGTCCGAGGTTGAGCCGCTTCAGGTTCCAGCGGTAGGGGCGCTGGACGTCGAGGGGTGCTTCCACCTGTCGAGAGCAGCGAACTTGGCACAACCGCGGTTCGTATGTGACATAAACGCTGCGTTATGGGAGAGGGCTCGGTGCGCGGCTTCGCTTATGGACGCGCGTAGGCCGGGCGCCGAGCCGGTCGGGCCATGTGACTGAGCGCTTCGACTGTCCCACCACCCCGACGAGGCCTTGCCCTGAGGGCCCCGGGCAAGGGAGTTGTCCTCTTGGATGGGCATCCCTCGCGCGTGTCGCTGTTTACCGGACATGCCCATGTGGGCGAGGTCGGACTCGGGCGAATGTGGGTGAGAATCGGCCCCCAGGAGCCGATCTTCACCCACATCGGCCCCCCGGTGGTCCCGCCCAGAACAAGCATCCGAGAAGGCGGGGCCATGACCCCGGTTTCTCCGACCTCAGTCGGCGACCCGCGCGGACATGCCGCCGAGAGTGAAGTGCAGTCACGCCCTCCCCTGCCACGCCGCTTCAGACCGCCGCCCCGAGCTTTACGCCGAGACAGGTCGATCGTGTGCGCAGTTGGGCCGCCGACACTTACGGTCAGAGTGAGCATCGGACGGCATTGGGGTGCCTGTGCGATGGCGGCCGCGGCCGCCGCGACCGTCCTTACTGGTTGTGCACCGAGCGACTGCTCGGACGCCGGCGCAGTGTCGGGCATCAGCGTGACCCTCTCGGGCCCGGAATTCTCGATCGGCGACATCGTGAGGGTGTGCGTCGATAACGAATGCGCCGAGGCTCCGGTCGTCGACACCGAACCTCCGATCTTCGTCGCCAACAACAAGGTCGACTCCCAGGCGGAAGTCGCCGTCGTGCTGTCCGTTTCGAATCCCAGCAAAGGTCCGATCATTCGGCCCACAGAGTTCCGGATTCGTCCCAAGCGCCTACAGCCGAACGGTCCCGGTTGTGATCCGGTGGCCTACGTGGGAGCCGTCTCTGCGTCCGCCTCACCGTAGCCACGCTGCTGGCACAGCCCTTCGCCCCGACCACCTTGCCACCACCCGCTGCGCGGCTAGAGGTGCTCCATGCCGTCTCTCATCCGCATTGAGCGGTTACCGGACATGCCGCCGACCGCGCGTGCGGGCGCCAGCTCGCCCGCCGCTTCTGAGCAGTCCTAGTGGCTCTGGTCGCACGGGCATTTTCGTTATACGATTTATGTGTGGTGAGCGAAGAGCAGATCAAGAAGTGGGCCGATGAGGCCGAACAGGGCTACGACGTCGAGGAGCTCAAGCATCGGGGCCGCGGCCGCCCCGGTCGTGGGGCGGAACCAATGCAGGTCGTGGCCGTCCGTCTGACCGCTGAGGAGCTCAAGGCTCTCGACGCCGCCGCAGCCGGAAAGGACATGAGCAGGTCCGAAGCCATCCGCGCCGCGCTCGCCCACTTCGCTGCATGAAGGTCCACCCGAGCGCCCTCAAGCACGGCGTCACTGCCGAAGACGCGATCCAAGCCGCAGAGTGGTCCCTGTGGATCGAGCCCCTGGGAGATGATGGACCGCCCACACGGGAACTGCACCTGGGCTTCGACACCCGAGCCCTGCTCCTGGAGACCGTGGTCCTCATCCTCGAAAGCGGAGACGAACTGATCATCCACGCCATGCCAGCGCGCAAGAAGTACTTGGATCTCCTTCCCTAACGCGAGGGCACCCGCACGCCCCAAAGTCGTCCGGAATTGCCGCAACAAGTGAAAGCCAAGGCCCCCTATTTCGGAGGGCAGATGCTCGTCGTTGTGCGAGGATCCGCGGCATGACGGCATCGAGGGCAAGGAAGGCTGATCAACTCCGTCGTGCTGCCGAGACCCAAGCGCTCGTGCGAATCAAACGGTCGCCGCGCAACGCCGACCGAGTCGACGGCATCGTCGTCGCGGTCGGCTCCAAGTGGGCCTTGATCGCGAACACCGGCGATGCAGGCTTCTTCGAGGGTTGGGTCGCCATCCGCGTCAAGGATGTGGTGAAGGTCAAGAAGGACTCCTCGTTTAGGGAGCGGTTCGCCCAAACTCAGCCCGAGTGGCCGGCCACAGCCCCAGCGGACCTCGACGTGGACACGACCGCGGGTCTGCTCAAGGGCATGAGTGCGATCTCCCCACTACTCGCAATCGAGCAGGAACGACGGTTCCACTCGCAGATGGCGTGGATAGGTGTAGTCGACGAGGTCACCAAGAAGTGGCTGTGGCTGCATGAAGTTCGTCCGAACGCCACGTGGCGCAAGCGGCCGCTGGGCTACAAGCTGCGCCGAGTCACCAAGGTCTTCATCTCAGATCGCTACCTCACCGCACTCGCCGCCATCGCGGGGACTGGACCCACGCACTGACACTGGAAGCGTCCTCATCTGCCGCGGACAGGACACTCGATGCTGCCGATGCTGCCGATGTGCGGATGTCCGCGGTCAGGCGGTAGGGGGTCGAACCCATCTGCGACGATAAGGCCGTGACCGACCGAGAGCACCTGGCGCGTTCTGAGGGTTTATCGCCAGAGCCCGGGACGCACACCGTCCTGAGCAAGTGAAGGAGGCGCCCGTGATCAAGCACCCCGTGTGGCATGCGCTCATCGCCGCGGCGGTGGCCCTCGCGGCTATCTGGCTGCTCAGCCGCGTGCTGCTGAGCATCTCCTGGTTGACCACGCTCAGCTGGCTGCTCGCCTGGCTGGTCGCGATCGCCGTCGGCGTCGGGGTCTTCGTCGGTCTGGGCCGGTCCTTCGTGAAGGTGAAAGCGACCGCGTACAGCGACAGGTAGCTCCCAATGGGGTCACGCTTCACGCCTTCGTTGCTGCGCATCCAGGCTGCGTAGTCCTCCGGGAAACGCGTCGCCGACGTTCGTTCCGCGGAGAGAATCGCCTCATCCCTACCAGTCACGGCTCGAGCATGGCGTAATCACCAGCGCCATGGCATCCGCTCGCTCATGCCGCGGAGCGCGAGCCACCGAATCTGTCACGACTCGCTCGGATCACCTTGGTTGCGCAGGGTCCGGCGCTCCGAACCGTGCCACCTCGACTGCATCTCGACACCACCGGGCGGTCTCGAGCCGGGTCAGGCGCTGG
>JBBQNZ010000050.1:0-24712 GCA_038330415.1 Actinomycetales bacterium | reverse complement strand
CCCGGCTGGCGCACCCGCGTAGTCCTCACCGCAGTGAGCACCGACGAGCAGGGCCGTGAGCGCCATGAGGCCAGTGACTTCCCACGGCGGGAGCTCAACGCCGTTGATGCGGGCGACGGGGACGGCCCTCGCCTGAGGCGGGTGGTGCAGGTGACCACCCCACTCGGGCACTCCTACGACGCCGAGCCGCCGCCCCTGCTGGGCTGGGGCAGCCTCACCTTCCCGCCCGCCAGCGCCTTGCCGGCCATGACCGCGGAGCCACCCTCGACCATCGAACTCGAGCCGAAGGCGACGCGGTTG
Organism: Actinomycetales bacterium; assembly: GCA_038330415.1. Lineage (GTDB taxonomy): Bacteria > Actinomycetota > Actinomycetes > Actinomycetales > Dermatophilaceae > Fodinibacter. The sequence continues at coordinate 24,412 of JBBQNZ010000050.1, read as the reverse complement.
GTGGGGTCTCGACGTGAGAAAGGCCCACCGGGCTGGCCACGGCCGGAGGGCCGGCGCAAGCGGGTACTGCGCCGATCGCGCACCGTGCGCGACTCGTACCCGGCGCGCCCACGACCTGAACGACGACCGCGCCTGACGAGCCACCTCGAACGCGAGCTCTGCCGCTACCTTGCCTGACGAGGGCCACGACAAGCGCGGCCGGCGCTCGCATCGTGAGCCCGACGGCCGGCATCCAGACCGCTCTCTAGACTGGTCGGCATGCGAATCGGAGTCTTCGGCGCCACCGGCCAGGTCGGCAACGTCATGCGAACCCTCCTCTTCGAGCGGAACTTCCCGGTCGACGAGATCCGGTACTTCGCGTCGGCCCGCTCGGCCGGCACGACCCTGCCGTGGGGCGACACCCAGGTCACCGTCGAGGACACCGCCACTGCCGACTTCTCCGGGCTCGACATCGCGCTGTTCTCCAACGGCGGTTCGACCTCCAAGATCTGGGCGCCGCGCGTGGCCGAGGCCGGCGCCGTCGTCGTCGACAACTCCAGCGCCTGGCGCAAGGACCCCGAGGTGCCCCTGGTGGTGTCCGAGGTGAACCCCGAGGACCTCGACGACATCCCCAAGGGGATCGTCGCCAACCCGAACTGCACCACCATGGCCGCGATGCCGGTGCTCAAGCCGCTGCACGACCTCGCCGGGCTGGTGCGCCTGCACGTCAGCAGCTACCAGGCGGTGTCGGGCTCCGGTGGCGTCGGCCTGATCGAGCTCGACACCCAGCTGCGCGGCGGCTACGCCTCGGGTGACCCCAAGGACCTCGCCCTCGACGGCTCGGCGCTCGACCTGCCCGACCCGCAGATCTACGCGGTGCCGGTCGGCTTCAACGTCGTGCCGCTGGCCGGGTCCATCGTCGACGACGGCTCGCTCGAGACCGACGAGGAGCAGAAGCTGCGCAACGAGTCGCGGAAGATCCTGCACCTCCCCGGTCTGCGGGTGTCCGGCACCTGCGTGCGGGTCCCCGTCTTCTCAGGTCACAGCCTCGCGATCTCCGCAGAGTTCGACCGCGACATCAGCCCCGCCGAGGCCCTCGAGGCATTGGGCCGGGCGCCCGGCGTCATCGTCACCGACGTGCCGAACCCGCTGCAGGCCACCGGGCGCGACGAGGTCTTCGTCGGGCGGGTCCGCGCCGACCAGGCCGCCGCGGACGGCAAGGGCCTGAACCTGTTCGTCGTCGGCGACAACCTGCGCAAGGGCGCCGCCCTCAACGCCGTGCAGGTCGCCGAGGAGCTGCTCAAGCGCCGCTGAACGGCGGCGCCTGACTTCCGCTCAGCGCACCGCTCGCCACACCGAGTCCTCGCTGCTGGGACCCGGCTCCCAACGCGCGATCCACGGCCCGGTGCCCTCGCTGGGGTCGATCACGCCCTCCTCCAACCAGGTGAGGTCACCCGCGAGCACCGAGGCCGCGAGCTTGCGGTCGGTGTCGTCGCTGTTGGTCCACAGCTCCTCGAAGAGCACGTCGACCCGCATCCGGGCCTGCCCGCAGAAGGCGTCCGCCAGCCGCTGCGCCGACCGGCCCCGCTCGGGGTCGTCGGCCAGCAGCATCTCGGCTCGCACGCACGCCGCCGCCATCGCGAACAGCTCGGCCCCGATGTCGACGACGCGGCCCAGGAAGCGCTGGTGGTGCTCCATCTTCGCCTGCCACCGCGACATCCCGTAGAACGTCTGGCGCGCCAGCCGCCGCGACGACCGCTCGACGTAGCGCAGGTGCCGCGCCAGCGGGCCGAACTCCCCGAACGACGTCGGCACCGACCCCGCACCGGTGACCAGCTGCGGCAGCCACTTCGCGTAGAAGCCGCTCGCCCCCGCGGCCGCTCGGGCCTTGGCCGACAGGTCGGCGTCGGCCGAGGCCAGGTCGCCGGCTGCCTTGAGGTGCTCGTCGACGGCCTCCCGGGCGATGAGCAGGTGCATGATCTCGCTGGAGCCCTCGAAGATCCGGTTGATCCGCACGTCGCGCAGCTGCTGCTCGGCCGGCACCGCCCGCTCGCCCCGAGCGGCTAGTGACGCCGCCGACTCGTAGCCCCGCCCGCCGCGGATCTGCACCAGCTCGTCGGCGATCAGCCACGCCATCTCGCTGGCCCACAGCTTCGCGAGCGCCGCCTCGATGCGGATGTCGACATCCCCGGCATCGGCCATCGCGCAGGTGAGCTCGACCACCGACTCCATCGCGTAGGCGGTGGCGGCGATGAACGCGATCTTCCCCGCCACGGCCTCGTGCTTCCCCACCGGACGACCCCACTGCACCCGCTCGGTCGACCACTCCCGAGCGATCTTCAGCGACCACTTGCCGGTGGCCGAGCACATCGCGGGGATCGACAGCCGCCCCGCGTTGAGCGTGGTGAGCGCGATCTTCAGACCCTCGCCCTCCTTGCCGAGCCGGTTCTCGACGGGCACCCGCACCTGGTGCAGCCGGGTCAGCCCGTTCTCGATGCCGCGCAACCCCATGAAGCCGTTGCGCCGCTCGACGGTGATGCCGGGCGCGTCCCCCTCGACCACGAACGCCGTGATGCCGCCCCGCCCGCCCTCGTGCTTGGGCACGCGGGCCATCACCACGAGCAGCTCGGCCACGACGCCGTTGGTGGTCCACAGCTTCACGCCGTCGACGAGGTAGGCGGTGCCGTCGTCGGTGAGCGTCGCCGTGCTCTCCATCCGGGCCGGGTCCGACCCCACGTCGGGCTCGGTGAGCAGGAACGCCGAGATCGCCCCCGCCGCGCACCGCGGGAGGAAGCGCTCCTTCTGCTCCGGCGTGCCCACCAGCTTCACCGGCTCGGGGACCCCAATCGACTGGTGCGCCGACAGCAGCGCACCGAACGCCGGGTGCACCGACCCGATCAGCATCAGCGCACGGCCGTACGAGCGCATCGTCAGCCCCAGCCCGCCGTACTCGGTCGGGATCTTCATCCCGAAGGCGCCGATGTCCGCGAGCGCCTTGAGGTCCTCGTCGGGGATCTGCGCCTCGCGCTCGATCCGCGCCCCGTCGATGCCGGCGCACACCTCGCGCAGCCGGGCCAGGAACGCCTCACCTCGCGCCTCGTCGTCGGCATCCGGCCGGGGATGGGGGTGAACGAGGTCGAGGTCGAAGCGGCCGAGGTAGAGCTCCTTGGCGAACGACGGCTTGCTCCACCCGCTCTCGCGCGCCTGTTCCGCGACGTCGCGCGCCTCGCGCTCGGAGACCCGCGGGGCCTCGCCGCCGGTCGGGTGGTCAGTGTGCGTGGTGCCCGTGCTCGCGCTCATCGTGGCTCCTCGGAAGGTCGGTGTTCCACAGTCTCATCTCCCGCCCTAGAGTGGCGCCATGGCCACCGAGGACGAGTTCCATGCCGCTGCCGCCCACGTCAACACGCTCGTGATCGACCCGGGCAACGAGACCAAGCTGCGAATGTACGCGCTCTACAAGCAGGCGAGCGAGGGTGACGTGCAGGGCAAGCGCCCCGGGTTCACCAACCCGGTGGGGCGGGCCAAGTACGACGCCTGGGCCGAGGCGAAGGGGATGAGCGTCGAGGACGCCCGCGACGAGTACGTCACCCTGGTCGGCACCCTGCGCACCTGACGGGTCAGAGGTCTGTCACCAGCTGTGTCCAGGTCTGGGTGACCTGCATCCCCACCTTGAGGTAGAGGTCGAGAGCCCCGGTCCGTGAGTCAGTCGACAGCTCACTGCGGTGCGCGCCACGTTCCCGGGCCTGCCCGAACGCGTCGGCGAGCAGCGCCTGCGCCAGCCCCTTCCCGCGGTGCGTACGCTCGACGGCGAGCTGGTCCACGAACCCCACTCCCTGGCTGTCCAGGATCGTGAACGACGCCGCGACCACGACGCCGCCGCGCTCCACGACCCTCAGCTGCCACGGCTGGGCGCCGGGCCGGCGCACGGTCGTCGCCGCCCAGTCCTCGAACGTGTCGCGCACCCGCCCCTCCCACTCGTCGAACGCGTCCTGGAGAACCTCGTACGCCGCCCGCTCCCGGTCAGCAGAATCGCCGGTCACGATCGTGTAGCCCGGTGGCAGCGGTCGCTGCGGGACCTCGCGGCCGGCGGGCAGCTCGAGCACCCACGACGTGTGTCCCAGCGTGTAACCCCGCGCGCGCAGCAGGCGTTGGGGGAGAGACCCGTCCGGAGCCACCTGCCCGACCCGGCGGGACCCCATCGATCGAGCGCGGCCCTCGATCCACGCCGCCAGCCACGACCCGATGCCGCGCCCCCGCTCGCCCGGTAGCACCGCGCCCTCGGACCGCGAGCCGCCGCGCGTCACCTCGGCCGCCCCGACCAGCCGCTCCCCGTCGAACACCCCGATGCTGTCGGCCGCGAGGTCGAAGCTGGGTCGGGCCCAGTCGCCCGCGATGTCCTCCGGCTCGAGGGCGAGGTGCCCGGCATCCTCGAGCTCGGCGGCGGAGTACACGGCGAACGCCGCGTCGAGGTCGTCGAGCGTGAGCGGGCGCGCGGTCAGGCCGGGGGGCAGGTCGGTGGTCACGAGAACCAAGGGTGGTGCACGGACGCCCCTGACCGCATCCGGGTTGTCGGTGGTAGAACCAGCAGCATGCGTCTCCACGACATCCCCAGGCACCCGCTCACCTTCGGGCCCAGCCCGCTGCAGCACCTCCGCCGGCTCAGCGACCACCTCGGCGGCGCCCAGGTCTGGGCCAAGCGCGAGGACGTCAACAGTGGCCTCGCGTTCGGGGGCAACAAGATCCGCAAGCTCGAGTACATCGTCCCCGACGTGCTGGCCAGCGGCGCCGACACCCTCGTCTCGATCGGCGGCTACCAGTCGAACCACACCCGCCAGGTGGCCGCCGTCGCCGCCCACCTCGGCCTGAAGTGCCGTCTCGTGCAGGAGAAGTGGGTGCCGTGGGACGACCCGGTCAACGACAAGGTGGGCAACATCCTGCTCTCGCGGATGATGGGAGCCGACTCCCGCCTCGACCCGCACGGCTTCGACATCGGCATCCGCGACTCGTGGAAGGACGCGCTCCGCGAGGTGGAGGAGAGCGGCGGCACCCCCTACCCGATCCCGGCCGGCGCGAGCGAACACCCCCTCGGGGGAGTCGGATTCGCCAACTACGCCTTCGAGCTGGCCGAGCAGGAGAAGGCGCTCGGCCTGCACTTCGACACCATCGTGGTCTGCACCGTCACCTGCTCCACGCACGCAGGGATGATCGCCGGTTTCGCCGCGCTCGAGGACCTCACCGGCGTGAAGCGCCGCGTCATCGGCATCGACGCCTCCGCCACTCTCGACACCACCCGCACCCAGCTCGAGCGGATCGCCCGAAACACCGCCGAGGTCATCGAGCTCGGCCGCGATCTGCGCGACGACGAGTTCACCCTGCTCGACGGCTGGGCCGGTGACCTCTACGGCGTTCCCGTCGACTCCACCATGGAGGCGATGCGCCTGGGCGCTGAGCTCGAGGCGATGATCACCGACCCCGTCTACGAGGGGAAGTCGCTCGCCGGGCTCATCGACCTGGTGCGCTCCGCCGACATCCCCCAGGACTCGACGGTGCTCTACGCCCACCTTGGTGGCCAGCCCGCGCTCAACGCCTACCACTCGCTGTGGCAGTGAGCGTCCCCACCGCGCTCGTGCGCCGGCCCGGCCCACGCCTGGCCGAGGGCATCGTCACCCACCTCGACCGCACGCCGGTCGACCTCGACCTCGCCCGCCAACAGTGGCAGGCGTACGTCGACGCCCTCGACGCCAACGGCTGGCAGGTCGTGGAGGTCGAGCCCGCCGACGACCACCCCGACGCGGTGTTCGTCGAGGACCCGGTCGTCGTGCACGGCGACCTCGCCGTCATCGCCCGCTCCGGCGCCCCCGAGCGCCGCGGCGAGGCTGCCGGTGTCGAGCGCGCGGTGCGCGACCTCGGGCTGCGGGTCGCCCACATCGAGGCCCCCGGCACCCTCGACGGCGGCGACGTGCTGCGTGCCGGCGGCACGGCCTACGTCGGCCTCGGCGGCCGAACCAACGGCATCGGCATCCAACAGCTCGCAACGCACCTGCGCGAGTTCGGGGTTCGCGTGCAGGCCGTGCCGGTCGAGCGGGCCCTGCACCTGAAGTCGGCGTGCACCGCCCTGCCCGACGGCACGGTGGTCGGCTGGGGCCCGATCGTCGACGACAAGGGGGCGTTCCCGGCCTACGAGGACGTGCCCGAGGAGGGTGGTGCCCACGTCGTTCATCTCGCCGCCGACCACCTGCTGATGGCGAGCAGCGCGCCGCGCACCGCCGCCTCCTACCGCGACCGCGGCTACACCGTCACCGAGGTCGACGTGTCGGAGTTCGAGAAGCTCGAGGGCTGCGTCACGTGCCTGTCGGTGCGGGTCCGGGGCTGAGCCGGTGACCGACCACGTGCTCGACGACGTCGCCTGGCACGCCCTCACCGGCCCCCACGCCCAGCTCGCCGAGACCGCCGCCGGCGGCGCGGCGCGGCGCTACCGTGACGAGATCGCGCCGTTCTGCGGCGTCGAGCACCTCGACTCCGCCGGCTGGGCGGCACTGGCCGAGCTCGTCGGCGAAAGCGGCACCGCCGTCTTCCTGCGCGGCCAGGTCGAGCCCACCCCGCCCGGCTGGCGCGAGCTGCTCCGCGAGCCCGCCACCCAGTACGTCGCCGGCGACCTCGTCGAGCCACTGGCGACGGCGAGCCGCGAGGTCATCGAGCTCGCGGCATCCGACTCACCGGAGATGGTCGCCCTCGCTGCCGCGACCGAACCCGGGCCGTTCGGCCCGAACAGCCACCTCACCGGGCGCTGGTTCGGCATCCGCCGCGAGGGCCGGCTGGTCGCCATGGCGGGGGAGCGGATGCGGGTCGTCGGCTTCGGCGAGGTCTCGGGTGTCTGCGTCGACCCGGCGGTGCGCGGCGAGGGCCTCGGAGCCGTCGTCACGCTGGCGGCGGCGCGCGGCATCGAGCAGCGCGGCGACCGCGCGATGCTGCACGTGCGCGACGGCAACGAGGGAGCCCACCGGCTCTACCGCCGCATCGGGTTCGAGGTGCGCCGCCCGGTGACGGTGGCCGTGCTGCGTCCCGCATCGTGACCCACGGCGGCCCCGGGGTTGGCGCGATGGCGGTCGCGTGGGACGCTGGAGGCGTGCTTCACGGACACCTCCTCCTTCGCTGCCGCGGCGGGGCCTGAATCGGCCGCCCCTCGTCGCGGAGCTTCTGCTGCACCGGCTGAACCCCGACGAAGTGTGAAGGAAGCAGACCAGTGATCCACCCCCAGCAGCCCTCGGGCATGCCGACCCAGAAGTATGTGCCGTTCCAGGAGCAGCTCGAGGTCCATGTGCCCGACCGCACCTGGCCCGACCAGGTGATGACCAAGGCCCCGCGCTGGTGCGCGGTCGACCTGCGTGACGGCAACCAGGCCCTCATCGACCCGATGGACGCCGAGCGCAAGATGCGCATGTTCAAGCTGCTCGTGCGGATGGGGTACAAGGAGATCGAGGTCGGCTTCCCCAGCGCCAGCCAGACCGACTTCGACTTCTGCCGCGAGCTCATCGACGGCGGGCACGTCCCCGACGACGTGACGATCCAGGTGCTCACCCAGTGCCGCGACCACCTCGTCGAGCGCACCTTCGACGCCATCCGCGGCTCGAAGCAGGCGATCGTGCACTTCTACAACTCGACCTCAATGCTGCAGCGCCGCGTCGTGTTCGGGATGAGCGAGGAGGGCATCATTGACATCGCCCTCCAGGGCGCCCGGCTGTGCAAGAAGCTCGAGGAGACCATCCCCGAGACCGACGTCTACTACGAGTACTCGCCCGAGTCGTACACCGGCACCGAGCTCGAGTTCGCGGTGCGCATCTGCAACGAGGTGATCGCGGTCATCGACCCGACCCCCGACCACAAGATGATCGTCAACCTGCCGGCGACGGTGGAGATGGCGACCCCCAACGTCTACGCCGACTCCATCGAGTGGATGGTGCGCCACCTCGACCGCCGCGAGTCGGTGGTCGTCAGCCTGCACCCCCACAACGACCGCGGCGAGGGCGTCGCTGCGGCCGAGCTCGGCAGGCTGGCCGGCGCCGACCGCATCGAGGGCTGCCTGTTCGGCAACGGCGAGCGCACCGGCAACGTCTGCCTGGTCACCCTGGGCATGAACCTGTTCAGCCAGGGCATCGACCCGCAGATCGACTTCTCCGACATGGCCGAGATCCGGCGCACGGTCGAGTACTGCACCCAGCTGCCGGTGCACGAGCGGCACCCGTGGGGCGGCGACCTCGTCTACACGGCCTTCTCCGGCTCGCACCAGGACGCCATCAAGAAGGGCTTGGAGGACATGGACCGGCGCAGCACCGCGGCCGGCACCGACGTCGACCACATCGACTGGGGCGTGCCCTACCTGCCGATCGACCCGCACGACATCGGCCGGTCCTACGAGGCCGTCGTCCGGGTCAACAGCCAGAGCGGCAAGGGCGGCGTGTCGTACCTGCTCAAGGCCGAGCACGGGCTCGACCTGCCGCGCCGGCTCCAGGTGGAGTTCAGCCACGTCGTGCAGCGCCGCACCGACTCCGAGGGCGGCGAGCTGTCGGCCGCGCAGATCTGGCAGATGTTCGCCGACGAGTACCTCCACGCCGACGAGCCCGGCGAGCGCTGGGGCCGGTTCGCCCCGATACGCTCGACGCTGACCGGTGCCGACGACGGCATGGACCACATCGACTCCACGATCACCGACTTCGGCAAGGAGGTCGAGATCAGCGGCACCGGCAACGGCCCGATCGCAGCCTTCATCCAGGCCCTCGCACCGCTCGGGGTCGACGTGCGCGTGCTCGACTACCACGAGCACGCCCTGTCGGCCGGTGGCGACGCCCGCGCCGCTGCCTACGTCGAGTGCGCCGTCGGCGAGCGGGTGCTGTGGGGCGTCGGCCTGCACGAGTCGATCGTCAAGGCCTCGCTGCGCGCGATCATGTCGGCGGTCAACCGCGCCGAGCGGGATGCCGTGGTGCCCGCCTGAGCCCGGTGGCCGCCCTCGCCTGCGGGCTGGCGACGGTCGACGTCGTCCAGACCGTCGAGCGGGTGCCTTCTGCCGACGAGAAGGTCGTCGCTCTCGCGACCCGCGTGGAGGCCGGTGGGCCGGCGCTCAACGCCGCCACGACGGCGGCACTGCTCGGGATGCCGTGCCGGCTCGTCACCGCGGTGGGCGGTTCGCCGCTCGCCACCGTGGTGCGGGCCGACTGTGACACGGCCGGGGTCGAGCTCTCCGACGTCGCCGGCGACGAGTTCGAGGTGCCCGTGGCCACGGTGCTGCTCACCCGGTCGACGGGTGAGCGAGCCGTCGTGTCGGGCGCGGCGACCGGCCCCGGCCCGGCCGCCGGTCACGCGCTGCCCGCCGGCCACGCGCTGCCCGCGGGCACCGTCGACGCGCTGCTCCACGGCATCCGGGCCGTCCTCGTCGACGGCCACCACCTCGGTGTCGCGGTGCCGCTGGCGGCAGCGGCACGCGCTCACGGCATCCCGGTGCTGCTCGACGCCGGGTCGTGGAAGCCCGGGCTCCCCGCCCTGCTCGAGTCGGTCGACGTGATGGTCGCCTCCGCCGCCTTTCGCTCACCGACCGGCGACTCGTCGGCCCACCTGCTGGCCCTCGGGCCGACCTGGGTCGCCCGCACCTTGGGGTCGGGCCCGGTTCAGTGGGCCGCCGCCGACGGGTCGTCGGGGTCGGTCGAGGTGCCGGCGGTCGAGGTCGTGGACACCCTGGGCGCGGGCGACGTGCTGCACGGCGCCCTGCTCACCGAGCTGGCACGGCACGGCCTGGCCGACCTGCCCCGGGCGCTCGAGCGGGCCGTGGCAGTGGCGGCCCGTTCGGTCGGGGCGCCGGGAGCCCGTGGCTGGGCCGCCGGGGTCAGCCGGTCGTCGAGATCCGCACCAGCACCGCGGTGAGCGAGCGCAGGGCGCTCGACGTCGTCGACGAGGAGTTGCGGGTGCGCTCGGCCGACTGGAGGAAGGCGGCGACGGTCGTCTCTCTGGAGCCGTTGCGGTCGGCGTCGAACGGGGCGAACAGGTCGACCGAGCCGGTGGCGACGTCGAGCCACACGACGAGCAGCTGCGCGTCGAACGTCGAGCGTGCCGTGGCGGCCTTTCCCGGTTGGAGCACCGCCACGGCGTCGGCCGAGGTGGTCAGCCGGCGACGCTCCGGGAAGACGCTGCTGAGGGTGCGGGCCGTGCCGAGCAGGCAGGGACGGTCGGCCGCGCCCACCGACGCGATCTGCCCGCGGTAGGCGGCGCTCCACCAGTGCGCCGCGTGCCGGCTCGTGCTGGTTCCGAGCACCACGACCGGGCGGGAACGGGTCGGTGAGGCCCCGCCGTCGTCGTCGACGGCCCCCACGGTGAGCGTTCTGGTGCAGGCCCGGGTGTAGGTGTGGCTCACCCCTGAGGTCAGGGAGCGCGGCTCCATCGACGGGCTCGCGGCCGGGTCGACCGACGGCGGGTGCAGCAGCGAACGGTTCAGGGCGCGCGCGCCGTCGCCGAAGCCCCACCGGGTGGTGATGTCGTCGCTGCCCGGATCGGTGACGGCCACCGAGAAGGCCGCTGCCGTGCCTGCCCGCACGAAGACCACGGTCCTGCCGGCCCACGACCTGGTGGCGGCCGCGGTGAGGGTGGCGATCGGAGAGACGTTCGCCCATCGGGCGGTGAAGGTGAGTGCGCGTGAGGCACCATCGGCATCCGTCGCGGTGATGGTGACCGGCTGCGTCGTGTCGTCCCCCCGGGTGGCGGTCCACGACCACGTGCCGGGGCCGAGGGTCACCGTGCCGGTGGTCGCCGTGGCGCTCACCGGCGGGCCGGACGCACCGTCGGCCCAGGTGCCCACCATGGTCAGCGCCCTTCCCTCGGTCGCCACCGCCGGCGGGGCGGTCAGGCCGAGGCGGGGGCCGGTGCTCATCGCGATGGCGTTCAGGACGTCGATCCGCCGGGTGGTGACGCGGGCGCTGCCGGAGGTGTAGGTCACGGCCTTCCCGCTGGACCGCAGGTCGTCGACCAGGCTCGGAACCGGGCGGTTCGGCGCGTGCTGGCGCAACAGGGCCAGTGCCCCGGCGACGTGCGGGGCGGCCATCGAGGTGCCGCTGAGGGTGGCCCAGGCGTCGTCGGGCACGGACGAGGTGATGTCGACACCGGGGGCGAGCAGGTCGAGCAGCGGGCCGCGGTTGCTGAACGAGGCGATGCCGTCGGCGTCGGTGGTGGCGCCGACGGTGACAGCACTGGAGATGCAGCCGGGGTTGGACACGGCGGCGGCTGCGTTGTTGCCGGCGGCGATGACGGTGGCGACGCCCTGGGCGAGCAGCGCGTCGATCGCACCCTTGCGCGGGTCGGTGTCGCAGGGGGCGGCGTAGGTGCCGCTCGCCAGGCTCAGGTTGGCGGCCACGACGTTCCACGACGGGTTGGCGGTGTCGAGCGCGGCGAGCTGGTCCAGGGCGCGCAGCTGGTCGGACGGGTAGGACGCCACGCACGACGCGGCCCCGCAGAAGGTGCGGTCGTCGAAGCGGGTGAAGACCTGCATGGCGATGATGTTCGCCCCCGGGGCCACTCCGGCGGCCGGGGCGCCGGCCACCCCGGTGCCGTTGCCGGCGACGATGCCGGCCACGTGCGTGCCGTGGTCGCACAAGGCCCCCGAGGTGGTGGCGCAGGCCGCCAGCGAGTCGATGTCCGCGTTGTCGTCCTCGGTGGTGCCGTTCGGACACAACGACCGCTGGTCGGGGGCGGTCGGGCTCGACGAGCAGTACTGGGCCACGACCCGCCCTCCGAGGAACGGGTGGTCGACGTCGACCCCGGTGTCGAGGATCGCCACGGTCGTGCCGGCGCCGGTCCAGCCGGCGTGGTGGGCGGCGTCGGCCCGGATGACGGCCAGGCTGCTGTCGAGGGCGAGCCTCTGCGGCACGTCGACCTGCACCGTCCGCACGTGCGGGGAACGGCGTAGGCGGGGCAGGTCGGCGGCCGGCACCGTGGCCACCAGGTGCGGGGAGCGTCGCATGGTGCCGGTCACGGTGCCCACGGAGTCGACCGTGCCGGCCACCGACCCGGCGCTCGACAGTGCGTCGTAGGTGACGATGACGCGCACCGTGTCGGCCACGGGCCTGGCGACGGCCGGCGCCATCGCGCCGAGGGTGGCGCCGAGGGCCGTGGCAACGACGACGAGCCCGCGTGCTGCGGTGGCGCGACTCATCGGGGCGTCCTTCCCTGACGGGCTCACCAGTGCGCGCCCGTGCACTGACGAGCCTGCCACGCGGCGCCGAGCGGCGCGGCGGATCAGCGGCGGTGTGCCCCGATCGTCATCAAGCGTCTCTCAGCGGACCCCGGCGGGGCGGAACTGGATCGAGATCCGTGGACCCACGGGCCTGCTGGTCTTGGGCACGCAGTGGTCCCAGGTGCGCTGGCACGAGCCGCCCATCACGACCAGGTCGCCGTGCCCGGCCGGGACCCTGATCGAGGAGCCGCCGCCGCGCGGGCGCAGCACCAGGTCACGCGGCGCGCCGACCGAGACGATCGCGACCATGGTGTCGGAGTCGCGCGACCGGCCGATGCGGTCACCGTGCCAGGCCACGGAGTCGTGCCCGTCGCGGTAGAGGCAGAGCCCGGCCGTGGTGAACGGCTCGCCGAGCTCGTCGGCGTAGTGGGCGGACAGGGCGTCTCGCGCCTCGTCGAGGGCCGGGTGGGGGAGCGGCTCCTGCTCGCCGTAGAACCTCAGCAGGCGTGGGACGTCGACGACCGAGTCGTACATCTGGCGGCGCTCGGCACGCCACGGCACGTCGTGCCGCAGCGCGGCGTACAACCGGTCGGCACCCCCGACGAAACCGGTCATCACCTCGACCCACGCGCCATGCGCGAGGGCGGTGCGGCGCACCCCGTGCAGCGGGTGGACGGCGACCTCGTCGGCCAGGTCGAGCAGCGACCCCTGGAGTTCAGCCACCACGCCATCCTAACCGGGATTCGAACACCTGTCCACAGGTCAGGGTGCCAACCTTGCACACGGCTTGTGCACGGCATCCGGATGCCGTGGGCTGGGGGGATGAGCGCCCATCCCCTGTCCGGTCTCGTGGTCGCGGTCGTCGGAGCGAGCGGTGAGCTGGGCTCGCGGATCGCGCGCGGTGCCGCAGAGCGTGGCGCCCACCTCGTGCTGGTCGGCCGCGACGAGCGGCGCCTGCACGGCATCCTCGAGGGGGCGAGCGTGGTCGTCGGTGACGTGGCCGACGCCGGCCTCGGCGATCGGGTCGTCGCGGCTGCCGTCGAGCGGCACGGCGGCCTCGACGGACTGGTCAACGCGGCGGGCGTGGTGGCGTTCGGGCCGCTGCTCGACACCGGCGACGAGGTGCTCGAGGAGCTCTTCCTCACCAACGTGCTCGGCCCGCTGTTCCTGCTGCGTCGCGTCGTGCCGGCGCTCGCCGAGCGCCGCGGCTTCGTCGTGCAGCTGAGTGCCGTGGTGGCCGAGACCCCGCTGCCCGGGATGGCGGCCTACGCGGCGAGCAAGGCGGCGCTCACCGCGGCCGACCGGGCGCTGGCGCGAGAGCTGCGCCGGACCGGGGTCGACGTCGTCGACGTGCGCCCCCCGCACACCGAGACCGGCCTGTCCGGCCGCCCGCTCGCGGGCACGGCGCCCACCCTGCCGCGGGGGCTCGACCCCGACGACGTCGCCCGCCGCATCCTCGACGCGATCGAGAGCGGGCGGCCCGAGCTGGCCTCGACCGACTTCGCCTGAGTCAGCTGTCCTCGTTCGCTCCTGGCCTGCCCAGCCGAAGAACCCCTCCTCAGGGGCCGGGGGCGGGTCCCACAAGACGTCCTCTCGCGCAGCGGCATCGCGCAGTGCGCCGAGCTCGACCCGTGCCGACGACTCGGGCACACCCTGGTGGTCCCACTCGACGACGAGGTCGAGCGGGTCACCCCCGCTGCGCAGTGGCATGTTGTTTGATCGCCGGGTGACCTCGGACCTCGTCGACCTGCCGGCGCTGCGGGCCTTCCTCGTGGCGCACGCCGTGCCGGGGCTCGACGACGTCGAGGCGCTGCCCGACGGGTCGACCCGGCACCGGCGGCTCGTCCGCACCTCCGCCGACGCGGTCGTCACGCTCACCGTCACCCTGCCGCCCGCGGCGGTCGGCACCCCGGTCGTGGTCGCCGATGCCTCACCGGATGCCGTCGCCGCGGCCACCGCTGTCGGCCGCCGCTGGCTCGGTCTCGACGCCGACCCGGCCCCCGGGGTCGCGGCCCTCGCGGACGACCCGGTGCTCGGACCACTGGTCACGGCTCGCCCGCACCTGCGGGTGCCCGGCAGCACCGACCCGTTCGAGACCGCCGTGCTCGTGGTGCTCGGCCAGCACGTCTCGCTCGCGGCGGGGCGGGTCTTCGCCGCCCGCCTCGTCGCCGCCCACGCCACCGGGTCCGAGGGCCTGCGCGTGTTCCCGCCACCCGAGGTGCTGGCGGCCCTCGACCCGGCGGACCTGCAGCGCACGGTCGGCATCACCGGCGCCCGAGCCCGCACGGTCGTGGCGATCGCGGGGGCCGTCGCCGACGGCACCCTCCCGCTGCGACCTGCCTCCTCTACGCGACGTGCCCCTGACGTCGCTGAGACCCGGCGACGGATGATGGCGCTGCCGGGAGTCGGGCCGTGGACCGCCGACCTGGTGGCCCTGCGGGCCCTTCGTGACTCCGACGTATTCCTCCCTGGCGACCTCGTGCTGCGCAAGGCGCTCGGCGGGGTCACCGCGCGACAGGCGGCCACGGCATCCGACGCCTGGCGGCCACACCGCTCGCTCGCCGTGCTCCACCTGTGGACCCACCACGCCATCGACCCGGCATCCCGCTGATCGAGCCCGGAGCACCGACAATGGTGCGGTGCCCCTCTACCGCGACGAGGCGATCGTCCTGCGCACCCAGAAGCTGGGTGAGGCCGACCGCATCGTCACTCTCCTCACCCGCCGCCTGGGCAAGGTGCGCGCGGTCGGCAAGGGGGTGCGCCGCACGAAGTCGCGCTTCGGAAGCCGGCTCGAGCCCGCGATGCACGTCGACATCCAGTGCTACGAAGGGCGCAGCCTCGACACCGTGACGCAGATCGAGACGCTCGACCCCTGGGGTGACGCGATCGCCCGCGACTACCCGAGCTACACCACCGCGACCGCCGTGCTCGAGACCTGCGACCGGCTCACCGAGGAGCGCGAACCCGCCCTGCAGCAGTACCTCCTGCTCGCCGGGGCGCTGCGCTCGCTCGCCGGCCGCGAGCACGACCCCAACCTGGTGCTCGACGCCTACCTGCTGCGGGCGCTGGCGGTCGCCGGCTGGGCGCCCACCTTCTCCGACTGCGCCAAGTGCGGCGCCCCCGGGCCGCACCGCGGCTTCCACGTGGTGGCCGGTGGCGCCGTCTGCCCGGCCTGCCGCCCGCCGGGCTCCGCCGCCCCGGCCCCCGAGACCTTCCTCCTGCTCAGCGCGCTGCTCGCCGGTGACTGGGCCGTGGCCGACGCCTCCGACGCCCAGCACCGCCGCGAGGGCAGCGGACTGACCGCGGCGTTCCTGCAGTGGCACCTCGAACGCGGCATCCGCAGCCTCCGGATGGTGGAACGGTGAGTGCGCCCAGCCCCTACTCGCCGCCCTTCGCGCACCCCAGCGGCGCCCGGCCACCGCAGATCCCGCTCGACACGATGCCGCGCCACGTCGCCGTCGTCATGGACGGCAACGGCCGGTGGGCCAACCAGCGCGGCCTGCCGCGCACTCGGGGGCACGAGGCCGGGGAGGCCGCGCTGCTCGACGTCGTCGCCGGCGCCATCGAGATCGGGGTCACCCACCTGTCGGCCTACGCGTTCTCCACCGAGAACTGGAAGCGCAGCCCCGACGAGGTCAAGTTCCTGATGGGCTTCAACCGCGACGTCATCCGGCGCCGCCGCGACCAGCTGCACGAGTGGGGCGTGCGGATGCGCTGGGTCGGGCGGCGACCGCGGCTGTGGGGCTCGGTGATCAAGGAGCTCGAGGTCGCCCAGGAGCTCACCCGCCGCAACACCGGCCTCACGCTCTACTTCTGCGTCAACTACGGCGGCCGGGCCGAGATCGGGGATGCCGTGCAGCGCCTCGCGGAGGACGTCGCCCGCGGCCGGCTCAAGCCGCGCTCGGTCGACGAGAAGACCGTGGCCCGCTACCTGCCCGAGCCGGACATGCCCGACGTCGACCTGTTCGTGCGCAGCTCGGGTGAGCAGCGCACCAGCAACTTCCTGCTCTGGCAGAGCGCCTACGCCGAGATGGTCTTCCAGGACCGGCTCTGGCCCGACTACGACCGACGCGACCTCTGGGCCGCGATCCAGTCCTACGTCGACCGCGAGCGACGCTATGGCGGGGCCGTCGACCTGCCCGGGGCCTAGAGATCCAGACGTGAAGGTCTCGGGGGGTCGGGTGGAACGGGTGGCAGGCACCGTCGTGCTGCGGGTGGCGGGGTTGCTGCTCGCCGCCACGGCGGCCGTCGTGCTCGTCGCGCCGCGCGACCCGAACGTCGTGTTCAGCCGGCCGTTCGTGCTCGCCGGCTTCGTGGGCGCCGGCCTCGTCGCCGCGCTGACGGTGCTCGTCGGCGTCCGGCTGCGCCCGCGCGCGACCCGGGTCGGGTGGTCGTGGGCGCTCGCGGTCGCGGTCGCGGTCGGGGGCGCTGGTATCGCCACCTACGCCGCCCGCCGGGTGGCCTACGTCGTGGGCTGGGACGCCGGGGTGGTGTCCGGGTTCTCCGAGACGCTGCACGCCTCGGGCCGGTTGACCCCGTACGCCTTCGACTACCTCTCGCGCTACCCCAACAACCTTCCGCTGTTGGCGCTGATGAACGCGAGCCGTGCCGTCGCCGACCGCACCGGCTCCACGATGGTGGAGGTGTTCGTCACGCTCAACGGGCTCTGCGTGGCCGTGGTGCTGCTCTCCACCTACGCGCTGGTGCGCATGGTGCGCAGCCACCGGGCCGGGCTGTGCGCGCAGCTCGTGCTGCTCCTCCTGCTCGGTGCGTCGCCGTGGCTGGCCGTGCCATACACCGACGTGGTCCTGATGCCGTTCCTCACCGTGGGGCTGCTGCTCGCCGTCGCGGCACTGCAGGCGAGGCGCCCGGCATCCGTGGTCGTGGGGGGCTGGGCTCGGTCGCCGTCCTGACCCTAGGTTTCACGATCAAGGCCACCGCGGCCCCGGCCCTGGTGGCCGTCGCGCTGGTGGCGGGACTGGTGGTGCTGGGCCGCGCCGGCGTGCGCTCGTTCGCGCTGGGAGTGGCCTTGGCCGTGGCGGCGGGCCTGGTGTTCGTCGGCACCGGCGCCCTGGCACGCACCACGACGGAGCGGGTGGCGCGCGTCGAGGCCGCGCAGCTCGCCCCGGACCGCGTGCCACCGCTGCCGTGGTGGATCGCCATGGGGCTGTCCAGGACGCCAAGGGGCGATCGGTACTTCTACGGCTCCTTCGAGGGCGCCATGGTCAGGGACTCCCGCTACCTGGGCGGAACGCAGCTGCGCGCGTACTCGGAGCAGGTCCTGAAGGACCGCGTCGACACGCTGGGCGCCGCCGGCCTCGCCCGGTTCGCGGTCGACAAGCAGGCCTTCAACTGGGGCGACGGCATGTTCTTCGCCTGGGGCGAGGGGGTCGACTCCAGGCCCGAGCTGCTGCTCAGGCACGACCGGGCCTCGCGGTGGGTGCAGTCCTGGAACCACGAGCGGGGCAGCGCCTACCTCGCCCGGGCCTCGATCACGACGGGGGTGTGGCTCTTCGTGCTGGCCTGGGCCGGGGTGGGGCTGCTCGGGGCCGGCTACCGCCGGGAGGTGGTCCTGCTCGCCCTGTCCGTGGCCCTGCTGATGGGCTTCACCCTCCTGCTGCAGTCCCGCTCGAGGTACCTGCTGGCCTACCTGCCGGTCGTGGTCGCCCTCGCGGCGATGGTCGACGTGCGAGCCCTGGCACGGCTCAGACGAAGGCGCACGTCATGATCACCTCCCACGACACGAAGATGTAGTCGATGTTGCTCCCGTTGTACTTCCACCACAGCGAGGACACCAGGCGCGGCTTCGAGGTGTTGCCCTCGGGATAGGTGCAGGAGTACTTGCTCTTGCTCGTCGTGTGTAGACGACGATCACGAACCGGTTGGCGGCCATCGGCACGGCCGGTGCCCGGGGGTGACCCGTCGGCACCAGACCACGCCGCTCTTGCTGGCCTTGAGCCTGCGGTCGGTGCCGATGGTGTCGACCCGGACCCACCCGTACGAGGCCTCCTGCACCCGATGACGTCGGTACGGCAGTTGGCGATCAAGGCCGCGATCGCGTTGCGTCGGCCCGGCCAGTTGGTCCATACCCCACCGGCACGCTGGTGCACGACGTTGTGGCTGGCCACCCCACCAGGGCCTTGGTTGCCAGGGCAGGGTCGAGTGCGGCGTCGTTGGCGGCCACCGACCTGGCCGCGAGGGCGATCATGCGTCGCGAGATGGTCATGGTGCGGTCCCGTTTCCCCTGCACCGAGGAGCTTCTCTACGCCTTCAACGGCAGTCCGTCGCGCGACCGCCTGCAGCCGAACGCTCTTGGCCCCCTCACAGCATCGCGGCCGCGGAGCAGTCCGAGCACAGACCGTCCATCTCGACCGTGTGCCGCACCTGGGTGAAGCCGTGCGCGGCCGCGACGGCCTCGGCCCACCGCTCGACGGCATCCCCGGTCACCTCCACGGTCAGGCCGCAGGAGCGGCACACGACGTGGTGGTGGTGGTGGTCGGTGGAACATGAGCGGTAGACCGCCTCGCCATCGCCGGTGCGGATGACGTCGACCTCTCCGTCGCCGGCCATCGCCTGCAGGTTGCGGTAGACCGTGGCGAGGCCCACGCGGGTGCCGGAGCCGGCGAGCGCGGCATGGATCTCCTGCGCGGAGCGGAACTCCGCAGACCCGGTCAAGGCCCGCGCGATGGCAGCCCGCTGGCGGGTCGGCCTGCGCTCGGCCTGCGAGGTCATCGGCTGCCCGCCGTCGCCGGCTCGTCGCCGTTGTGGTCCCCGTGCTCGTCGTAGTGCTCCTCGTGGACCGCGTGCCGGTGGCCGTCGTGCAGGTAGTCGACGTGGTCTCCGTGCGGCACGGGCTCATGGCCGCACAGGGGCCCGTGCTCGTGGTCGTGACGCTCGGCGCGAGCGTGCGCGGCCCGCCGCCAGCGGTCCCGGACCACGGCGGCGCCGCTGACGACCAGGAAGATGGCGATCGCCAGCAGGACGATGGTGCCTCCGGACGGGGTCTCCGCCTGGTAGGACAGCAGCACGCCCCCGACGCTGGCGACGACCCCGATCCCCACGGCCCACCACATGCTCGAGCGGAAGCTGCGACCGATGAGCTGGGCGGTCGCGTTCGGGATGATCATCAGGGCGCTGATCAGCAGCAGGCCGACCGCGCGCATCGACACCACGATGGTGACCGCGGTGAGCACCGCGAGCAGCATGTTGTAGCCGAGCACCGGCATCCCGACCGCCCGGGAGTACTCCTCGTCGTTGGCGACGGCGAAGAAGCGCTGCCGCAGCAGCAGGGTGACGCCGAGGACGACGACGGTGAGCACCGCGAGGACGACGAGGTCACCGCTGCTCGTCGTGAGGATCGAACCGAACAGGTAGGCGGTGAGGTTGGCCGGCGTGCCCGAGCTGGACCGCGCGATGAGGACGACGCCGAGCGCGATGCCGCCGTAGAACATCACGGCGAGGGCGATGTCGCCGCTCGTGCGGCCCGAGGCGCGGATCAGCTCGATGGCGACCCCAGCGATGACGGCCGCGACGAGCGCGGTGAACACCGGGGCCTGGCCGCTCAGGATGCCGACGGCGACCCCGGCCAGGGCCACGTGGCCCATGCCGTCACCGATGAGCGACATGCGGCGCTGGACGAGGAAGACCCCGACGAGTGGCGCGGCGATGCCGGCCAGCAGCGCCGCGAGCAGCGCCTGGCGCATGAAGTCGAGGGCGAGGAGGTCACGCACGACGGTCTCCGGCAGCGCGGCGGTCGAGGGGCGCCTTCAGGACGGGCTCACGGGGTGCGTCGTGGGTCGGGTCGTGGTGATGGCTCGACCCGGGCGCGTGCGCTGCCGTGTGCGCCGCGTACTCGGCGGCGGTGCCGCTGAAGTCGACCCGCCCGGACTCCATGCAGACCACGCGCGTCACGACGTCTCGCAGCGCCTCGAGCTCGTGGGTGACGATGACCATGGACGTCCCCTCCGCAGCGAGCCGGTCCAGGATGCCGGCCAGTGCCTCCGAGCTGCTCGTGTCGACCCCGGCGGTCGGCTCGTCCATGATGAGCACGTCCGGGCGCCCGGCCAGGGCGCGGGCGATGAGGACGCGCCGCTGCTGGCCGCCGGAGAGCAGCGCCACCTCCGCCTGGGCGCGGTCCGCGAGCCCGACGGCCGCGATCGACTCGCGCACCACGTCGGCGTCCAGCCGGCTCTGGGGCCGCCACCACGGACGGTGCGGGAGGCGGCCCACCTCGACCACCTCGGTGACGGTGGCGCGCACCGCGGCAGACAGGGTGTGGTGCTGGGGCACGTAGCCGATCCGGGTGAACTCGCGGAAGCGCTCTCGGACCACCCCGAACAGGCGCACCTCACCGCCCTGCTGCTCGACCAGCCCGAGCAGCCCGCGCACCAGGGTGGACTTGCCGCAGCCGTTGGGTCCGAGCAGGGCCAGGACCTCGCCGCGCCGGACCGTGAGGTCGACCCCGCTCACGATGGTGCGGTCGCCGTAGCCGAAGGAGGCCGAGCGCAGCTCGATGAGCGGGGTGTCGGGCGAGGTCACTGGCACTGCTGTCCCTTTCGCAGGGTCGCGAGGTTGCTGCGCATCACGTCAAGGTAGTCCGTGCCGGCCGAGGCGTCGGTGAGCCCTTCGACCGGGTCCAGTACGGCGGTGGCCGCCCCCGTCTCGAACGCCACCGTCTCCGCGAGGGCCGGGCTGGCCAGGGTCTCGGTGTAGATGGTCGTCACCCCCTGCTCCTTCACGAGCTCGGTGATCCTGCGCAGGGTGGCGGCGTCCGGCTCGATGTCCGGGTTGACTCCCGAGATGCCGACCTGCTGCAGGTCGTAGCGCTGCGCCAGGTACGCGAAGGCCGAGTGGGACGTGACCAGCTGGTCCTGGCGGCAGCCGGCCAGGCCGGCCCGGTACGCCTCGTCGAGCGTGGTCAGCTGCCCGACGAGGTCGGCGCTGTTGCTGCGGTACTCGGCCGCGTTCGTCGGGTCGACCGAGGCCATCCGCTCGCCGATCGCGGTCGCGACCGCGGCGAATCGGACGGGGTCGAGCCAGAAGTGCGGGTCCATCGCCGCGGTCGCGGGGTCGGCCGACTGGGCCTCCTCACCGTCGGCGGGGATCGTCAGGTCGGCGGTCGGAGCGACGTCGAGCCCCGACTTCGGTGCCACGTCGGACACGGCTTCGTCGACGGCAGGCTGGTAGCCGGAGGCGTAGACGACCAGGTCGGCCCGGCCCAGGCCGCTCACCTGCTTGGGCGTGAGCTCCAGGTCGTGCGGCTCGGCGCCGGGCGAGGTGAGGCTGGTGACCTGTACGTGCGTGCCACCGATCAGCTCGCTCGCCCAGGCCAGGGGATAGAACGACGCGCTCACCTGCAGCTTTCCGGAGTCGGTGGCCGGCGAGTCGGACCCGCAGCCACCGAGGGCGAGCGCGCTCGAGGTGACGAGCAGGATGGCGAGGGCAGCGCGCTTCATGACAACGATTCTCATTCATGGTGAGAATCATTGTCAAATGAAGGGCTCAGCCCCGGGGGGCCACCTGGGTGACGAGGACGGCGACCATGATGGCGACGACGGCCAGCCGCATCAGTCGTTCCGCCCCGCTGAGTCGCGGCCACGCCAGCGCCAGGATCCACAGCAGCACCGCGATGACGACGACCAGCAGCAGCCAGGCGGGGGAGGGCAGCAGGATGCCGGCGAAGGTCAGCACCAGGATGCCGAGGAAGGGCACGAAGCGCGGAAGGCTGCTGAGGTAGGTCAGGGCCGGCAGGCTGGCGCGCTCGAGGGACTCGCGGAGGGGGGACACGTGCAGGGAGTCTAGGTGCTCGTCACCAGGTCGAGGCAGAACCGCGAGATCGCCGCCCGCTCGTGCGCCTCGTGGGCGAGCACGTCCGGGTCGGCGTCGGGGGGTGGCGGCCCGGTCAGCGGCGTGGACAGGCCGGTGAAGACCAGCAGGTGCAGCGCGTGTGCGCGGGCCACGGTCGCGGTGTCGACCGACACGCCCTCGGCGGCCAGGCCGGCGACGTAGGCCGGGACGCAGGCAGCCTCCAGCTCGGGCAGGGTGGACGCGGGGCGTCGCCCCATCTGCACGTCGCCGACGAGCAGCTGGCCCAGGTCGAAGCCGACGTGCTGCAGGCTCCAGAAGCCGTAGTCGATCAGGACGATGTCGTCGGACCCGGTGACGTGGAGCAGGTTGTTCGGGCAGGCGTCGCCGTGGGCGACGGCCTCGGGTGTCGCCTCCACCTCGTCGACGAACGAGGGGACCCGGTCGAGCATCGCCAGCAAGCGGCTGCGCAGGTCGGCGTCGAAGGCCTCGGCGAGCCACGGTGCCTGCCACAGCTCACCGGAGCGCAGCGCCGGCGCCACCTGCACCGCGAGCCTGCCCTCGGTGTAGGTGCGCATCGTGTGCCGACCGTCGGCGTCGCCGAGCGACGCGAGCCCAGCCACCGCGGGGCTGCCGGCCAGGCGGCCGAGCAGGAACGCCGCCTGCGCGAAGTCAGCTGTCTCCCAGTCGTGCTCGACGACGTCGAACGCCGGCAGCCAGATCGCGGCTGAGGCCTCGTCGAGGAACTCGACGTGCAGGGCCTCGGGCATGCAGAGCCCCGGGGGCAACCGGTGGCGCAGGTCGGACCGGTAGAGGAGCGGCTCGCTGCGCCAGGGCACCGTGCGCGCCGCCATCTCCCGCATCTCGTAGGGCACGTACTGGAAGAGCGGTGAGCGGCGCCAGTTCTGCACGTGCTTGACGAACATCCGCGCCGACCGCTCGCCCTGCGCCGTCGCCGCTCGCGCGGTGACCCAGTAGCGCCCCGCCGTGGTGATGGCGTCGAGGGAGTAGGGCACGACGGACGCCTCGACGCCCAGCACCGTCACCGTCGCGGGGTCCTCCCCGAGCGACCGGGCGACGATCTCGCGGAACGTCGCGTCGTCGACGTCTGCTGCCCCGAGGATGCTCCGGTCGGCCATCTCGCCACCCCCTGGTCCGGTCGCAACGGCGTACCACAAAAGGTAAAGTTGCTTTATGTTTTCTGTCAACCCTCCCGGCGGGCCACACGTCGCGATGTTCCTCGCCGAGCTCCTGGGTGAGGTGCGCTCGACGTTCTTCGCGCACGACTGGGCAGGCCTGCGGCCCTCGCACCTCCGCGTGCTGGGGTCGGTGCCCGAGGCCGGCTGCGCGGTGACCGAGCTGGCCGGCCTGGTCGGCATGACCAAGCAGGGCTGCGGCCAGTTCGTCACCACGCTCGTGGCCAGCGGTCACCTGGCCGAGTCGCGCGCGGCATCCGACCGGCGGGTGCGGCTGGTGACGCGCACCGCGTCGGGCGACGCCACGCTCGTCCGCTTCGCCGCCCTGATGGCCGACCTGGAGGGGCACTGGCGCGATGCCGTGGGGCCGCGTCGCTACGCCACCTTCCGGGACGTGCTGGTCGAGCTGTCCGCGGGAGCAACCGGTTCGGCTGAGGGGTCGTCGCCCGGCTAGCCTTGCCGACATGGCCGCCCCCACCTCCGTCGTCGACACCGTCGTCTCCCTCTGCAAGCGTCGCGGGTTCGTGTTCCCGTGCGGTGAGATCTACGGCGGCACGCGCTCGGCGTGGGACTACGGCCCGCTCGGCGTCGAGCTCAAGGAGAACATCAAGCGGCAGTGGTGGCGCTCGATGGTGACCGCCCGCGAAGACGTCGTCGGCCTCGACAGCTCGATCATCCTGCCCCGCCAGACCTGGGTGGCCTCCGGCCACGTCGGCGAGTTCACCGACCCGCTCACCGAGTGCCAGAGCTGCCACAAGCGCTTCCGCGTCGACCACATGCAGGAGGCCGTCGCCGACCGCGAGGCCAAGAAGGGCAAGGAGGTCGACCCCGACTCCGTCGCGCTGTCCGACATTGCCTGCCCCAACTGCGGCACCCGCGGCCAGTGGACCGAGCCGCGCAACTTCAACATGATGCTCAAGACCTACCTCGGCGTCATCGAGGACGAGTCGGGGCTGCACTACCTGCGGCCCGAGACCGCCCAGGGCATCTTCATCAACTTCCTCAACGTCAGCCAGGCCTCGCGCAAGAAGCCGCCGTTCGGCATCGCCCAGACCGGCAAGAGCTTCCGCAACGAGATCACGCCCGGCAACTTCATCTTCCGCACCCGCGAGTTCGAGCAGATGGAGATGGAGTTCTTCGTCAAGCCCGGCGAGGACGAGGAGTGGCACGAGTACTGGATCGCCGAGCGCACCCGCTGGTACACCGACCTCGGCATCGACCC
>JBBQNZ010000049.1:0-25459 GCA_038330415.1 Actinomycetales bacterium | reverse complement strand
GCCTCGGCCTCGAGCGGCACCGTGTCGGCGGCATACGTCCAGGTCTTGACGAGGAAGGGCTGGTCGTCGAACGGCAGTGCCTCCCAGATCATCCGGGGGGTCGAGAGCCGGGCCAGCCCGGCGTGGGCGAGCACCATGATGTCGGCCTCCGGTCGGGCCGACCGCGCCGCCCACGCGCCACGGGTCTTGGGCGGCAGCACGTTGCGCAGCTCCTCCGCCCGGCGGGCCCGCGCCAGGTCCCCACGCTCACGCAGCCGCCGAATGTAGCCGGCCCGCCGGCCCGGCGTCCAGTTCTGCCCCTCGGGGAAGATCACGAAGACGTCGTCGTCCACCATCGACTCGGCCATCCGGGTCAGGCCCGCGAGGCGGTCCTCGCCCGCGCCGGTGCCCGAGGGCACGAAGAAGGAGTCGAGCCGGCTGAGGATGGTGTCGATGCCCGGGTCCCAGCGCAGC
The DNA here is from genome assembly GCA_038330415.1 of Actinomycetales bacterium. Lineage (GTDB taxonomy): Bacteria > Actinomycetota > Actinomycetes > Actinomycetales > Dermatophilaceae > Fodinibacter. Next base: position 25,006 of record JBBQNZ010000049.1, on the reverse strand, counting down.
GCCTCGGCGAGCACGATGCGGGGCAGCCGGCCCACCGTGCGCGACATCAGCCAGGCGATCGCGAGCGAGTCGGCCGGCCCGGCGTGGCGGGCGAAGGTGATCAGCGGCTCGTCGTCGGTGCCGAAGTGCATCCGGTCGGCCAGCGTGACCTCCAGCTTCACCCAGCGCCGGGCGTAGTACATCAGCGAGTCCAGCGCCTGCGAGAAAAGCTTCTCGTGGTCCTCGCGCCAGGTCGGTGAGGAGTGGTCGGGGCTCTTGGCCCACAGCGCCCAGCAGCCGAGCAGCATCCGGATGTCGACCCACATCAGCACGACGGCCAGGCAGGAGGCGCGGAACAGCCGCGCCCGGCGGTCCACGACGACCATGAACGCCCCGGCCACGATCACCGGCACCATCAGCCCGGTGACGACCACACCGACGAACGGCCACAGCACGTGCAGCACCCGACGCACCACCAGCGGCGGCGGGGGGATGCTGCGGGCGCCCATGGCCGCCAGCGTAGGCCCCGGTGCGGCGCTAGGTTGGGCACATCCGCGGCACCGGGCCGCGGCGAGCAGGATGAGGCGCCGATGAGTGCAGCGCAGTCCCCGTGGGCCGCCGCCTACGGGCCCGGGGTCCCGCTCCACCTCGAGCACGACGACAGCACCCTGGTCGACCGGCTCGAGCGGTCGGCGCGGCTGCACCCCGACCGGGTGGCCCTGGACTTCCTGGGCGCCACCAGCACCTACGCCGGGTTCGCCGACCGGGTCGTTCGCGTGGCCGAGGGGCTGCGAAGGCTCGGGGTCGGTCCCGGCGACAACGTCGCGCTCGTCATGCCGAACTGCCCGCAGAACGTCATCGCCTTCTACGCGGTGCTGCGCCTGGGCGCCACCGCGGTCGAGCACAACCCGCTCTACACCGCGGGCGAGCTGCACCTTCCGTTCATCGACCACGGGGCCCGGGTCGCCGTGGTCTGGGACAAGGTCGTCCCGGTCGTCGAGCAGCTGCGTGCCGGCTCGTCGCTCGAGCACGTCGTCGCCGTCGACCTCACCGCCGAGCTGCCCCTGGCCAAGCGACTCGCCCTGCGGCTGCCACTGGCGAAGGCGCGTGCTGCCCGTGCCCAGCTGAGCACTCCGGCACCCGGGGCGCTGGCTTGGCGCGGCCTGGTCACCTCACCCCCTCTCGACCCCGGCCACCCGCGCCCCAGCGCCGACGACGTGGCCCTGCTGCTCTACACCTCGGGCACCACGGGTGAGCCCAAGGGCGTGCCGCTGCGCCACCGCAACCTCGTCGCCAACGTGGTGCAGGGCCGGGCGTGGGTGCCCGGCCTCGTCGAGGGCGAAGAGACCTTCCTGCTGGCCCTGCCGCTCTTCCACGCCTACGGCGTCACCGTCGGCATGCTGCTCGGCATCGACCTCGCGGCCACCCTGGTGCTGCTGCCCAAACCCGAGATCGGGCTGCTCATGGAGGCCATCGAGCGGCGGCTGCCGTCCTTCGTGCCGGCCGTCCCGCCGCTCTACGACCGCATCGCCGCCGAGGCGCTGCGCCGCGGGGTGTCCGTCGCCGGCATCCGCTATGCCCTGTCGGGCGCGATGCCGCTGCCCGCCGAGCTGGTCGCCCGCTGGGAGGCCGCGACCGGTGGCCTGCTCGTCGAGGGCTACGGCCTCACCGAGACCTCGCCGGTCGTGGTCGGCAACCCGATGACGACCGACCGGCGGCCGGGCTCGATCGGGGTGCCGTTCCCCGACGTCGAGGTGCGCATCGCCGCTGCCGACGACCTCGACCGGGGCGTGCCGCTCGGTGAGCGCGGTGAGCTGCTCGTGCGTGGGCCGCAGGTCTTCGCCGGCTACCGCGGCCGGCCGGAGGAGACGGCGGTGGCCTTCCACGACGGGTGGTTCCGCACCGGCGACGTGGTGACGATGGACGACGCCGGGTTCATCACGATCGTCGACCGGATCAAGGAGGTCATCATCACCGGTGGCTTCAACGTCTACCCGTCCGAGGTCGAGGCGGCGCTGCGGGGGCACGACGGCATCCTCGACGTCGCCGTCGTCGGCGTGCCGCACCCGAGCGGCAGCGAGGAGGTCGTCGCGGCCGTGGTGGTCGTCGACGGCGTCGAGCTCGACCCCGAGCAGCTGCACGCCCACGCCCGGGCGACGCTCACCGGCTACAAGGTGCCGCGGCGGTTCGTCGTCGTCGAGTCCCTGCCGGTCAACGCGATGGGCAAGGTGCAGCGCCGCGAGGTGGTCACGGCCCTGCAACGTCTCTGAGGTACTCGCCGCTCGCGGTCTGCGCGGCATCCATCCGCTCGCGCATCCGGTTCGACCGGGCCTGCCCGATCGAGATGTTCGGGCTGTCGGTGGCGCCGCTGGGCAGCACGTGCAGCTCCACGTCGTCGGGCACGGTCTCCATCTCGTGCACGAAGCGGTGGCGGCGCGCGATCTCGAAGGCCACCGTCGCCACCTCCCACGGCTTGGTCGGGGGCGTGAGCGGCTGCTCGACCCGGCCGACCTGCAGCACGAAGATCCGGGTCGCACCCAGCGCCAGCGCCCGCCCGACGGGGATGGAGTGCACGAGCCCGCCGTCGAGGAAGTGCCGGTCGCCGATGCGCACCGCCGGGAACAGGCCGGGCACCGAGCACGACGCCACCACCGGGTCGGTGAGGTCGCCGGTGGCGAACCACACCCCGCTCGCGTCCTCGATGCAGGCCGCCACGCACTGGAACGGCACCTCGAGGTCCTCGAAGCGGCTCACCGGCAGGTAGCGCTCGATGACGTGGCGCAGCGGCGCGTTCGACAGCAGGTGGGTGCGGTACTTCGCCACCCGGGCCGCCTGGCGCACCGGGTTGTCGAGGAAGACGCCCTCGCGCACGACGGCCTCCCAGACCGCCGCGAGCCGGTCGGCGCCCTCCGGCCCGGGGTCGGCCGCGATGAACGCGCCGTTGAGCGCGCCGATGCTGGTGCCCAGCACGAGGTCGGGCCGGATGCCGTGCTCGGCCAGCGCCCGCAGCATCCCGACCTCGCTGGAGCCGAGCACGCCGCCGCCCCCCAGGACGTACGCGGTGAGCTCCTCGCGCGGCATACCGGTCAATGTATGCCGTCATGCGGTGGTGTGTGCCGGGTCCGGTCACCGGTAGCCTCCCCCCATGAGCGGCGCGGCGATCTTCGACCTCGACCGCACCCTGCTGCAGGGCGGCACCGGCCCACTGCTGTCGCGGGCGATGTACGACCTCGGTGTCGTCACCCGCAAGCTGCCCGGCGAGGGCCTGCTCTACGGCATGTTCGACCTGATCGGCGAGACGCTGCCCTCGATCTTCCTGGCCCGCCAGGCGACCCTGCTGGCCAAGGGCCGCGACGGCGCCACCTTCGACGCCGCGGCCGAGGCGGCCGCCGAGTCGATCGCGGCCGTCATCCACCCGTTCGCCCTCTCGCTCATCGAGCAGCACCACGCGGCCGGCCGCCCGGTGGTGCTCGCGACGACGACACCGCACCACCTCATCAAGCCGCTCGCCGACCGGCTGGGCTTCGACCACGTCATCGCCACGCGCTACACGATCGACGACGACGGCCGCTTCGACGGCTCGATCACCGGCAACTTCGTGTGGTCGCGGGGCAAGCTCGCCGCGGTGAAGGAGTGGGCCGCGCGCGAGGACGTCGACCTCGCCGAGAGCTTCGCCTACTCCGACTCGATCTACGACCTGCCGCTGCTGTCGGCCGTCGGCAGCCCGGCCGCGGTCAACCCAGACCCCCGGCTCACCGTCTACGCCGTGGCCCGCGGCTGGCCGATCGTGCACTTCGACGTCTCGCCCGGCGTGCTGAAGGTGCCGGTGCTCGGCATCGAGCTGCAGCGCCTGCTCTTCCTCGCCAGCCCGCCCCTGCTGACGCCCTACGCGCGCTTCGACATCGCCGGCACCGAGCACATCCCGCGCACCGGCCCGGCCATCCTCGTCGGCAACCACCGCTCCTACTTCGACCTGCAGACGATCATCCAGCTGCTGCGGGCCACCGGCCGCACCGCGCGTGGCCTGGGCAAGAGGGAGATCTTCGACGTGCCGGTGCTGGGCGCCATCGCCACGGCGCTCGGCGGCATCCCCGTCGACCGCGCCAGCGGCGGCCAGGAGTCGTTCGAGCACGCGGCCGTGGCGCTCGAGGGCGGCGAGCTGGTCTGCCTGCTGCCGCAGGGCACCATCCCGCGCGGCGCGAAGTTCTACGACCCGGTGCTCAAGGGCCGCACCGGCGCCGCCCGGTTGGCGGCGATGACCGGGGCGCCGGTCATCCCGTTCGGCATCTGGGGCTCGGAGCAGGTCTGGCCCCGCTCCGAGCCGGTGCCGCGGATGTTCAACCTCACCTCTCCGCCCACCGTGCGGGTACGGGTCGGCCCGCCGGTCGAGCTCAAGGGGCGTTCGGCCGCAGCCGACACCCGCCGGATCATGGCGGCGATCGCCGACTGCCTGCCGGCCCAGGCCCGCGAGCCCCACGAGCCGACCGACGAGGAGATCCAGCTCGCCACCCCGTCGAGCTGACCCGTCCCCGAACCACCCGATAGGTCACATTCACGACGTCGGCCGGTGTCCGCGAATCAACAATGACTCCATCGGGCCACAGCACTGTTCCGCAGGGCGGATCGGGATTTGACCTGCACCGGATCTTAGGGTTACCTAAGTCAGGTAAGCCTTACCTGCATCGGACGGAGTCGCGGATGTTCGTCAGCAACGCCCTCATCGGGCTGCGCGAGGGCCTGGAAGCCGCCCTCGTCGTGGTCATCCTGCTCGCGTTCCTGAAGAAGACCAACCGCACCTGGGGCATCCGCTACGTCTGGCTCGGGGTGGGCACCGCGGTCGCGCTGTCGGTCGTGCTCGGCGCGTCCCTCACCTACGGCACCCGGCAGCTCTCGTTCGAGGCCCAGGAGCTGATCGGCGGCCTCGCGAGCATCATCGCCGTCGGGTTCGTCACGGCAATGGTCTTCTGGATGAAGTCGGCCGCGCGCAGCATCTCGGGCGAGCTCAAGGGCAAGCTCGACCGGGCCCTCGACCTCGGCCCGCTCGCTGTCGCCCTGGTCGCCTTCCTCGGGGTCGGGCGCGAGGGCCTGGAGACCGCGATCTTCTTCTACGCCACCGCCCAGGCCGCGGGCGCCGGCAACAACCTGCCGCTGCTCGGCTGGGTCGTCGGCTTCGCGGGCGCGGTGCTGCTCGGCTGGCTCATCTACCGCGGGGCCCTGAAGATCAACCTCGGCGCCTTCTTCAAGTGGACCGGCATCGCGCTGATCCTGGTCGCGGGCGGCATCCTGTCCTACGGCATCCACGACCTGCAGGAGGCCGGCGTGCTGCCCGGCCTGAACACCTTGGCCTTCGACGTCTCCGGCACCATCGACCCGGGCAGCTGGTACGCCACCCTGCTCAAGGGCACGCTCAACTTCACCCCGGCCACCACCGTGCTGCAGGCCGTCGCGTGGGTGCTCTACGTCGGCACGGTCATGTTCTTCTTCCTGCGCCCGGGCAAGGCGCCCGTCGCCCCGCCCGCCAGCGCGACCGCCACCGCGTCGGCGGTGCAGGAGTCGACCTCCGCCTGACCGCCTTCCCCGGCGCCGCACCGGCGCCGACCGGCCCCACCAGCTCGACCCCGACCTGTTCGCCCCCGGCCATCGCCGCGACCCGACGTACCCCAGGAGCCTCTCGTGCGCCCCCGTCCCCTCCCCATCACCGCCGCCCTCGCCGCCGCTGCCCTGGCCCTCACCGGCTGCGCCGCCAAGGACGACGCCACGTCCGACCCCGCCGGCGCGATCACGGTCAAGGCCACCGACACCGCCTGCGACCTCTCGGCCACCACCGCCCCCGCGGGCCAGGTGACCTTCACGGTGACGAACTCCGGCAGCAAGGTCAACGAGTTCTACGTCTACGGCGCGAACGACCGGGTGGTCGGCGAGGTCGAGAACATCTCGCCCGGGCTCACCCGTGACTTCGTCGTCGACCTCTCCGAGCCGGGCACCTACCAGACCGCCTGCAAGCCGGGGATGGCGGGCGACGGCATCCGCGCCGACTTCACGGTGACCGGCTCGGCGGCCGCCGCCCCCACGAGCACCGACGGCACCCTGGCCGCGGCAGTCACCACGTACCAGGCGTTCGTCAGCCACGAGGCCGACGAGCTGCTCGAGGACACCACGACGTTCGTCGCCCTGGTCAAGGCCGGCAAGGTCGCCGAGGCCAAGGCGCTCTACCCCACTGCGCGCTCGCACTGGGAGGAGATCGAGCCGGTGGCCGAGTCCTTCGGTGACCTCGACCCGAAGATCGACGGCCGCGAGGAGGTCGTGGCGGAGGGTATGCCGTTCACCGGCTTCCACCGCCTCGAGAAGGACCTGTGGGCCGACGGCCTGCAGCCCGACTCCGGCACGGTCGCCGACCAGCTGCTCACCGACGTGACCGAGCTCGTCAAGCAGGCAAAGGCCGTGCAGCTCAACCCACTCCAGCTCGCGAACGGGTCGAAGGCGCTGCTCGACGAGATGGCCACCGGCAAGATCACCGGGGAGGAGGAGCGCTACAGCCACACCGACTTGTGGGACTTCGACGCCAACTTCGAGGGCTCGCTGGCCGCCATCGATGCGCTGCGCCCGTTCCTCAAGGCCGAGAACCCCACCCTGCTGGCGACCATCGACCAGCGCGCGGCCGCCCTCGACGAGGTCATCGACACCCACAAGAAGGGCGACGGCTTCGTGCTCTACACCGAGCTGACCCCGGCCGACGTCAAGGCCCTCACCGAGGCGCTCGACGCCTTCTCGGAGCCGGTCGCGACCGTGGCCGGTGAGGTCGCCGGCACGTGAACGGCTCCACCCGCCGGGCGGTCCTCGCGACCGGTGCGGGTGCCGCCCTGGCGGGGGCTGCTGCCGGGCTGACCTATGCCGCGGGCCCGGCGTCCGCCGTGGGCACCCCGCAGGCGGATGCCGTGGACGACGGCATCGTGCCCTTCCGCGGCACCCGGCAGGCCGGCATCACCACGGCCGCGCAGGACCGGCTGCACCTGGTGGCGCTCGACGTCGTCACCGACGACCGCGACGCCCTGCGCGACCTGCTCACCGCGTGGACCGTCGCTGCTGAGCGGATGACGCTCGGCGCCGAGGCCGCGCCCGGCGGGGTCGTGGGCGGCGGGCCGTGGAACGTGCCCCAGGACACCGGCGAGGCGCTCGACCTCGCGCCCGGGCACCTCACCGTCACCATCGGCTACGGGCCGTCACTCTTCGACGACCGGTTCGGCCTCGCCGACCGGCGGCCCGCGGCGCTGCGCGACCTGCCCGCCTTCGTCGGCGACGACCTCGACCCGGCGCGCTCGGGCGGCGACATCGTCATCCAGGCCTGCTCCGACGACCCGCAGGTGGCGGTGCACGCCGTGCGCAACCTGGTGCGGATGGGCTTCGGCGTGATCTCCGTGCGCTGGAGCCAGCTCGGGTTCGGGCGCACGGCGTCCACCTCGCAGGCCCAGGTGACCCCCCGCAACATGTTCGGCTTCAAGGACGGCACGGCCAACATCACCGCCGAGGACACCGGGGCACTCGACGAGCACGTCTGGGTGGCACCCGATGACGTGCCGGGCGATGCCGGCTGGGTTTCGGGGGGCTCCTACCTCGTCGCCCGCCGCATCCGGATGCACATCGAGGTGTGGGACCGCACCCCGCTCATGGAGCAGGAGCAGGTGATCGGGCGGGACAAGAAGGTGGGCGCGCCGCTGGGGAGGACGGCGGAGTTCGACGAGCCCGACTTCGCCGCCCGGGGGACCGACGGCCGGCCGCGGATCGCGACCACCGCCCACGTGCGCCTGGCGCACCACGGCAACCTCGACGGCATCCGCATCCTGCGCCGGGGCTACACCTTCACCGACGGCACCGACGGCTCGGGCCACCTCGACGCCGGGCTGTTCTTCCTCGCCTTCATGCGCGACGCCCACCGGCAGTTCGTGCCGATGCAGCGGGCGCTGGCCCGGGCCGACGGGCTGAGCGAGTACATCGAGCACACCGGGTCGGCCGTGTTCGCGTGCCCGCCCGGCCTCGGCCCGGATGCCGACTGGGGCACCCAGCTCTTCGGCTGAGGCTGGGGCCTGGCCACCTGGTGTCTGTCGGTGGGTCACCCCGGGGTCGCGCCATGACGGACTCCAACCGGGCGGTCGCCATCGTCGGTGAGGTCACCGGCGACGCGCCCGAGCCGGGCGACATCATCCCCGCCGGGCTCAGCCGCCGAAGGTCTCCATCAGCACCTGGCGCTCGGCGTCGGTGAGGTTGGTGGCGATCAGCGTGCTGTGCATGTGCAGGCGCTCGCCGACCCGGTCGAGGTCACCCTCCTCGGTCACGACGAAGAGCGCCGAGGTGCCCGGGGTGACCTGGGTGCGGATCGTCTCGAGCTGCTCCTTGCTGATGCCGGCGCTGGCGGTCATCTTGCTGAGCGCACCGATGCCGGCACCCACGACGCCGCCGATGACCGGCACGAAGAACAGCGCGCCGATCAGCACGCCCCACAGTGCGCCCCAGCCGCTGGCGTGCCAGCGCTCCTCGTGGCCCTCATGGGTCGTGGGCTTCTTGTCACCCTCGGGCCAGGTGACCACCGCGTGGTCGACGATCTTGACGATGCCGTCGCGCTGGCACTGCTTGAGGGTCTCGGCCGCCTGCTCGGCGCCGTTCGGACCGTCGAACTTCCACACCGTGAATGCAGCCATTGCGTGCTCCTAGGGTCGGTTGACCGACGATACCGCCGAGGTCGCCGGTAACGAAGGGTAGCGAAGGGCCCCTCCTCGCGACAGGCTGTGGGCATGACCATGCCGACGACCTTCGTCCTGTTCGGTGCCACGGGGGACCTCGCCAAGCGCAAGCTCATCCCCGGGATGCTGCACCTGTTCCAGTCCCGCCTCGTCGACGACCTGCGCATCGTGGGCACCTCGCTCGACGAGATCTCCGCAGACGAGTTCCGCGACCTCGCCCTGGTCGCCATCCGCGAGCACAGCACCCGCGAGATGGGGGATGCCGACTGGCGCGAGTTCGCGCAGCGCCTCGACTTCGTGCCACTCTCGGCCGGCCCCCTGGCGCTCGGTGAGGCGGTCGGGCGGGCCGAGGAGCAGCTGCCCGGCGACCAGAACCAACGGCTGCACTACCTGTCGGTGCCGCCGAAGGCCGCCCTCGCCGCGGTGCGCACCATCCTCGAGGCCGGCCTCGTGGTGCGCAGCCGGGTCGTCATGGAGAAGCCGTTCGGCACCGACTACGCCTCCGCCGTGGCGCTGAACGCCCAGCTGCACGAGGTGTTCGACGAGGAGCAGATCTTCCGGATCGACCACTTCCTGGGCAAGGAGCCGGCCCAGAACATCCTCGCCTTCCGGTTCGCGAACGGGCTGTTCGAGCCGATCTGGCACCGCAACAACATCTCCCACGTCGAGATCGACGTTCCCGAGACGCTCGGCCTCACCCAGCGTGGCGACTTCTACGAGGCGACCGGCGCCTACCGCGACATGGTGGTGACGCACCTGTTCCAGATCCTGGCGTTCACCGCGATGGAGCCGCCGACCTCGCTCGAGCCGGCGGCCATCAGTCGCGAGAAGAACAAGGTCTTCCGGTCGATGCAGCCGATCCACCCCAGCGACGTCGTGCGCGGGCAGTACACCGGCTACCACGACGAGCCCGGCGTCAAACCCGACTCCGAGACCGAGACCTTCGTGGCGCTGAAGTGCTTCGTCGACAACTGGCGCTGGGCCGGCGTGCCGTTCTACCTGCGCACCGGCAAGCGGATGGCGGAGGGCGCCCGGATCATCTCCATCGCCTTCCGAGAGCCCCCGCAGTCGATGTTCCCCGCCGGCTCCGGGGTCGGCGACAACGGCCCCGACCACCTCACCTTCGACCTCGCCGACAAGTCGCGGATGTCGTTGTCGTTCTACGGCAAGCGTCCCGGTCCGGGGTTCCGGCTCGACAAGCTGTCGATGCAGTTCTCGATGCAGGAGACCTCGTGGGCGGGCGCGGTGCTCGAGGCCTACGAGCGGCTCATCTACGACGCGGCCCGCGGCGACCACACCCTGTTCACCTCGGCATCCGGCATCGAGCGGCTGTGGGACATCTCCCAGCCGCTCATCGAGAACCCCCCGACGGTGCGTCCCTACGCGCAGGGCACCTGGGGGCCGAACCAGATCCACCAGCTCATCGCGCCGTACACCTGGCGGCTGCCGTTCGAGCGGCAGTGGCGCGAGCGCAAGTTCTGAGCACTCAGGCGGCGGTCGGGCGGCCGGTCTCGGTGCGCACGATGAGGGCCCCGGGCTGCACCTCGACCTCGATGTGCGTCGCCGCGCCGATGATGTCCCCGTCGAGCTCGATCTTCTGCTCGTGGTCGACCCGGATGCCGACCGACTGGCAGCGGTAGCGGTCGAGGTTCTGCGTGGTGCGCTCGCTCTTGGTGAGCACCCGCAGGGCGACGGCGGCCCAGGCCGTGAGCCCCTTCGGCGCGATGACGACGACGTCGAGGGTGCCGTCGTCGGGCGACGCGTCCGGCATCAGGTTGATGCCGCCGGTGAGCTTGCCGCAGTTGCCGACCAGCACGGTGCGCGCCCGCACGGTGCTGGGCTCCCCGCCGTCGACGGACAGCTGCGCCTTGAACCGCTCCACGAGCAGGTGCTTCAGGCCGGCGGGCACGTAGGCCGTCCAGCCGATCTTCGCCTTGAGCTTCTCGGAGGTCTCCTCCATGATCGCCGCGTCCAGCCCCAGGCCCGCCATCACCAGGAACGCGTGGCGGCGCAGCCCGGCGGACGACCCCTCGCCCACGTGCTCCTCGAGGTGCACCTCGTCGGGGTTGAGCCGCAGCCAGCCCACGTCGATGTGTCGGTTGCGTCCGGTGATGGCGACCCCGACCGACTTCGCCAGGTCGTCGGTGGGCATCTCGAGGTTGCGGGCGAGCAGGTTGCCGGTGCCGCCCGGGAGCAGGCCCATCGGCACGCCCGAGTCGACCATCTCCTGGGCCACGGCCCGCACGGTGCCGTCACCGCCGAAGGCGCACACGACGTCGACCTTCTCGGCGAGCGCCTCACGGGTCTGGCCGAAGCCGACGTCGTGCTCCGAGGTCTCGATGAACAGGGGCTCGTCCCAGCCGTGCTCCGAGCAGATCCGGGCGATCACCTCGTGCACGTCGTCGCTGGTGCTGTCGAGCTTGGTGGGGTTGAGCACGACGGCGAGGCGCCTGCGCGGGGGCGGCGGGGTGTCGTCCACGGCCCGGAAGCTGTCCCGGGCGGGGCGGCTCGACGCCTTCTTGGCGTTGCTGCGCGAGGACAGCAGCAGCCACAGCCCCACGACCACGAGGACCACGGCGACGGCGATGCCCACCCAGGTCCACCATGCGCTTGACACAGTGTGGAAGGTACAGCACCCTGCGGGGCTCACCGGCGGCCACGGCCCCTTCGCTGCGTAGGCTTCCGGGATGACCGCACCGCCGCCCGAGGATATCCCCGACCGCGGGGACGCCGCGATCGTCCCGGACGACAAGGACTGGACCTGGACCCTGGCCGAGCGTTGCCCCGACTGCGGGTTCACCGCTGCCTCCGTCGAGGCCGACGACATCGCCGGGCTGGTCACCGCGTTCACCGACCCGTGGCCCGCGGTGCTCCAGCGGCCGGATGCCGGTCGGCGCCCGTCGCCGTCGACGTGGTCACCGCTGGAGTACGCCTGCCACGTGCGCGACGTGTGCCGGCTGTTCGAGGAGCGCCTGCACCTCATGCTCACGCAGGAGTCGCCCACCTTCGCGAACTGGGACCAGGACGAGACCGCCGTGGCCGACCGCTACGGCGACCAGGGCCCCGCGGGGGTCGCCGGTGAGCTGACCGCCGCGGGCTCGTCGTTCGCGGCCGCGTACGCGCAGGTGCCGCACGACGGGTGGGGGCGCACCGGTATCCGCTCGAACGGGTCGGAGTTCACCGTGCTCACGCTGGGGCAGTACGCCCTGCACGACCTCCGCCACCACCTGTGGGACGTCGGGGTCGACTCGCCGTGAAGCCCGAGCTGTTGTACCTCCTGCTCGGGGGGGCGTTGCTCCTGGCCGCCGTCCTGCCCCAGCTGCTGCACCGCTGGGCGCTGTCCGCGCCCATCGTGCTCGTGGCCACCGGCATGGCGATCGGCCTGCTGCCGCCGCTGGCGGACCTCGAGCTCGACCCGGTCGCGGCCCGTCCGGTCATCGAGCACGTCACCGAGCTCACCGTGCTCGTGGCGCTGATGGGCGTGGGGCTGGCGCTCGACCGTCCGCTGCGGTGGCGCAGCCGCGAGTCGTGGCGCGCCTGGTCGCCGACCTGGCGGCTGCTCGGCATCGCGATGCCGTTGACGATCGGCGCCGTCGCACTGCTCGCGTGGGGGCCGCTCGGGGTGGCCGCGCCGGCCGCGCTGCTGCTCGGGGCGGCGCTGTCGCCGACCGACCCGGTGCTGGCCTCCGACGTGCAGGTGGAGGGCCCCACCCTGGAAGGTGACGTCGAGGAGATCGACGAGAACGACGAGGTGCGGTTCGCCCTGACCAGCGAGGCCGGGCTCAACGACGGGCTGGCCTTCCCCTTCGTCTACGCGGCGATCTTCCTCGCGACGCTCGGGCCGGTGTCGCAGTGGGGGTTCGGGTGGGTCGCCTGGGAGCTGGTCGGCAAGGTGGTCGTGGGAGTGCTCGTCGGGGTCGCGGTGGGGTGGGGGATGGCGCGACTCGCCTTCCGGTCGCCGGCCCGCTCGCTGCGCCTGGCCGAGGTGGGCGAGCCGCTGCTCGCCATCGCCGCCCTGCTCATCGCCTACGGGGCCGCCGAGGTGGTCGGTGGCTACGGGTTCCTCTCGGTGTTCGCCTGCGCGCTCACGGTCCGCTCGGTCGAGCGCGACCACGACTACCACCGGCACATGCACGACGTCATCGCCCGGCTCGAGACGCTGCTGACCCTCGTGGTGTTGCTGGGCCTCGGGTTCGCCCTCACCAACGGCCTGCTGGCCAACCTCGAATGGCGCGGGGTGGTCGTGGCCCTGGCGCTGGTGCTCGTCATCCGGCCGGTGGCCGGGTGGTTGTCGTTCCTCGGGCACCGCAGCCAGGTGGGGGCCAAGGGGCTCGACCACCGGGAGCGGTGGGTCGTCGCCTTCTTCGGCGTGCGCGGTGTCGGCTCGATCTACTACATCGCCTACGCCGCGGGCGCTGCGACGTTCACCGAGGAGCGCTGGCTGTGGTCGACGGTCGGCTTCACCATCGCGCTCTCGGTGGTGCTGCACGGCATCCTCGCGACGCCGGTGATGACGCGGCTCGACCAGCGGCGTGACGACGCCGCGCAGAACCGCGGTGCGCGGCGAGGGGACCCTGCTCCACACTGAGCCGTATGCCGGCACCCTCCACGCTGTTCGCCTTCGCCATCGCGTCGGCGGTGATCATCGCCATCCCGGGGCCGAGCGTGCTCTTCACGATCGGGCGGGCGCTGTCTTCGGGGCGCCGTGAGGCGCTGCTCACCGTGGTCGGCAACGCGCTCGGCATCCTCACCCAGATCTGCGCGCTGGCCGTGGGGCTCGGGCCGCTCATCGCGGCGAGCGCCACCGCCTACACCGCCCTCAAGGTGGTGGGGGCCGGCTACCTCGTGTGGCTCGGGGTGCAGGCGATCCGGCACCGCAAGGCCCTGGCCGAGGCGTTCGATGCCGGGGCGCCGGTAGCCACGCCGAGCCTGCACGCGGTGCGGGCGGGCTACGTGGTGGGCGTGACCAACCCCAAGACGATCGTGTTCTTCGCGGCCCTGCTGCCGCAGTTCGTGGTGCAGACTTCGCCGGTGTTCCCGCAGCTGGTGGCGCTCGGGGCGGTGTTCGCGGTGCTCGCCCTGCTCATGGACGGCACGGTCGCGCTGGTCGCCAGCCGGGCGCGCGACTGGTTCGCCTCGTCCCCGCGCCGGATGGAGCGGGTGGGCGGCGCCGGCGGGCTGATGATGGTGGGACTGGGCACCGGGCTGCTGCTCACCGGCCGCGCCGACTGAGGTCTTTCGGTCAGCGCAGCACCAGGAGGAGGAGGTCGCCGAGTACCTGGCTGAGCTGCTCCGGGTTCTCCTCGGCCAGGTGGTGGCCGCTGTCGATCCTCGCGCGGCTGATCGGGCCCGACACCCAGGGCTCCCAGAGCGGCACGAGGTCTCCGTAGAGGTCCTCCCAGGGAGGTCACCCGCTCGGGATGGTCGAGCGCGGTGCTGTAGGCGACCCCCTGGCCACGGCCGTGGCCGCCCACGGCGAAGCGCTCGTGCCCGAGGTGCGTCATCAGGGCGACCACGTCCTGGCCCGTGGTGCGGGCGCAGTGGCGCTCGTGGCGCTCGTGGCGCTCGTGGCGCTCGTGGCGCTCGTCGGGGGTCGGTGTCGATGACCGCCCGTACCCCCGCAGGTCCGGGCAGACCACGGCCAGACCACGGCGCACCAGTTCGGGGCCACCCGGTACCAGGTCGTGTGGGCTCGCGGATGGCCGTGCAGCAGCGCCACCGCGGGGTCGTCACCTCCGCTGCGGCCGTGCAGTGACACGTCCGGTGCGACCTCGACGTCCCATTCGGCGAAACCCGGCATCATCGAGGCACACTCGCACGGGGACAACGGGGTTCGGCGGGTTTCGCGGCGCACGACGGGGAGCGAGCCGGCGACCCTGGGTCACGTGCTGAGCAGTGGCGTACGAGGGTGCTCCCGTGCCGGTGCCGGTGCCGGTGCCCGTGCCCGTGCCCGGTGCCCGTGACTCCGTGCGGGTACCCCCCGTCCGGGGAGGTCCGGATGCTTCACGTGGTGAGCCACCCCTTTGACTCACCGTGCGAAGCAACCCCCCGGATGCTTCATCTGGTGAGCCACCCCTTTGACTCACCGTGCGAAGCAAACCCCCGGATGCTTCATCTGGTGAGCCACCCCCTTGACTCACCGTGCGAAGCAAACCCCTGGATGGTTCGGCGGTGGTCCACTTGGTGGGGCAACTCCGGGATGGTTCGCGGGTGGCTCACCACGTGAAGCATCCGGACCTCTCCCTCAGCGGTACTGGCGAGCGGGCCTCGGGTCACGGTCGTGGGTGACGGCACCACGCGGCACCCGAAGCTCGTGCACGGCGACCGGTCCGGCAGCGCACGACCTACTCGGCCGGTTCGAGGTACTCCACCGGTCGCAGCCCGGAGTGAGCCGGCGCACGAGCAGCGCCGCGAGGGCCGCGGCGGCGACCGAGGCGAGCGAGGAGCCGAAGGACAGCCAGGTCAGGGTGCGCATCGACGTGATGAGGTCGAAGCCCTCCTGCGACCCGGACGCACGATCGACCACCTGGCCCGCCGAGTCGAAAAGGCTCATCGTGAGGAAGGCCGCCCACCAGGAGCGCACGAGCCAGCGCTTGCGGTCCGCCCCCGTGGCGCCCATCGCCGACCGGATGCCGTCCCTCAGGTCGCGCACGAGCTGGAACGGGCGGAAGAGGTTCAGGATCGGCACGAACCACGCACCGATCGTCCAGCCGCGGCCGTGGCGCAGCCGCGTGGGGTCGACCCGGTCGCTGGAGTACGCCTTCCACAACCAGACGATGAAGACCACACCGGTGACGAGGTAGAGCAGGCCGCTCACCCCACCGACCGCCAGGTCGACCAGGTCGACCCGGTTGCCCTCCTCCACCGAGATGGTGGCGGGCGCTCGCAGCCAACGGTTGAGCACCGACACGACCCACACGGCGACGACCGCAGCGACCGCCGACACGGCCACCTGCACGTAGAACAGGCCCCGGAGCCAGGCGGCCAGGGTGAAGAAGCCCGACCCCAGCGTGGTGCGGCCCGGGAAGACGGTGCCGTGGCGCAGCCGCGCGGTCCACTCCTCACCGTCCCAGTAGCGCTCGCGGCGCAAAGTCGGGGCAGAGGGGTCGAGGTGCCACCTCGGCTCGGACCCCCTGCCGCCGGCACTGAACGCCGGCAGGGTGACGGGCGCGGCGGTCAACCCCGCGCCAGGCCCTCCGGGACCGGCCGACGGCCCGCCGGGCCCCGCCATCCAGCTGTCGGTCCAGCCGACGCCGTCCCACTTGCGCAGCCGCGCCGGGTCCTCGGGGTCGGCGTACCAGCCCGAGGGCTTCGTGCGGTTCGACGTCTCGCTCATGGCGGGCATCATCGACGCCGGCCGGGGCCGCCGCCACCCCTTCGGGGATATCTGCGAGAAGTCGCAGCGGCCCCGCCGATAAACTCGCGCCGTGATCGACATCAAGGTGCTCCGGGACGACCCCGACCTCGTCCGTGCCAGCCAGCGGGCGCGGGGTGAGGACGAGGGCGTCGTCGACGCCATCCGGGCCGCCGACGAGCGCCGCCGCAGCTCGCTCACTGCTTTCGAGCGGCTGCGGTCCGAGCAGAAGTCGATGGGCAAGGAGGTCGCGAAGGCCCAGGGTGAGGACAAGCAGGCCCTGCTGGCCCGCACCAAGCAGATCTCGGCCGAGGTCAAGACCCTGCAGGCCACCGCTGACGAGGCACAGGTCGAGCTCGACCGCCTGCTGCGCACCATCGGCAACGTCGTCGAGCCCGAGGTGCCGGTCGGCGGCGAGGACGACTACGTCGTCGTCGAGACGATCGGCACGGCCCGTGACTTCGCCGCCGAGGGCTTCGAGCCGCGCGACCACCTCGCCCTGGCCGAGGCGCTCGACGCCATCGACATGGAGCGCGGGGCCAAGGTCTCGGGCGCCCGGTTCTACTTCCTCAAGGGCGTCGGCGCCCGGCTCGAGATGGGCCTGCTCACCTATGCGATGAACCGGGCCATCGCCGCGGGCTTCGTGCCGCTGATCACCCCCACGCTGGTCAAGAGCGACGTCATGGCCGGGGCGGGCTTCCTCGACAACCACGCCGACGAGGTCTACCGGCTCGAGGCCGACGACCTCTACCTCACCGGCACCTCGGAGGTGGCGCTGGCCGGCTACCACGCTGACGAGGTGGTCGACCTGTCGAAGGGCCCGATCCGCTACGCCGGGCAGTCGACCTGCTACCGCCGAGAGGCCGGCTCTTACGGCAAGGACACCCGCGGCATCATCCGGGTGCACCAGTTCAACAAGATCGAGATGTTCGTCTACTGCCGCCCCGACGACGCGCAGGCCGAGCACGAGCGCCTGCTCGACTTCGAGAAGGAGATGCTCGCCGCCGTCGAGTTGCCCTACCGCATCATCGACACCGCGGCCGGCGACCTGGGCGGTCCCGCCGCGCGCAAGTACGACTGCGAGGCGTGGGTGCCCACCCAGGGCCGCTACCGCGAGCTCACCTCGACCTCGAACTGCACCACCTTCCAGGCCCGCCGGCTCAACACCCGGTTCAGGGGCGAGCACGGCAACGAGGTCGCCGCCACCCTCAACGGCACCCTCGCCACCACCCGCTGGATCGTCGCCATCCTCGAGAACCACCAGCAGGCCGACGGTTCCGTGCTGGTGCCCGAGGCGCTGCGCCCGTACGTCGGCCTCGACGTGCTCACCCCCGTCCGCTGACGGCCGCTGTCCGGCCGGCGGGTCCACCGGCAGGGGGAGGCCACACCTCCTCCGGCGTGCCTAGGCTGGGCGGTATGCCGTCGAGCGTTGCCAGCGTGCCCGCCCGGGTCGGGGCCTTCTTCGGTGCCGACGACCCGTGGGAGCGGCCACGCCCGCCGGTCGGCCGTCAGGACGTGCTGCTCGCCGCCACGATCGCCGTCGTCGGGCTGGTCTCGCTCGAGCTGGTGCGCGGCGTCGGCGCGCTCGAGCACCTCACGGCCCCGTGGCCCGTGCAGTCGCTGGCCGTGCTCACCGGCGCCGCGCTCCTGGTCTGCCGGCGCCGGTGGCCGCTCGCCGTGGCCGCCCTGGCCGCCACCCACATGCTCGTGGTCGGCGTGACCATGCCCGAGGTGATGGGCCAGTTCACCCTCCAGCTCGTCTACTTCGTCGCGATCCTCTCCGGCGTCTCCTGGGCGCAGGACCGGCGGCTGATGATCGGCGTCATCGGCGCGATCGTGCTGGCCATGTTCGTCTGGATCGCGCTGCAGTTCGCGGTCGGGTCGGCCATCCAGAACCTCGTCGACGACAGCCGCGGCACGGTGCGCGACGGCATCATCGCCCCCATCCCCGCCGCGGTGGCCCTCACCCTGGTCATCAACGCCGCCTACTTCGGGGGTGCGGTGCTCGGGGGCCAGATCTCCTGGCGCAACGCCCGGCAGAAGGCACTCCTGGCCGAGCAGGCCGCCACCATCCGCACCCAGAGCGACACCCTGCGCCGCCGCGCGGTCACCGACGAGCGGCTGCGCATCGCCCGCGAGCTGCACGACGTCGTCGGGCACCACGTCTCGGTCATCGGCATCCAGGCGGCGGCCGCTCGGCGGGTCATCGACCGCGACCCGGATGCCGCGACGAGCGCCCTCGGTGCCATCGAGCGATCCTCGCGCGAGGCCGTGACCCAGATGCGCGACCTGCTCGGCACCCTGCGCGACCTCGGCGAGGAGCCGGGTGAGCGCGACGCCCGCGCCCCCGAGCCCGGGGTCGGCGACCTCCCTGCGCTCACGGCCGAGCGCACCGCAGCCGGCCTCGCCACCGAGCTCGACGTCGTCGAGTCCACTCCCGGTGCGGCACACCAGCTTCCGGCACCGCTCGGGCTGTCCCTCTACCGCGTCGCCCAGGAGGCCCTCGCCAACACCACCCGGCACTCGACCGCCCGGTCGGCTCGCGTGGTGCTGCGGGTGGAGCACCGTGCCCCGGCCCCCTACGCCGAGGTCGAGGTGCTCGACGACGGGCGGCCTCGCGGCGCCACCTCGGGGTCGGGCCTGGGCCACCTGGGCATGCGCGAGCGGGCCGCCGGCATGCGCGGCGAGGTCGAGATCGGGCCGCGCCCGACCGGCGGCTACCGGGTGCGGGTGCGGGTGCCGCTCGAGGCCGACCGTGCCTGAGGCCGACCCGACGTTGCGCGTGCTCATCGTCGACGACCAGCACCTGGTGCGGTCGGGCTTTCGGATGATGCTCTCGGTCGAGCCCGACCTCGAGGTGGTCGGCGAGGCCAGCACCGGCGCGATGGCCCTCGAGCAGGCCCGCGCGCTGCGCCCCGACGTCGTGCTGATGGACGTGCAGATGCCGGTCATGGACGGCATCGAGGCGACCCGCGCCCTCGTGGCCGAGGACCTCGGCCGGGTGCTGATCCTCACCACGTTCGACCGCGACGACTACGTGTTCGACGGCCTCCAGGCCGGCGCCAGCGGGTTCCTCCTCAAGAACGCCGAGCCCGACCAGCTCGTCGATGCCGTGCGCGCCGTCGGCCACGGCCACGCGCTGCTCGCCCCCGAGGTGACCCGCCGGGTCATCGCCCGGATGACGACCGCCCGGGGCGGCCGGCCACGACCGGATGCCGGCCCGCCGCCACCCGGGGCGGCTGCCGGCCTGCGCGGGCCCGCCGTCGACGCGCGGCTCGGCGGGCTGGAGCGGCTCACCGACCGCGAGCGGGAGATCCTCGTGCTCGTCGCCCGGGGGATGTCGAACAGCGAGATCGCGGCGCACCTCTTCCTGGGCGAGGCGACCGTGAAGACGCACGTGTCGAACTGCCTGGCCAAGCTGCACGTGCGCGACCGGGTGCAGGCAGTGGTGCTGGCCTACGAGGCAGGGCTCGTCCTCCCGGCGGAGGGCTGAGCTCCCCCTGCGGGCTGATCCCGCGCCGCCGTGCCGCGCCTAGCGTGGCGGTATGGGACAGATCGAGACACGGGGGCTGAGCCGCACCTTCGGCGACGTGCGCGCCGTCGACGGGGTCGACCTCGTCGTGCGGCCCGGTGGCCTGACCGGCTTCGTCGGCGGCAACGGGGCGGGCAAGACGACGACGATGCGGATGGTGATGGGGCTGCTGCGCCCGGATGCCGGTGAGGTGCTCTGGGACGGCCGGCCGATGACCGCCGCCGACCGGCGCCGCTTCGGCTACCTGCCCGAGGAGCGAGGGCTCTACCCCAAGCAGAAGGTCGCCGACCAGCTGACCTACCTCGCCCGGTTGTCCGGGATGACGGCCGCGGACGCCCGCCGCGCCATCGACACCCACCTCGAGCGGTTCGGCCTCGCCGACCGCGCCAAGGACCGGGTCGAGGCACTCAGCCTGGGCAACCAGCAGCGCGTGCAGATCGTGGCCGCGCTGCTGCACTCGCCGACCGCCCTCGTGCTCGACGAGCCGTTCAGCGGCCTCGACCCCGGCGCCGTCGACGCGATGGCCGACGTCCTGCGCGACTGCGCGGCATCCGGCGTGCCCGTGCTGTTCAGCAGCCATCAGCTCGACCTCGTCGAGCGGCTGTGCGACCGCCTCGTCGTGCTGGCCCGTGGCCGGGTCGTCGCGCAGGGGTCGGTCGACGACCTGCGTGCGGGCGGCCCAACCCGCTACCGGCTGGTGACCGATGCCGACGCGGGCTGGGTGCGCGACGTGCGCGGCATCCACGTGCACGACGTCGACGGCACGGCCGCCCTGCTCGAGCTGGTGACCGAGGGCGCCGAGCAGGCCGTGCTGCGCGAAGCAGTGGCGCGCGGGGCGGTGCGCGAGTTCAGCCGCGTCGTGCCACCGCTGTCCGAGATCTACCGGGAGGTGACGGCATGACGACCGTGCGAACGAGGACCGAGCCGCAGCAGCAGTCCGAGGACTCGCGCCCCGAGGGGAGCGTGCGCCACGCCTGGACGCTCGTCGCGCGGCGCGAGGTCGCCACCCGGCTGACCGACCGGGCCTTCCTGGTCGGCACGCTGCTGACCGTCGCGATGATCGTCGCGCTGCTCGCGGTGCAGGCGGTGCTGGCCGAGCGGGTCAAGGACTACAAGGTCGCGGCGACGCCCACCGGCGTCACGATGGCCGACGCCGTCGCCGGCCGGGCTGGCGACATCGACGACAAGGTGCGCGTGCAGGTGGTCGAGGTCGCCGACGACGCCGCGGCTCGCACCTCGCTGCTTGACGACGAGGCCGACGCGTGGCTCGCCCCGGGCGACGGCGGCTGGGTGCTCACCGGGAAGACCGACGTGCCGCGGGACCTCGAGTCGGTCACCGAGACCGTGGTGCGCGACGCCACGCTGACCGAGAACGCCGCCGCGGCCGGGACGTCGGTCGCCACCCTGACCGCCGGGTCACAGCTGACCTCGGACGTGCTCGAGGGCGACGCGGAGCAGCGCGACTTCGCCCAGGGGGTGGCGTTCGCGCTGGCGTTCCTGTTCTACGTGTCGTCGCTCGTGTTCGGCTACACCCTCGCCGGCAGCGTGGTGGAGGAGAAGCAGTCGCGCATCGTCGAGATCATCTCGACCAAGATCCCGGTGCGCCACCTGCTCGCCGGCAAGGTGCTGGGCAACACCGCGCTGGCCGTGGCGCAGATGGGCCTCTACGCCGCCATCGGCCTGGTCGGCCTGAGCTTCACCTCGTTGGGCGCGCTGCTGCCGACGGTCAGCGGTGCCCTCGGCTGGTTCCTCGTCTTCTTCCTGGTCGGGTTCCTGCTCATCGCCTGCCTGTGGGCCGTCACGGGTGCGCTGGCCAGCCGCACCGAGGACGTGCAGTCGACGTCCACGCCCCTGACGATGCTGCTCGTCGCGATCTTCTTCGGGTCGGCGTTCCTCAGCGGCACCCCGCAGACGATCCTGTCGTACGTGCCGCCGGCGTCCGCGGTGTTGATGCCGCAGCGCATCCTCGAGGGCAGTGCGCAGTGGTGGGAGCCGGTGGTGGCGCTGGCCATCCTGCTGGCCGCGGCGGGTGCGGTGGTGCTGCTCGCGGAGCGCCTCTACCGCAGGTCGCTGCTGCAGACCTCGGGTCGGCTCTCGGTGCGGCAGGCGTGGTCGGCGCCGGAGTGACCGGGGGCCGGCGGGCCCGTGGCCTCACCACGCCTGCAGGGCGGTGGGCGCGATCTCGATCACGACGTGGAACTTCTCGGCGATCGGCTCGAGCCCCATGCCGTAGGCCACCATCGCCTCGGCGTACTTGGCGGTGTAGGCCTCGCTGATCTCGGGCAGCCACTGCGTGGCCGTGCGGTCGCTGATCTCCGCCGGGCCGGAGAGCACGACCACGCCGTTGCCGTCGGCGCGGGTGTGCAGGTGCAGCAGCGCGGGGGAGCCGCGCCGCACGTTGGTGACCTTCGCGGTGCGCGGCTCGCTCATCACCAGCAGCCGG
This sequence comes from Actinomycetales bacterium, assembly GCA_038330415.1. Classification (GTDB taxonomy): domain Bacteria; phylum Actinomycetota; class Actinomycetes; order Actinomycetales; family Dermatophilaceae; genus Fodinibacter. Next base: position 2,963 of record JBBQNZ010000049.1, on the reverse strand, counting down.
TCGTGGTGCCAGAGGAACCAGACCGGCACCGCGTGCGGCGACCCGTCGGCCCGCACCGTGGTGAGCCAGCCGATGTGGTCGGCGGCCAGCCGGGCCAGCACGTCGGCGTGCACGGGGTCGGTCGGGTCGAGCTCGAGGGAGGGTGTGTCGGTCATGGGGCGACGCTACGCGCGGGCGCCGACACCGGCATCCGCACCGACCCGCCGCCCGGACACCTCGCCACGCGGTCAGCACGCACCGGTAGCGTCGGCGGCGATGACCACTCCACACCTCGTCGCCCTCGACATCGACGGCACCACGGTCAACCACGAGGGCGAGCTCTCCGACGCCGTCCGCGAGACCGTGCGGGCCGTCGCGGACGCCGGGCACCACGTCACCATCGCCACCGGCCGCGCCATCATCGGCACCCTGCCCGTGCTCGACCGGCTCGGGCTCACCACCGGGTATGCCGTGTGCGCCAACGGCGCCGTCACGCTGCGGCTCCACCCCGACCTCGAGCTCGGCTACGAGATCCTCGAGGCGGTCACGTTCGACCCGGGCCCTGCACTGCTGGTGCTGCGCGAGCACTTCCCCTCGGCGCTCGTCGCGGTGGAGGAGCTCGGCGTGGGGTTCAAGGTGACCGCGCCGTTCCCCGACGGCGAGCTCGACGGGCAACCCCGGATCGTGCCGTTCGAGGAGCTGATGGCCACTCCGGTCACCCGACTCACCCTGCGCGACCCGTCGAGCACCAGCGAGGAGTTCATCGAGCGCACCAAGGACATCGGCCTGCACGGCGTCGAGTACGCCGTCGGGTGGAGCGCCTGGCTCGACATCAACCCCGAGGGCGTCTCCAAGGGGGCCGCGCTCGAGGCCATCCGGCGCCGGCTCGGCGTCGAGCCGATGCACACGGTGGCCGTCGGCGACCAGCGCAACGACCTCGAGATGCTGCGGTGGGCGGCCCGCGGGGTGGCGATGGGCAACGCGCCCGACGAGGTCAAGGCGGCCGCCGACGAGGTGGCCGGCGACGTCGACGACGACGGCCTGGTGCCGGTGCTGCGCGCCCTGCTCTGAGGGGCCGAAGTCGGCGCGCACGCAACCCGCCGCGGCATCCTCGCCGGTGGAAAGGTGTGCGGATGGAAACCACCCACGCCACCACCGCGGCCCGCGAGGCCGGCAACAGCCCCGTCGTCGAGTGGGGGGCCCGGCTCGGCTACGCCGTGCTCGGGCTGATCCACCTGCTCATCGCGTACATCGCCCTCAAGGTGGCATGGGGTGTCGGGGGTGGCTCGAAGAACGCCGACACCTCCGGTGCCCTGCAGACCTTGTCGTCCTCGAGCACCGGGGTCGTGCTGCTCTGGGTGTGCGTCGTCGGCTTCCTGCTGCTCGCCGTCTGGCAGCTGTTCGAGGCGGCCTTGAACCACGGGGAGACCAGTGACCGGCTCAAGGCGGCCGCCAAGGGCGTGACCTACCTGTTCTTCGCGTGGACCACCTTCAAGGTCAGTCAGGGCACGAACTCGTCGTCCGAGAAGAAGACCGAGGACGTCACCGCCACCCTCATGGGTAGCCCCGGCGGACGGATCCTCGTCGGGGTCGTGGGGCTGGTCGTGCTCGGCATCGCCGGCTACCACATCTACAAGGGCTGGACGAAGAAGTTCCTCGAGGACCTGCGCGAGCACCCCGGCCAGTGGGCCGTCACGGCCGGCCGGGTCGGCTACATCGCCAAGGGCGTCGCCCTGGTCATCGTGGGCTTCTTCTTTCTCGTCGCCGCCTGGCAGGCGAACCCCGACAAGGCGCAGGGCCTCGACGGCGCGCTGAAGACCGTCAAGGACCAGCCGTTCGGGCCGTTCCTGCTGACCCTCGTGGCCGCTGGCATCGCCGCCTACGGCGTCTACTCCTTCGCCCGCTCGCGCTACGCGCGGGTCTGAGCGCCGGTGGCCTCGCTGCCCGCCCGGGCTTTTGCCGAGGTGCCGCTGCCGGATGCCGGGTCGCGGCGCAGGTAGTTCCACGCCAGGAGCGCGCAGAGCACGCCGTTGATCATCCCCACGACGACGTCGGAGATGTGGTGGGCGCCTCGGTACAGACGGGCGTACGTCACGAGCAACGGCGCGAGGACACACAGCACGATGACGACCCGGCGCACGACGACGTTCGAGATGCGGGTCGCCATCAGCGCGAACGACACGTACAGCGCGGTGGAAGCACCGACGTGCCCGCTGGGATAGCTCGACGTCGGCGGGGAAGGGTCTAGCCGCTCGACCGGAGGACGCTCGCGACCGACGACGGCGGTGGCGATGACGAAGACGGTGGCCTGCAGCGAGATCGCGATGAGGGGGACGACGGCGAACCACCACTCCTTGGTGCGCCACCACACGATCGCGGAGACGATGACGCCGACGGCGATGACGTACTCGGTGTTGCCGATCATCGACATGACGTGGGTGATGGTGTTCCACGTCTCGGTGCGGCCGTCCTCGAACCACCTGCTGACGCTGTTCTCCCACCTCGCGTAGGACTTGAGCGGCCCCAGGAGCACGAAGCCGAAGCCGACGATGACGGCGAAGATGGCGACGGCAGGGAGCACGGCCCGCACGGCCACGTCGCGCAGCGCCGCGGTGAACGCCGGGCGGCTGTGGTCGTCGTCCCAGCGGGTGAGGAACGGCATCAGGTCTCCTGAGGGGTGGGTGGGCCGACATCGGGGTCGTCGGCCCCGGTGGGGTCTGGGGGGTTCCAGCCGACGTAGCCGGCATAGGAGGCGAGGGCCAGGCCGACGCCGGTGAGCACGCCGACCGTGACGTCGCTCGGGTAGTGCACGCCGAGCAGCACCCGGTCGAGTGCGGTGACGAGCACCACGAGGGTGGCCAGCACGACCGCCACGACCCGGGCCCACAGCGGCTTGAGCAGGGGCCAGAGCAGGATGACGACGACGGTCGCCCAGGCCGCGGAGTTCACGGCGTGGCCGGAGGGGAAGGAGTAGCCGGGGGCCT
>JBBQNZ010000048.1:0-25473 GCA_038330415.1 Actinomycetales bacterium | reverse complement strand
CGGGTCAACCGGGCCGGCTGGCTCGCGCCGGCCCCGACGGTGGCTGCGACGGAGTGATCCGCCCGCTCGACACCGGCTGGACCGTGCGGGCCGCCGGCGGCCCCGTGCCCGACGCGCTGCGGGATGCCGTCGTGCCGGCGGGGGTGCCCGGGGTGGTGCACCTCGACCTGCTGCGGGCCGGCCTCATCCCCGACCCCTACCTCGACGACCACGAGGCGCTGCTCGCGTGGGTCGGGCTGGTCGACTGGACCTACGAGTGCGCGCTGGTGCTCACCGAGGACGACCTCGCCGGGGCGCAGCGCCACGAGCTGGTGTTCGACGGGCTCGACACGGTGGCGACGGTGCTGCTCGGCGGGGAGGTCGTCGCCGAGGTCGCCAACCAGCACCGCCAGCACCGCATCGACGTCACCGACCGGCTGCGGGCCGGCGAGAACCACCTCGCGGTCGCCTTCCGCAGCCCGGTGCGGTACGCCAATGCCCAGAGCGCCGTGCTCGGGGCCCGGCCACGGCCCTACCCGCTGCCGTACGAGGCGATCCGCAAGTCGGCCTCCAGCTTCGGCTGGGACTGGGGCATCGCGACCTTCACCAGCGGCATCTGGCGCCCGGCGCGCCTGGTGTCGTGGAGCACGGCACGCCTCGACGAGGTGCGCGTGCACGCCGAGCCCCGCGGCGAGGGCGGCCGGGTGCGGGCGACCGTGCGGGTGGCATGCGCCGACACCACCGAGCTCACGGTCACCCTCGGCGTCGCGGGCGTCGCGGCATCCGCAGTGGTGCCCGACGGCAGTGACGAGCTGACCCTCGAGCTGGAGCTCGGCTCCGTCGACCGCTGGTGGCCGACCGGCCACGGCGCCCAGCCGCTCTACGACGTGCAGGTCGGGCTCCGCGCCGGCGACGACGTGCTCGACGCGACGACCCGGCCGGTCGGGTTCCGCACGCTGCGCTGGGACACCGAGCCGGATGCCGCGGGCACCCCCTTCCAGCTCGTCGTCAACGACCGCCCGATCCTGGTCAAGGGCGTCAACTGGATCCCCGACGACGCGTTCCCGACTCGCGTCGACCGCGCCCGGTACGCCGCCCGCCTCACCCAGGCCAAGGACGCCAACGTCAACCTGGTGCGGGTCTGGGGCGGCGGCATCTACGAGGCCGACGACTTCTACGACCTGTGCGACGAGCTCGGCCTGCTCACCTGGCAGGACTTCCTGTTCGCCTGCGCGGCCTACCCCGAGGAGGAGCCGCTGCGCAGCGAGGTCGAGGCCGAGGCACGCCACCAGGTCGCCCGGCTCGCCCACCACGCCTCGCTCGCCCTGCTCTGCGGCAACAACGAGAACCTCTGCGGCCACGAGGACTGGGGGTGGAAGGAGCGGCTCGACGGCCGCACCTGGGGCGCGCTCTACTACTACGAGCTGCTTCCCGGCATCGTCGACGAGCTGGCACCGCACGTGCCCTACGTGCCCGGCAGCCCGCTCAGCCCGCACGGGCAGCACCCCAACGCGCACGCGCACGGTGCCATGCACCTGTGGGAGCAGTGGAACGCCCGGGACTGGACGACCTACCGCGAGGTGCGCCCGCGCTTCGTCGCCGAGTTCGGGTGGCAGGGGCCGCCGGTCTGGTCGACCCTGACCCGCGCCGTCAGCGACGACCCGCTGACCCCCGAGTCGCCCGGGATGATCGTGCACCAGAAGGCGCTCGACGGGAACGTCAAGCTCACCCGCGGCCTGCTGCCGCACTTCCGGGTGCCCGACGACATGGAGACCTGGCACTGGGCGATGCAGCTCAACCAGGCGAACGCCGTCTCGTGCGCGCTCGACTGGTTCCGCTCGTTGGCCCCGCACACGTCGGGCGCCGTGGTGTGGCAGCTCAACGACTGCTGGCCGGTCACCTCGTGGGCCGCGGTCGACGGCGACGGGCGGGAGAAGCCCCTCTACTTCGCCCTGCGCCACGCCTTCGCGCCGAGGGCCGTGACGATCCAGCCCGACGGCGAGGGCCTGCGGGTGGCGCTCGGCAACGACACCGACGACCCCTGGGAGGGCGAGGTGGTGCTGACCCGCAGCCGGTTCGACGGCACGGTGCTCGCCACGGCCCGGATGCCGGCCACGGTCGCCGCTCGCTGTTCGCTGTCGCTCGACGTGCCGCTCGACGTCGCAGGTGTCGAGCACCCGGCGGGCGAGCTGGTCGTGGCGGAGGGCCTCGGCACCCGCGGGCTGTGGTTTGCCGCCGAGCCCCGGCACAGCGAGCTGCCGCCACCCGCAGCCCGGGTCGAGGTGCTCGCGGGAGCAGGCACGACCGACGTGACCGTCACCGCGCAGGTGCTGCTTCGCGACGTGACGCTCCTCGTCGACAAGCTGCACCCCGACGCCACCGTCGACCGCGGGCTGGTCACCCTGCTGCCTGGGGAGTCGACGACCTTCCGGGTGCGGTGCGCACAGCCGCTCGACGTCGCGGCGCTGAGCCGACCCGGCATCCTGCGGTGCGCCAACGAGCTGGTCGCGCCGCCCCCGACCGGACGAGGGTAGAGAACACGCCGCCCCGGCGAACCGGAGGCGGCGTGTTCTCCATCCTCGACACGGCGTCGAGGGCACGGCTCAGCGCAGGAAGGGGACCTCGCGGTCGAGCAGGCCGCGCTCCTTGAGCTCGGCGCGCAGCGGGATCTCGTCGTCGATCCAGCCGGTCTGCTTGATGCCCCAGAACGACGCGTGGTCGGGGCCGTAGCCGAGCAGCTGCTGCTGCAGCGGGGTGAGGCCCTTGAACCAGTCGGAGGACTGGTCGGCGACCGCCTCGTCGAGCGGGCGGATCCAGCGGTAGGTGTAGCCGATGAACATCAGCTTGCGGATGCGCTCGCTGGTGTTCATCGAGCGGGAGTGCCACAGCCGGCGGTCGAAGATGAAGGCGTCACCGGGGTTGAGCAGCACCTCGACGGCGCCCTCGGGCTCGATGATCGGGTCGCCCGGCTTCTCGGGGCGGCCGGACAGGGTGTTGTTCTTGTGGCTGCCCGGGATCACCTTGGTGTTGCCGTAGCCCGGCTCGGACAGGTCGGTGAGGGCGTAGCTGATCTTCGTCATGAACATGGGACGCACGGCCATGTCGAGGTCGGAGTTCTGCCGGTAGCCGTCCTGGTGCCAGTTCCAGAAGGGCGGCTCGTCCTTCGGGGGGTTCACGTCGATGTGGTTGTGGTGGGTGTAGATGTTCCAGCCCATGGTTCCCCAGATGTACGGGAACGTGCGCGGCCAGGTCAGCAGCTCGACGAAACGCGGGTCGCGGTGCATCCAGCCCATGACGTGGATGGAGCGGTCGGGCCGCAGCTCGCCGGCGGCCTCCTGCTCGGCGTAGATCCGGTCGACGGCGTCCTCGAAGTAGACGCGGTCCTCCTCCGCGAGGGCGTTCGGGATGACGACGAATCCGTCGCGGTCGTACTGCTCGCGGATGGCCGGGTCGAGCGGCTCGAAGCCGGTGGGCGCGGGCACGGTGGCGGTCATGCGGTGGTGCTCCCAACTGGTGCCGACGGACGCGGGGGCACCGTCCCGCTGCGGGCTGCCCGGGTGGCAGCTGCCGCCTCCATGCCGGCCAGTCTAGGTCTGCGACCTCGTCGTTCGTCGCACCCCGCGCGCCGTGCCGCGCGCTCGCGGTTCAGGTGGCGTCGGCCGCGGCGTAGACGCGCAGGCTGGTGCCGGGAACCAGCACCGAGCCCGGCGGCTGCGGCTCACCGCCGGGCTGCGGGCGCTCGTCGTCGCTGTCCCAGAGCAGCCGGTATGCCGTGACGCCGGGGGCGGGCGCGAGCGTCACCTCGTGCTGGTGGGCGCCGCCGTTGATGACGATGAGCGCGGAGTGGGCGCCCATCCACGTCCCGGCGACGTACATCTGCACGACCCGGGTGCCGGGGTGGTCCCAGCGGCTGCCCATCGGCGCGCCGTCGGCGGCGTACCACTCCATGTCGCGGCTGCCGTCGTCGTTCACCTGGCGACCCAGGGCCCAGACCCGCTGGCGCAGGGCCGGCAGCTCGCGCCGCACCCGGGTCAGGTGCTGGGCGGTCGCGAGCAGGTCGCGCTGCCACGGGGCGAGGTCCCAGCTCAGCCAGCTGGTCTCGTTGTCCTGGCAGTAGGCGTTGTTGTTGCCGCCCTGGGTGCGCCCCATCTCGTCGCCGGCGGTGAGCATCGGCACGCCGGTCGAGAGCAGCAGGGTGCCCAGCAGGTTTCGGATGGTGCGGGCGCGGGCCGCCTCGACGGCGGGGTCGTCGGTGGGGCCCTCGACGCCGTGGTTCCAGGAGGTGTTGCCGTTGCTGCCGTCGCGGTTGTCCTCGCCGTTGTCCTCGTTGTGCTTCGTGTCGTACGACGTCAGGTCCGCGATGGTGAAGCCGTCGTGGGCGGCGACGAAGTTGACCGATGCCGTCGGCCCGCGGTCGCGGTCGCCGAAGAGGTCGCGCGAGCCGGCGAGGCGCGTGGCGAGGTCCTGCAGCCCATGGGAGTGCTGGCCGTGCGCTTGGGCCCGCACGTCGATGACCCAGAACCGCCGCACCGCGTCGCGGTAGCGGTCGTTCCACTCCATGAAGGGCGGGGGGAACTGGCCGGTGCGCCAGCCGTGCATCCCGAGGTCCCAGGGTTCGGCGATGAGGGTGACCCGCGACAGCACGGGGTCGGTGCGCAGGGCGACCAAGAAGGGGTGGTCGGGGTCGAACTCGTCGCCCCGCCCGCGGCCGAGCGCGACCGCGAGGTCGAAACGGAAGCCGTCGACGTGGAACTCCTGCACCCAGTAGCGCAGCGAGTCGAGCACCATCCGGCAGACCACCGGGTGGCGCAGGTCGAGGGTGTTGCCGCAGCCGGTGACGTCGATGTCGCGGCCGCGCTCGTCGAGGCGGTAGTAGGCGCGCTGGTCCAGGCCGCGCCAGGAGAGCGTGGCGCCGGTGCGGTCCTGCTCGGCGGTGTGGTTGTAGACGACGTCGAGGATCACCTCGATGCCCTCGCGGTGCAGCAGCTTGACCATGCCCTTGACCTCGTCGACCACGCCCTGCGGGTCGGTGGCGGCGGCGTAGCCGGGGTGCGGCGCGAAGAAGCCCAGGGTGTTGTAGCCCCAGTGGTTGGCCAGGCCGCGCCGCACGAGGTGTGGCTCGGAGGTGAAGAGCTGCACCGGCAGCAGCTCGACCGCGGTGACGCCGAGCTCGCGCAGGTGGCCGACCGAGGCGGGGTGGGCCAGCCCGGCATACGTGCCGCGCAGCTCGGCGGGCACGTCGGGGTGCAGCGCGGTCTGGTTGCGCACGTGGGCCTCGTAGATGACGGTCTCGCTGCGGGTGCGGCACGGCGGGCGGTCGTCCTCCCAGTCGAACGCGTCGTCGACGACGACGCACCGGGGCACGAAGCCGCGGCTGTCGAGGTCGGAGCGCAGCTCGCCGTCGCCGTGCCAGCCCGTGTCGACGATGTGGCCGTAGACCTCCGGGCCCCAGGTGACCTCGCCCTCGACCGACCGGGCGTAGGGGTCGAGCAGCAGCTTGGCGGCGTTGTGCCGCAGCCCGGTGTCGGGCCTCCACTCGCCGGCCACCCGAACGTTGTAGCGCTGGCCCGGGCCCATGTCCGGCACGAAGCCGAACCACCAGCCGTGGGCCCGCTCCAGCAGGGGCACCCGGCGCTCTGAGGCGCCCTGCGTGTCGCCCGGCTCGAAGAGGCAGACGTCTACGCCATCGGCGTGCCCGGCGTAGACCGCGACATCGGCGCCGCCCTCGACCAGGGTCACCCCGGGGGGCGGGGGAAGGTCGCGGCCGAGCCCTCCCGGCAGGGGTGTGGGGCTGGGCGGGCGCGACATGGAGGCGAGCCTAGTGAGTGGTTAGGTTGGACCCATGACCGATCCCACGTCGCTGCCCAACTTCCCCCCACCCCCGGACGAGCACCCGCTGCGGGGCCGGGTCCTCGACGTGCTCGTCGACCTCGGCGTGCAGCCGAACCTCGACACCGACGGCGACGTCGCGTTCACGGTCAACGAGCAGCAGCTCTTCGTGCGGTGCACCGAGGGCGAGGTCGAGATCATGCGGCTCTTCGGCCAGTGGCAGATCCAGGACGACCTGCTCGCCGACCGGCTGCACCTGCACGAGACGTGCAACGAGCTCAACCTCAACATGAACATCGTCAAGACCGGGGTGGCCGGCTCGACCCTCGTGGTCATCAGCGAGCACCTCGTCACGCCGGGAGCCGACCTCAGCACGCTGGTCCAGGTGTCCATCCAGGTGATCCTGTCCGGCGTGCACATCTGGCACCAGCGGGTGCTCGGGCTCGACCCCAACGCCGAGGCCGACGCACCGGCGGGCGACCCGTCATGACCGACCTCGTCCGCCTCGAGGTCGAAGACGGCATCGGCACCATCCGCCTCGACCGGCCCCCGATGAACGCCCTCAACGGCGAGATCCAGCACGGCCTCATCGCGGCGTGCCGCGAGGCCGCCGAGCGCCGTGACGTGTCGGCCGTCATCGTCTGGGGCGGCGAGAAGGTCTTCGCCGCCGGGGCCGACATCAAGGAGATGGAGACCATGTCGTACACCGACATGGTCGACCACTCCGCGCTCCTCCAGGACTTCACCCGGGTTCTGGCCCGCCTGCCCAAGCCCACCGTGGCCGCCATCACCGGCTACGCCCTCGGCGGCGGCTGCGAGGTCGCGCTGGCCTGCGACTTCCGCATCGCGGCCGACGACGCGCGGCTCGGCCAGCCCGAGGTCCTGCTCGGCATCATCCCCGGCGCCGGTGGCACCCAGCGCCTCGCCCGCCTCGTCGGCCCGTCCAGGGCGAAGGACATCGTCTTCTCCGGCCGGTTCGTCCCGGCCGCCGAGGCGCTCGAGATCGGGCTCGTGGATGCCGTGGTGCCCGCCGCCGACGTCTACGCCACCGCCTGCTCGATGATGGCCCGCTACGTCGGCGGGCCGGCCTATGCCCTCCGCGCCGCCAAGGAGGCCATCGACCGCGGCCTCGAGGTCGACCTCGACAGCGGCCTGGAGATCGAGCGGATGCTGTTCGCCGGCCTGTTCGCCACCCAGGACCGGGCCACGGGCATGCGGCACTTCGTCGAGAAGGCCAAGGGCCCGGCACCCTTCGACGGCGCCTGACCCAACCCGCACGGCCAGGTGAGGGTCACCTTCTCGTCGAGGTGGCGGGCATCACGCCGCACCGATGGTGAACAAGCGCTTACCTGCTGAGAGAATCGACGGCACGCCCCGCGCCGGACGGCCGGGTGCCACCAATCCACCACGAATGAAGAGGACGAGGCACGCATGAACATCGTCGTCTGCGTCAAGTACGTTCCGGACGCCCAGTCCGAGCGCACGTTCCGCGACTCCGACAAGACCGTCGACCGAGAGGGTGTCGACGGGCTGCTGTCCGAGCTCGACGAGTACGCCGTCGAGGAGGCCCTGAAGATCGTCGAGGCCGCGGGCGAGGGTGAGGTCACCGTGCTGACGGTCGGCCCCGACGCCGCCGCCGACGCGATCAAGAAGTCCCTGCAGATGGGTGCCCACGCGGGCGTGCACGTCAACGACGCCGCGATCCACGGCTCGGATGCCGTCGCCACCTCGCTGGTGCTCGCCGAGGCCGTGAAGAAGGCCACCGGTGGAGCCCCCGAGCTCGTCATCACCGGCATGTCGTCCACCGACGGGGTCATGGGCGTGGTGCCCGCGATGCTCGCCGAGCGGCTCGGGCTGCCGCAGGTCACCTACGCCGCCGAGCTCACCCTCGGCGAGGGCACGGTGACGATCCGCCGCGACGGCGACACGGCATCCGAGACCATCGAGGCGAAGCTGCCGGCTTTGGTGTCGGTGACCGACCAGATCAACGAGCCGCGCTACCCCTCGTTCAAGGGGATCATGGCGGCCAAGAAGAAGCCGGTCGAGCAGTGGGGGCTGGCCGACCTCGGCATCGACCCCTCGCTCGTGGGGCTCGACGCCGCGTGGACCTCGGTCCTCGCCTTCGCCAAGCGCCCGCCGCGCGAGCAGGGCCAGATCGTCACCGACGAGGGTGACGGCGGCGCGAAGCTGGCCGAGTTCCTCGCCGGCCGCAAGTTCCTCTGACCCCCACGACGACTGACAGGTAGGACGGAAAACCCATGGCTGAAGTACTCGTTCTCGTCGAGCACACCGACGGGCGGCTGCGCAAGGCGACCGCCGAGCTGCTGACCATCGCCAACCGCCTCGGCGAGCCCTCCGCGGTGCACATCGGCGCCGGCGCCGAGAAGGCCCAGGTGACCCTGGCCAAGTACGGCGCGCACAAGGTCTACGTCGTCGACGACGCGGATGCCGCGGCGTACCTCGTCGCGCCCACCGCCGAGATCCTCGCCGCGCTGGTCGAGAAGGTCTCGCCGGCGGCCGTGCTCATCTCGAGCAGCCCAACCGGCCGGGAGGTCGCGGCGCGCCTGGCCATCAAGACCGGCTCCGGTGTCATCACCGACGCCATCGACGTGCGTGCGGGTGAGAACGGCATCGAGACCACGCAGTCGGTCTTCGCCGGCTCCTACACGGTGACCGCGACGGTCACCACCGGCACCCCGATCATCGCCGTCAAGCCCAACTCCGTGGCGCTGCAGGCCTCTCCGGCTGCCGGTGTGGTCGAGGCGTTCGCGGTCACCCTCAGCGACGCGGCCCGGGCGGCGCGCATCACCGACTCCCAGCCGAAGCAGGCCACGGGCCGCCCCGAGCTCAGCGAGGCCGCGATCGTGGTCTCCGGCGGCCGTGGCACCGGGGGCGACTTCTCCCCGGTCGAGGAGTTCGCCGACTCGCTCGGTGCCGCGGTCGGCGCCAGCCGGGCCGCCGTCGACGCCGGCTGGTACCCGCACAGCAGCCAGATCGGCCAGACCGGCAAGCAGGTGTCGCCGCAGCTCTACGTCGCGGCGGGCATCTCGGGCGCCATCCAGCACCGTGCCGGCATGCAGACCTCGAAGACCATCGTCGCCGTCAACAAGGACGAGGAGGCGCCGATCTTCGAGCTCGTCGACTTCGGCGTCGTCGGCGACCTGTTCACCGTGCTGCCGCAGGCCTCCGCCGAGGTCAAGAAGCGCAAGGGCTGACCCGCACACACGCTCATGGGGCTCATCGGTGTCAGCAGTTCGGTGTCACCCTGGGCCGTCCTGGTCTGGGGCGTCGTGGGCGCGCTCGTGGCGTTCGGCGTCGCGGGCCTGGCCACCATCGGGATCTTCCTGCTGGCCCTGGCCGCGGTGCTGGTCGCGGTCGCCCTCGCGGTGCCGGCCCTGCGCCGGCCGAGCGTGCCGGGCCTGCTCCTCGGGCTGTCGACGGCGCCTCTGTTCATCGCCTGGCTCAACCGCGGGGGTCCGGGCACGGTCTGCACCACCACGGCCGACTCGACCGCCTGCACCGACCAGTGGAGCCCGTGGCCGTTCGTGGCCGTGGGGGTGCTCCTCGCCGGCGCGGGAGTGGCCCTGCTGGTGACGGCCCGGAGACGTCGTGCCGCGGCGACGTCCACGCCGTCTCCTGAGGCAGCCGGGTCGGCACCCCGCACGTAGACTCGACCACCGTGACGGCCTACCTCGACCATGCGGCGACCACCCCCATGCTGCCGGCCGCGGTCGAGGCCCTTCTGGAGCAGTCCCGGCAGGTCGGCAACGCCTCGTCGCTGCACACCTCCGGCCGGGCGGCACGTGCCGTGGTCGAGGAGTCGCGCGAGCGGATCGCGTCGGTCATCGGGGCACGACCCTCGGAGGTCGTGTTCACCTCGGGCGGCACCGAGGCCGACAACCTCGCCGTCAAGGGCACGTATGCCGCCCGGCTCGCCGCCGACCGGGCCCGCTCCCGGCTGGTCGTGAGCGGCATCGAGCACCACGCCGTGCTCGACCCGGTCGAGTTCCTCGTCGCGCAGGGCGCCTCGGTCAGCTGGCTCGAGCCCGACCGCTGCGGCCACATCGCCGCCGACGACCTGCGCCGGGTGCTCGACGAGCGGGCCGACGACGTCGCCCTGGTCAGCGTCATGTGGGCCAACAACGAGGTCGGCACGGTGCAGCCGGTGGCCGAGCTCGCCGCGGTGGCGCACGAGCACGGCATCCCGCTCCACACCGACGCGGTGCAGGCGGTCGCGCACCTGCCGGTGCGGTTCGACGAGTCCGGCGCCGACCTGATGACGATCTCGGGGCACAAGGTGGGCGGCCCGCTCGGCGTCGGCGCCCTGCTGGCCCGGCGCGACGCGAAGCTGGTGCCCCTGGCCCACGGCGGCGGGCAGGAGCGCCAGGTGCGCAGCGGCACCCTCGACGTGCCCGGCATCCGGTCGCTGGCCGTGGCGCTCGAGGAGACCGTCGCGATGCGCGACGTCGAGGCCAAGCGGGTGATGATGCTGCGCGACCGGCTGCTCGAGGGGGCGCTCGGGCTCGGCCTGGGCGTCCAGGTCAGCGGCTGCTGGACCGCCGGCGACGGCACCCGGCGGCTGCCCGGCAACGCCCACCTCGTCGTGCCCGGGTGCGAGGGCGACTCGCTGCTCTACCTGCTCGACGCCGCCGGGGTCGAGTGCAGCACCGGGTCGGCGTGCCAGGCGGGGGTGCCCCAGCCGAGCCACGTGCTGCTGGCGATGGGGCTCTCGGAGGCCGAGGCACGCGGCGCGCTGCGGCTGTCGCTCGGCCACACGTCCACCGAGGCCGACGTCGACGCGTTCCTGGCCGCCCTGCCGGCGGTCGTCGAGCGAGCCCGGCGGGCGGGAGGCCTGCTCTGATGCGGGTCGTCGCCGCGATGTCGGGCGGGGTCGACTCGGCGGTCGCCGCGTCGCGCATGCTCGAGGCCGGCCACGAGGTGGTCGGGGTGCACCTCGCGCTGTCGCGCTCGGCCGCCACGTTGCGCGAGGGCGCGCGCGGTTGCTGCACCCTCGAGGATGCCGGTGACGCCCGCCGCGTCGCGGACCGGCTCGGCATCCCGTTCTACGTCTGGGACCTCGCGAGCCGCTTCGAGCGCGACGTCGTCGACGACTTCGTCGCCGAGTACGCGGCCGGGCGAACGCCCAACCCGTGCCTGCGCTGCAACGAGCGGATCAAGTTCGCCGGGCTGCTCGACAAGGCGGTGGCGCTGGGCTTCGACGCCGTGGCCACCGGACACTACGCGCGCGTCGTCGAGCAGGCCGGCGGGCGGCGCGAACTGCACCGGGCGGTCGACGCCGCCAAGGACCAGTCCTACGTGCTGGGGGTGCTCGACACCGACCAGCTGGCCCGCTCGTTCTTCCCCCTCGGGGACTCGACCAAGCCGCAGGTGCGCGAGGAGGCCGCGGCGCGCGGGTTCTCGGTGGCGAAGAAGCCGGACAGCCACGACATCTGCTTCATCCCCGACGGCGACACCCGCGGCTGGCTGACCCGCCGGCTGGGGGAGCGCCCCGGCGAGCTCGTCGACGCCGTGTCGGGCGCCGTCGTGGGGTCGCACGGTGGCGCGCACGGGTTCACCGTCGGCCAGCGGCGGGGGCTCGGGCTCGACCGGTCGGCGCTCGACGGCCAGCCCCGCTACGTCGTGTCGGTCGACGCCCCCACCAACCGGGTGCTCATCGGCACCGCCGACCTGCTCGGCGTCGACCTCGTCGAGGGCCACCACCTGCGCTGGTGCGGAGCGGCGCCGGTGGGGGAGGTGCGGCTGGGGGCCCAGGTGCGCGCCCACGGCGCGGAGGTGCCGGCCACGGTGACCGTCGACTCCACCGCGGATGCCGTGCGCGTCGTCCTCGACGAGCGCGTGCGGGGCGTCGCCCCCGGACAGTCGGTGGTGCTCTACGAGGGCACCCGGGTCGTCGGGTCGGCGACCATCAGCGGCACCGGCCGCGCCTGAGCGGGCGGTGCACCCCGGCATCCGGAGCAGCAGCCGCGGTCGAGAGTAGAGAACACGCCGTGCCCGGTGGCCGCCGCACGGCGTGTTCTCTACCCTCGACGGGTTCCGGGTACGCGGGAATGATTGAAGGGTCAACTACTGTTGGACGAGGCACCTTCGACATCGGAGGATGAACCACCCTCAAGGAGCTGATCCCATGCCGGCCGTGACCGTCGACAACATCCTGACCCTGCCGCGCGTCACCGAGCCCGCCGCCGAGGTCGTGTCGCGCCCGGTGCGCTCGCTGACGACCGCACCCGCCGGTTTCGAGGGCGAGGGCTTCCCCGTGCGCCGCGCGTTCGCCGGTGTCGACCTCGCCGCGCTCGACCCGTTCATCCACATGGACCAGATGGGCGAGGTCGAGTACGCCCCGGGCGAGCCCAAGGGCACCGCGTGGCACCCCCACCGCGGCTTCGAGACCGTCACCTACATCATCGACGGCACCTTCGTGCACCAGGACTCCAACGGTGGTGGCGGCACGATCACCAACGGTGACACCCAGTGGATGACGGCGGGCTCTGGCCTGCTGCACATCGAGGTGCCGCCGGAGTCGCTCGTGGTCTCCGGCGGGCTGTTCCACGGCCTGCAGCTGTGGGTCAACCTGCCCCGCACGATGAAGATGTCGAACCCGCGCTACCAGGACATCCGCGGGGGCGACGTCGCCCTGCTGTCCAGCCCCGACGGTGGTGCGCTGGTGCGCGTCATCGCCGGTGAGCTCGACGGGCACCAGGGGCCCGGCATCACCCACACGCCGATCACCGTGCTCCACGCGACGGTGGCCCCCGGCGCGCGGGTGCGGTTGCCCTGGACCCAGGACTACAACGCGCTGGTCTACGTGCTCAACGGCACGGGCACGGTCGGCCCCGACCGCCGCCCGATCCGGATGGGCCAGCTGGCCGTGCTCGGCGCCGGCGACCTCATCGAGGTGGGCGCCGACGACAGCCAGGAGAGCCGCAGCCCCAGCCTGGACCTCTACGTGCTCGGCGGGCGACCGATCCGCGAGCCCGTCGCCGCCTACGGCCCGTTCGTCATGAACACCCGCGAGGAGCTCGTCCAGGCGTTCGAGGACTTCCAGGCCGGCCGGCTCGGCACCATCCCCACCGAGGCGCACCCCGGGCACGACGTGCTCTGACGTCGCCCGTCTCAGGCGGGGGTCGCGCTCGCCCCCGTGGCGCCGCGCGGCCCGGATCGTGCCGCCAGGGCGAGCTGCCGCACCCGGGCGAAGTCCTTGTCGGTGTAGACGCCGTTGACGCCGGACACCGCGGCCAGCCGCATGCCGTGTCGCAGGCCCAGCTGGTAGATCTCCTTGACCTTCTCCCACTCGATCGCCCGGCCCACCGTGAAGGTCTCGTAGCGGCCCTCGAGGGCCAGCGCGACCGTCTCGGCCAGGCACGCGTAGGCGACGCCGTCGGGCAGCCCGATGTCGCGCATCCGCACGTCGGCGCCGGGCAGCTCGATCTCGCCGGACTCCACGACCAGCACGTCCGGGCGCTTGGCGACGTCCTCAGCGGACAGGTCGAGGGGGCGCGCGACGTCGGTGATGACGCATCCGGGCTTGACGTCCATGATGTCGAGCACCCGCTTGCCCGCGCCGGAGGTGGCGGTGACGATGACGTCCATCTCGGCCAGGTGCTCGCCGGGCGTCGCGGCGGCGTGCACCACGGCGCGGGGGTGCTCGCGCTCGATGTCCTGCTTGAGGGCCAGCAGCTTGGCCGTCTCGGGGGAGACGAGCCACAGCTCGTCGCTGGCCAGGGCCAGCAACCGCGCGCAGACCGAGCCGATGGCTCCGGTCGCGCCGACGACCATGGTGCGGCCGTGGATGATGCCGTCGCTGCCGCGCTCGAGCAGGCCCAGTCGGTCGACCGCCTCGTGGGCGGCCCACAGGGCGCCCGAGGCGCTGTAGCTGTTGCCGGTGGTGATGGGCAGTGACGACTTGCGCGCCACGGTCACCCCGGCATCGCCGACGACCTTGGTGAACGCCCCCAGGCCCATGATCTGCGCCCCCAGACTGCGGGCGACCTCCGCGGCGGCGAGCAGCTTCTCGTAGGTGAACTCCGGTTCGTGGGCGAGGATCTCCTTGGGGGTGCCGCCGACCGAGATGAGCCAGCCCTCCGCCTCGGCGCCGGTCGGTGAGGTGATGCCGGTGACGTGGCTGTAGACCATCGGCGGCGCGTAGGCCATCGCCTTCTCGATCACGTTGGTGACCGACGGGGGCGAGACACGCATGACCGTGCCGAGCGGCTCGATCTTGGTGAAGAACCGCTGCGACAGCGGGTGGATGACGAACGCGAACCGGCTCTTGCGGCGCGGCCCGTTCGGCTCGAGCAGGCGCGGCTGCAGCCCCGCCGTGAGGATGATCTCGAGCAGGTCGTCGTCGCTCAGCCGCTCCGGAGCACCGCCGGGCGCCCGAACGGTGGCGCGCATCATCGCGTCGAGCGTGGCCACGTCGATGGTGACGTCGTAGGGCTGCGGCGTGGTGTCGACGACGAGGTCGACGTCGCGTGCCGCGAGGTCGGCGAGCTGGTCGTCGGTCACCGCCGAGGTGATGACCGCCATCCCGTGCAGCTCGGTGAAGCCCGAGCTGACGAGCTCGTGGTAGCTGGCGACGACCACGTCGCTGTCCTCCGGGCGGTGCGCCAGCCAGCCGCGGTTGGCGAGCTCGGCCGGCACGAAGGTGTCCTCACGCACGGCGGCTCGGACCTGGCGCAGCGGCCAGGAGACGGCCCCCGCCGCGGCCTCGAGCACGGGGACGGGGGAGAGCCGCCCGGCCCAGCCGTCGGGTGCCGGTGGTCGCTGCAGGTCGATGTTGTCGGTGAACTCGCGCAGTACGCGCACGGTGCGGGCGTGGTCGGCCCCGAGCACGATGGTGCGGGCGTTGGAGAAGTAGCCCGGCATCTCGTTCTGCACCCAGCGCACCGACCACTCCTGCAGCACCTCGTGCAGGTGCCGCCCGTCGGTGGCGGTGCCGTCGGCGGCCGCCTTCAGCTGGCGGATCGCGTCGGCCGGGTCGGCGGTGAGCGCCCCGGTGGCCAGGGCCTCGCCGGCCCCGTTGACGGCGATCGCATCAGCGAGCGGCGCCCAGCGGCGCACGAGCGTCTCGGCGGTGCGCAGGTCGCCGTCGGTGCCGATGCGCAGCAGGCGCACGGGGCGACCGAGGAACTCCACGGTGACGTCGTGGTCGCGCTCGGACGCGCCCAGGCTGATCTCGACGACCACCAGGGGCGGGTCGGCGGGTCGGGTCTTTCTGCGGGCCATGGTGTCCTTCCAGGGGGTGGTGCTCAGGTCATCGCGTTGGCGTCGTACTCGGGGTGGGCCTGCATGAAGTCGAGCAGGAGCCCGGCATAGCTGTCGAACGGCGGGCAGGTCAGGCCGGATGCCGTGAGGTCGCGCGTCGTGTTCGCCGTGGCGTACGTGGTCGGGGAGGCGAAGTAGTCCAGCGCCTCGGCGGGCAGGCCGAGCAGCCGCTCCATGCCGGGGACGTGCTCGACGATGGCGTGCACCGGAGCCAGCGGCAACGGCATCCAGACGACCTTGGTGTTGCGGTGCCGGGCGAAGGTCGAGACGACCTCGCGCACGGTCGGCGGGTCGGGGTCGACGAGGGCGTAGGTGCGCCCGGCGGAGCTGTCGAGCACCGAGAGCTCGTCCATCGCGCCGACGACGAAGTCGCGGGGCACGAGGCAGACCCGCACGCGGTCGGCATCCCCGACGGCCGGCACCACGGCGAGGGAGGCCTGGCGCGCGAGGAAGGTGGCGAGGAAGTAGGGGCCGTCGTACTTCTGGGTGGCGCCGGTCTGCGAGTCGCCGACGACGATGCCCGGGCGGTAGATGGTGGCGGGGATGCCGTCGGCGATCGCCTTGCGCACGAGCAGCTCGGCCTCGTACTTGGTCTCCTCGTAGTGGTTGCGGAACGCCTGGCCCACCTCGAGGGCGTCCTCGGCGAACTCGCCCTCGTAACGGCCGCTGACGTAGCAGGTGCTGACGTACTGCAGGCGGCGCAGGTGTGGCTGCTCGCGGCAGAAGTCGAGCACGTTGGTGGTGCCGTCGACGTTCACCCGGCGGGCGATCTGTGGGGCCACGGCGAGGTCGTACACGGCCGCGAGGTGCCAGACCTCGCGCACGTCGTCGAGGCGCTCGCGTTCGGCGGCGCCCAGACCCAGCCCGGCCACGGTGATGTCGCCCTCGACCAGCCGGATGCGGCCCGCCGTGTGCGGGTCGGTGATCTCGAGCTCCTTGACCCGCGAGCGGGCCAGCACGGCGTGCTGGGGCTGCACCAGGCAGACCGCGTCGGTGTCGGGGCGCCGGGCGAGCAGCCTCGGCAGCAGGGCGGATCCGAGGAATCCTGGAAAGCCGGTCATGAGCAGCTGGGCCACGCGAACATCCTTTGCGCACGGTCTCGCGGACTGGCACCGGTAGGGGTCCCGGCGCCGTCACCGGATGGACCTGCTACGAACTCTAGTTGTCATGCGCGGTGGCCTTCGACCGTGGGCGGCCATAACGACCCCTGCGAGCGCGTGATCCTCGTCGCACCCCGAGCCGAAGGCTGCGGCCGGGGCCTGGTCAGGCCTCGTGGCGGCCGAGCAGGATGACGTTCGCGACGAGGGCAGCGCGCTCGCCGATGACCACCGTCGCGGCGGCCCGCTGCTCCGGTTCCAGGACGACCAGCTCCATGGCGTCGGCCCACACCCGCGAGCGCCACGACTGCGCGAGCGCGCCGAAGGCCCACTCGTCGAGGGGTCCCAGCAGCAGGTCGAGGCGCTCGGCGGCGGGTGACCACCGAGCGACGACGTCCTCCTGCACCTCGTCGGTCGTGTCATGGATGATGGTGTTGACCAGCTCGTGGTCCTGCCGGCGACCCTCGCGGGCCGCCTCGTCGAGGGCGGGCCAGTCGTCGAGGACGTCGACGAGGGCGAGCGCCAAGTCGTGGTTGATGTGGGCGTTGATGCCGAGCATCAGGGCCTGCAGCGGGTGACACCCGGGGTCGGCACACGCCATGAGGGCCTGGTGCCACACCGCCGGGCAGACCGGCTCCGCGATCAGGCCGCCGTAGGAGTCGACGGCGTCGAAGTAGTAGGCGGCGAAGCGGTCGAGCAGCCGGCTGACCCAGATGCCGTCGTGGAAGTGGCCGGCCCGGATGTTCTCCTCGACGCGCCGGGTCATCACCAGGTAGCACTCGGCGAAGACCGCGCGTCGGTCACCCGCGTCGCCCCACTGCTGGGCCAGGGTCGCGAGCCGCTCCTCCGCCGTGCGGGCGCCGTCCATCGAGGTCATCGTAGGGCTGCGACGCCCCCGCGGCGAGGTGCCCCGAGGGCGTGGGCCAGCACCCCGACGGCCGCGTCGGCCCCGGTCTCGGGCAGCCCGGCGTAGCAGAGCACCAGGCCACGCACGGTGGCGTCGACGGCGTAGGCGGACAGCGGGCTGGCGGCCAGGCCCAGCTCGGCCAGCCGAGAGACGAGGTCGAGGTCGTCGACGTCGTCGGGCAGCCGCAGCACGACGTGCAGCCCGGCGTCGACCCCCTCGAGAGCGGCCCCCGGGAGGTGCCGGGCCACGGCGGCGACGAGCGCGGCCCGACGCGCGGCGTAGGTGCGGGTGACCCGGGCGTGGTGGGTGGCCAGCGCGCCCGACGCGACGAACTCCGCCAGGGCGTGCCCAGTGGCCTCGTTCACGACCAGGCCGCGCGACTCCAGCTCGACCCGCAGCCGTTCGCGCAGCCGCCGCGGTGGCGCCAGCCACGCGACGCGCAACGACGGGGCCACCAGCTTGGATGCGGTGCCGATGTAGACCACGTGGTCGTCGGCTCCCGGCAGCGAGCGCAGCGCGGGCAGCGGCGAGACGTCGTACCGGAACTCGCCGTCGTAGTCGTCTTCGAGTACGAGGCCATTGGTGCGAGAGGCCCATTCGAGCAGCTGGACCCGCCGGGTGACCGGCATCCGAGCCCCGAGTGGGTACTGGTGCGAGGGCGTGACATAGGCGGCGCGGGCGCCTTCGGGCAGCAGGGCGGGGTCGAGGCCGTCGCCGTCGACGGGCACTGCGGCGACCCGAACGCCCTCGGTCGCGAACGCCGTCCAGGCCTCGACGTAGCCGGGGTCCTCGAGGGCCACGGTCTCGCCCACCAGCCCCAGGGCTGCCGGGAGGGCGCGCAGCGAGGCGCCGACCCCCGGCACGACGAGGAGGTCGTCGGGCGCAACGGCCACCCCACGGCTGCGGCGCAGGTGCTCGGCGAGCACGCGGCGGAGGCGGTCGTGGGGCGGCCCGGCTCCGGCGTCGTTGCCCGGGACGGCCGACCCCGCCGTGCGCCAGGCGCGGCGCCACGCTGCCGGGTCGACCAGCGAGGTGTCGGGGCGGCCGGGGCGCAGGTCCCAGCGGGGCGCCTCGCTGGGCCGCTGTTCGGGCCGGGTGTCGGCGTCCCGCGGGGTGTGCACATGGGTGAGGGCTCCGGCCGCGGCCGCGCGGTCGGCGCCGGCTGCCACGACGGCCCCCGAGCCGCTCCGGCTGACGACGAACCCGGCGGCGGCGAGCTCGTCGTACGCCGCGACGACAGGTCCGCGGGACAGGCCCAGAGCACCGGCTAGGGCCCGGGTCGAGGGCAGTGCGTCACCCGGGCGCAGGCGGCCGGCCCGCAGCTCGGCGACGACCGCGTCGGCCAGCCGGTGGCGCAGCGGGGCCGGCCCGGGGACGACGTCGAGCACGAGGCTGACGGGGCGGGCGGCGCGCGACATCCAGCGACCATACTGGTCCTGCGAAACCAACGGCTACTGGATGTCGGCGAGGGCCAGTTCGACGGCTTCACTGGTGTGTGGGCGGCGTCCGGCGAGGCCGGAGGACGTTCGCGGCACCACTGAAGACGCCCCTGTCCGGGGCACGAGAGAGGATGACGCGGTGAGCGGGCTCGAGATGCGACCAGGGTGCGAGTGCTGCGACGTCGACCTGCCGGCCGACGACGTGGGTGCCGTGGTGTGCTCGTTCGAGTGCACGTTCTGCGCGGGGTGCTCGGAGCACCTCGAACGCACCTGTCCCAACTGTGGTGGAGCGCTGATGCCGCGCCCCACCCGGGTGGGCGATGCGCTGGCCCGGCACCCGGCATCCACGGTGCGGGTGGTGTCGGATGCCGCGTGCCCCGGGCCGGGCTACGCCGGCCGGGTGAGCGGTGACGCGCCGGTCGAGCGCCTGGGCCGGCACGCCGAGCGCGGGCGGTCCGAGCGCGAGGCCCTCGACGCCCTGCTCGACGAGGTGCTCGCCGGCACCCTGTCGACCGTGGTCGACGGCCGGCCCTGGGTGGTGCCGATGCTCTTCGCCCGCGACGGCGACCGCATCCTGCTGCACGGGTCGACCGGAGCCGGGGCGCTGCGCCAGGTGGCCGCGGGGGCACCGGCGGTGCTCAGCGTCACCGTCGTCGACGGGCTGGTCGTGGCGCACACCACCTTCGAGTCGTCGGCCAACTACCGCTCCGCCGTCATCCACGGCGAGCTCACCCCGCTCGGTGACGCCGAGCGCTTCACCGCGCTCGAGCTGCTCTCGGAGCGGCTGATCCCGGGCCGCCCCGCCGAGGTTCGAGCCATGAACCGCCGCGAGGAGGTCGCCACCCTCGCCATGGAGCTGCCGATCGCGCCCGGCCGCTGGCTGCTCAAGGAGCGCTCGGGCGGCCCTTCGGTGCCCGAGGAGGAGACCGGCGCGTGGTCGGGGGTCGTGCCCTTCCGCGTCGTGGCCGGGGTGCCCGAGCCGGCGCCGTGGTCGGTCGAGGCCGGCACCCCCGTGCCGGCCTCGGTGACCGCACTGGTGCAGCGGTGCACCCCGTGACGCAGGTGCCGACGCCGGATGCCGGGGGCCCGCCGCCCGCGGCAGCACCGAGCGCCCCGGTTGCCGCCGTGCGGGCGACCGGCATCGGGTCGTGGCCGGGCACGTCGTCGCGCGAGGCGGTGCGCACGGTGCGTGACCTGCTGGTCGACGGCGAGGGGGTGGGGCTGCCGCACTGCCCCGAGACCCCGGGCCGCGGACCGGGGGCGGACATCATCGGCCGGGCCGCCGGGCTGCTCGTCGACCTGCCGGTCGACCTCCAGCCCAGCGGATGGCGCTTCGTCGACCGGCCGGGGCTGGATGCCGCCCGCGCCGCCTCGTTCCACCGTGAAGACCTCGACGAGCTCGCCGAGGCCTACGACGGCTACGTCGGCCCGCTCAAGGTGCAGGTGGCCGGCCCCTGGACGCTCGCGGCGTCGCTGCGGCTCAACCGCGGTGAGCGGGTCGTGGCCGACCCGGGAGCGGTGGCCGACCTTGTTGCGTCGCTCGCCGACGGCATCCAGGCGTATGTCTCCGACGTGCGGCGGCTGGTGCCGGGGGCCGAGGTCGTGCTGCAGGTCGACGAGCCGTCGCTGCCGGCCGTGCTCGAGGGGTCGCTGCCCACGTCGTCGGGGTTCGGGCGGGTGCGCGCCGTCGACCCGCAGGTCGTGATGTGGGGCCTGGAGTCGGTGCTGGCTGCTCACTCGGGCCTGACCGTCGTGCACTGCTGCCACGCGTCGGCGCCCCTGCCGCTGCTGCGGGCCACGGGTGCCGGGGCGCTCGCGGTCGACCTCACCGCGGCCACCCCGGCGCGCTGGGAGTCGGTGGCGGCCACCCTCGACGCCGGCACCGGCATCTGGGTGGGCTGCCTGGCCACCGACGGGTCGGTCGTGGGCGGGACGAGTGCCGGCGGGTCGAGTGCCGGCGGGTCGAGTGCCGGCGGGTCGGGCGCGGGCGGGTCGGGTGCGGGCGGGTCGGGGGCTGACGTCGCCGCCCGGGCGCTGGTGCTCAACGGCTTCGAGCGCTCCGGCCTCACCAGCGACGCGCTGCGCGGACTGGTCGTGTCGCCCACCTGCGGGCTCGCCGGGCTCACACCTCAAGGCGCCCAGACCGTTCTACGTGCGGCGCTCGACACCGCGCGCCGACTCGGTGAGGAGGTGCCGTCGTGACGCAGACCCGCGTGCCGTGGCAGGTGAAGTACGTCGCCCTGGTGCTGATCTGGGGCTCGAGCGTCCTGCTGATGAAGGTCGGGCTCGAGTCGCTGTCGGCGGTGCAGATCTCGGGGCTGCGCATCCTGTCGGGTGCCGCGGTGCTCAGCATCCTGCTGTTGGTGCGGGGTGGTCACCTGCCGACGGGGCGCCGGGTGTGGGGGCACCTGTTCGTGTGCGGGTTCTTTCTCGGCGCGCTGCCATTCACCCTGTTCGCGCTGTCCGAGACCCGGATCAGCTCGGCGTTGGCCGGCATCGGCAACGCCGCCACGCCGATCGCCACGGTGCTGGCCACCATGGCGATCCTGCCGGGCGAGCGCGTCACCGGTCGGCGGCTCGTGGCGGTGGGGGTCGGCTTTCTCGGGGTGGTCACGATCATGCAGCCGTGGACCTCGGTCGACCGGCCTGACCTCCTCGGCTTCTCGATGGCGCTGGCGGGTGGTGCGAGCTACGGCATCGGGTGGACCTACAACCGGCGCTTCCTGAGCGGGGTCGACCTCGGCGGTCTCTCCCAGCCGGCCGCCACCCTGCTCACCGCGCTGGTGCTGATGGTGCCGGTGGTGCTCGGGTGGGCGTTCCTGCAGCCGGAGGGGCTGGCGGCGATCTGGTCGTATGACGCCCCGGATGCCGGCACCTGGTTCTGGCTGCCACTGGCCTGCGTGCTCGTCCTCGGGCTGGTCGGCACCGGGTTCGCCTACACGTTGCAGTTCGACGTGGTGCGCGGCGCCGGCCCCGTCATCGGCTCGACGATCACCTACCTGATCCCCGTGGTGTCCGTCGTGCTCGGCGTGCTCGTGCTGGGGGAGCGGCTCGGGCCCTGGCAGGTCGTCGGCTTCGTCATCGTGCTGGGGGCGGCCTACGTCATCAACCGGCGGCCGCGCACCCCGATGCCGCCGGCGGTTCGCGAGCAGGAGCAGACGATCAGCCCGGGTCGCTGAGCCCCCCGGGTGCGGCGGCATCGGCCGCCGGCCAGCTGCGGCGCCCCAGCACTGCAACAAGGACCGACACCAGGCCGAGCACGATCGCGGCCAGCATGCCGGTGACCATGCCCGGCGGCGGCCCGGCGGCGACGGCGCCGGGCGTGGCGGGGCCGGCGATGGCGCCGACGACCGCCGGGGCGGTCAACACCGTCTGCGCCACGGACACCCCGCCGAGCACGAGCAGCAGGGTCCAGCCCTCCCGTCGCCACCGGCGCAGCGCGCGCAGGGAGCGCCACGCCCACCAGAGCAGGCCGAGCGCCACGAGCACGAACGGCGCTCCGAAGACGGCGATGTACCCGTGCCCGTCCTGCGTCGCCTCGGTGAAGAACGCGACGCGTACCCAGAGGACGATCGCGGACGCCAACAGGGCAGACCACACGCCGAGCAGCGCGAAACCCGCTGTGCGCCAATGAGCCCCGGGGCGCGCGACGGTGGCGTCGGGCGCAACGGGAGCGGACGGCATCCGGGCCGGTGGCAGGCCGCTCACCCTTTAGCCGGGGCGTGCACCTCGCGGCGCAGGATCTTGCCGGTGGGGCCCTTGGGCAGCTCGGGCACCACCCACACCTTGCGCGGGTACTTGTAGGCGGCGATCCGTTCCTTGGTGTACTCGATGATGTCCTCCGGGGTGGCCGTGGCGCCCTCGCGCAGCGCGACCGCGGCGCCCACCTGCTCACCCATCAGCTCGTCCGGCATCCCGACGACCGCGACCTCGACGACGTCGGGGTGGGTGTAGATGACCTCCTCGACCTCGCGCGGGTACACGTTCATGCCGCCACGCAGGATCATGTCCTTCTTGCGGTCGACGATCGTGAAGTAGCCCTCGTCGTCCATGGTCGCGAGGTCACCCGTGCGGAACCAGCCGTCGGGGATGGCCTCGGCAGTCGCCTCGGGCTTGTTCCAGTAGCCCTTCATCACGTTGTCGCCGCGGATTGCGATCTCGCCGACCTCGCCGACCGGAACCTCGTTGCCGTCGAGGTCGACGCACTTCATCTCGCAGCCGGGGATGGCGACGCCGATGGTGCCCGGCTTGCGCTCGCGGTCGGGCATGTTGAAGCTCGCGACGGGGCTGGTCTCGGACAGGCCGTAGCCCTCGAGGATCATGCAGCCGAACTTGTCCTCGAAGGACTTCATGACCTCCAGCGGCATCGCGGAGCCACCGGAGGCGCAGACGCGCAGCGCCGAGGTGTCCATGCCGTCGGACTGCGGGTGGTTGAGGATCGCGGCGTACATCGTGGGCACGCCCTGCATGATCGTGACGCGCTCCTTCTCGATGACCTCGATGGCTGCCGCGGGGTCGAAGCGGGGGATGAGGGCCAGGCTCGCGCCCGCGATGGTCGCGGCGTTGAGGCCGACGACGAGCCCGAAGACGTGGAAGAGCGGCAGGCAGCCCATGACGATGTCGTCGGGGGTGATCTCCTGGATTGAGGTGCACGAGCGCAGCGCGTTGAGGTGGATGTTGCGGTGGGTCAGCTCGGCGCCCTTGGGTCGGCCCGTGGTGCCCGAGGTGTAGAGGATGATCGCGGTGTCGTCGTCGGCGCGCTCGTGCGGCTCGGCGATCGGGTCGCCGCCCTCGAGGCTGCCCTCGACCGGGCCGATCGGGCCGCACTCGATGATCTTGGTGCCGCTGTTGGCCGCGCCCTTGGTCGCCTCGGCGACGAAGTCGGGCCAGACGAAGGCGATCTTCGCGCCGGAGTCGGAGAAGAAGTAGTCGATCTCGCCGGCCTTGAGCAGCGGGTTCATCGGCACGACGGTGCCGCCGGCCAGCAGGATGCCCCAGTAGACGACGGGGAAGGCCGGCACGTTCGGGAGGATGATCGCCACGCGGTCGCCGGGCTGGATGCCGTTGGCGCGCAGCGCTCCTGCCACCTTCGCGGCCATGCCGTGCAGCTGGGCATAGGTGATGCCCTGGCCGTTGACCCGTAGCGCGTCCTGCTCGGGGTATTTCGCGGCGGAGGTGGTGAGGTTCGTCGCGAGGTTGGTCATGGTGGGGCTCCCTGTCGTCCGGCGGCGGTGGCGGCTGCCCCATCCTGACGTGGGAGGCCGCCGCAATGCCAGAGATTCACCGCGCGAGTTGGGTAGAGGTGTTGGCTGGTTGAACGTTCGGTGTGGCTGGTCCGCTCAATGCGGTTCCGCTGTGGGCGAAATGGGGCGGTGGAGGTCTTGCCTCTCGAACACCTGTTCGGTTATGATGGAGCATGGACAGCGGGGGGTTGGGTCTGGCGGAGCGTCGCTCCGTGCTGACGGCTGCCGCGGAGTCCTTGGTGGGGTTCGGGGGCGTGTTGCGTGAGGCTTCGGATGCCGAGCTGGCGGCGGTGATGGGGGAGGCGGACGTTCTGGCGGCCCGCGCGGGTGCGCTGCGTGCCCGGGTGGCGGTGGTGGCGGTCACGCGGGGTGTGGTGGCCGGGTCGGGGATGAACGCGCAGGCGGGGGTGCGGGAGCATGCGCCGTCGTGGCGGCTGGGGGGTGCGGGGCAGGTTGCGAAGCTGGCGACCGTGGTGGCGGGGGGGGCCAGGGCGGCGGGGAGTTTGGCGCCGGATGCCGCCGCGGAGCCGGACCCTGGGTCGGCGTTGGGGTTGGTGTGGGCGGGGGTGCAGGACGCGTCGGTGTCGCCGGGGTTGGCGTTGTCGGCGTTGGGGGAGGTGGCCCGGTTGGCGCCGAGGTTGGACCCCGACGCGGTGCCGTTGGTGGTGGCGGGGTTGCTGGAGCTGGGCACGGTGTGGGGTGCGGGGCAGATGCGTAGGCTGCGGCCGGCGATGATCGCGAAGTACGGCGCTCAGGGGGAGTTGGACGCGTTGCAGGAGAGGTTGGCTCCGGTGGCGCGGTTGTCGCAGCCGTGGGTGGCGTCGGGGGATGTGACGGAGTACCAGCTGGTGGTGACGCCGGAGCAGGCGGCGGTGTTGGAGGCGGCGATCGGGCCGCTGAGTGCGCCGGCGCCGAACGAGGTGACCGGGGATCGGGATCTGCGCCCGGCGGGGCAGCGGCGGGTGGAGGCGTTGACCGAGGTGTGCCGCCGCTCGTCCGGTCTAAATGCCGACAGCCAGGGTTCGGAGGGTGCGGCGGGGAGTGCGGCGGCGTTGCACGTGACGATCGCCCTGAGCGACCTGCAGGAGATGACCGGGGCGGGTGAGGTGCTGGGGTCGACCGCGACCGGGGTGTTGCTGTCCCCGGAGGTGCTGCGTCGGGTGGCGTGTGACGCGGCGTTGATCCCGCACGTGCTCGGCACGGCGGGGGAGGGCCTGGACCTCGGGCGGGTGGTGCGCCTGTTCACGAGGGCGCAGCGGCGGAGGTTGTGGCGTCGGGACCGGTGCTGCACCTTCCCCGGGTGCACCAAACCTGCTTCCTGGACCCGCGCGCATCATGTGCTGCACTGGGCCGATGGTGGGCTGTCCGACATCGACAACGCGGCGTTGGTGTGCGATGAGCACCACACGTTCATCCACACCAGACGACTGTGGGCCGAAGTCCGCAAGACACCCGACGAGCTGGGCCGGTACGTGGTGTGGGACCTGCACCCCGGCTCGTATGACCGGCAGCTGCAGTGGCTGGCCCGGCAACGCGCCGAGCACGACCCGCCCCCACTGACCCAACAGCGACTGCTCGAGCTCGTGGCCGCGGTCACCCACGATGCCGAGGCCGACCGGCGCCTGGCCCAGCACGACCTCGACCAGCTCGGCGACGCCTGGCACGAGTGGGAGCACCAGGTTCAGACCGCCGTCGAC
>JBBQNZ010000047.1:0-26410 GCA_038330415.1 Actinomycetales bacterium | reverse complement strand
CACGATGGCCGAGATGTTCTACGACGACGACGCCGACCTGGCCGTCATCCAGGGCCGCAAGGTCGCGGTCATCGGATACGGCAGCCAGGGCCACGCCCACGCGCTGAACCTGCGCGACTCCGGGGTCGACGTGCGCGTCGGGCTCGCCGAGGGCTCGAAGTCCCGACCCAAGGCCGAGGCCGAGGGCCTGCGCGTGCTCACCGTGGCCGACGCCGTCAAGGAGGCCGACCTCGTCGTCATCCTGACGCCCGACCAGGTGCAGCGCACCGTCTACGCCAACGACATCAAGCCCCACCTCGCCGAGGGTGCCGCCCTGCTCTTCGGGCACGGCTTCAACATCCGCTTCGGCTACATCCGGCCCGAGGCCGGCAGCGACGTCATCATGGTCGCCCCCAAGGGCCCCGGCCACATCGTGCGGCGCGAGTTCGTCGACGGCCGTGGCGTGCCGGTGCTCCTCGCGGTCGAGCAGGACCCCTCGGGCAGCGCCTGGGCGCTCGCGAAGTCCTACGGCAAGGCGATCGGTGGCCTGCGCGCCGGCGGCATCGGCACCACCTTCACCGAGGAGACCGAGACCGACCTGTTCGGCGAGCAGGCGGTGCTCTGCGGCGGTGCCTCGCAGCTGGTCATGTACGGCTTCGAGACCCTCACCGAGGCGGGCTACCAGCCCGAGGTCGCCTACTTCGAGTGTCTGCACGAGCTCAAGCTGATCGTCGACCTGATGATCGAGGGCGGTATCGCCAAGCAGCGCTGGTCGGTCTCCGACACCGCGGAGTACGGCGACTACGTCTCCGGCCCGCGGGTCATCGACGCGCACGTCAAGGACAACATGAAGGCGGTGCTTGCCGACATCCAGAGCGGCTCCTTCGCCCAGCGCTTCATCGACGACCAGGACGCCGGCGCCCCCGAGTTCAAGGCGCTGCGCGCGAAGGGTGCCGCGCACCCGATCGAGGCCACCGGCCGCGACCTGCGCAAGCTGATGGCCTGGGTCGACTCCGACCGCGACCAGGACTACGTCGAGGGCTCCGCCGCGCGCTGACCTCCCGCGGGTCCGCCCGCCAGACCGGATGCCGTGGGCCCGCCTCGTGCGGCGGCCCCACGGCATCCGCCGTCGTCCCGACCTGATCCTGGTCGGTCTCCTGCCCTTCGCGCTGGCGTTCCTGACCGCCGCACTGGCCTGGTGGCCGCACGAGCTCGGTTCCGGGCCGGCTGCCGCAGACCTCCTGCCCGTGACCGCCCTCGGCGTCGCGGCGCTCGGCTGGGCGGTGCCCGCGGTCGTGCTCGGCCGGCGGCTGCTGTGGGCACCCGAGGTGGATGCCGGGGACGTCGCCTTCGTGGTGCGCGACCCCGCCCCTGGCCGCTGGGCCTGCTGACCGTGCCCAGCCCCTACCTGATGCCGCGACCCAGCCGCACCGCACCACCCGTGGCTTCTTGGTCATCGTCAGCGATCCGGAGTCCGTCGTCGCCGCGTACGCAGCGGCAACGCCACCTGACCGGTCCCCGGTGGCGCCTGCTCCACCTTCGACACCTCCCTGGTTGGAGGAGCCGCCGGACCTACCATCGTGAGATGCAGGACCTGGTCGAGGGCTGGCCCGTCTGGGTGGTCTTCCTCCTGCTCTGGGCCGGGGCCTTTGCCCGCGGTACCGGCACCTACTGGGTTGGGCGCGGGGTGCGCGCCGGCGGCAACCGGTCGCGCTGGGCCGCAGCCCACCTCGACAGCCGGGTGGTCAAGAGCGCCGAGGGCTGGGTGGAGCGGTTCGGCGCCCCTGCAGTGACGCTCGGCTTCCTCACGGTCGGCGTGCAGACCGCGATCAACGCCTCGGCGGGGATGCTCCGGATGCCGCAGCGCCGCTTCCTGCCCGCCGTCACCCTGGGCGCCGCGCTGTGGTCAGTGATCTACACCACTGTCGGGGTCACCGTGGTGGACGCCTGGCTGGGCGCCGTGTCGTGGTGGTGGGCCGTGGTCGCGGTCGCCGCCATCGTGGCGATCTTCGTGCTGTCCGGGTGGCTCGATGAGTCGATCAAGGCGCAGGACCCGGTCGCCCCCGTCGGCCCGGGCGCCGGCGGCCCCGCTGCGCCGGCCTGAACCCGGCAACAGCGCCGACGGCACCCTCCGTGCGGCCATGGTCACATCGTGGGCACCGATGTCCACATGCTGGCACGCACCTAGGATGGGGGTCCGGCCCAGCGGCGCGCCGGGGGCCCCCGGACGCCGCTGTGGTGGGGGGCCTGCCCACCCGGGCACCGGCATCCGGCCGACCGGTCGATGACCGACCGCAGCACCGAAAGAGGGACCTTTCGTGACCAAGCCCGTCGTCCTCATCGCCGAGGAGCTCTCACCCGCGACGCTCGACGCCCTCGGCCCGGACTTCGAGGTCCGCCACGTCGACGGTGCCGACCGCGGCGCCCTGCTGCCGGCCCTCGCCGGCGTCGACGCGGTGCTCATCCGCTCGGCGACGAAGATGGACGCCGAGGCCCTCGCCGCCGCCAAGAACCTCAAGGTCATCGCCCGCGCCGGCGTCGGGCTCGACAACGTCGACGTCGAGACCGCCACCAAGGCCGGCGTCATGGTCGTGAACGCCCCGACCTCCAACATCACCAGCGCCGCCGAGCTCGCCGTCGGCCTCCTGCTCGCCTGCGCCCGCAACATCGCGCCGGCCAACGAGGCACTGAAGAACGGCGCCTGGAAGCGCAGCAAGTACGGCGGCGTCGAGCTGCTCGAGAAGAAGGTCGGCATCGTCGGCTTCGGCCGCATCGGCCAGCTCGTCGCCGAGCGGCTCAAGGGGTTCGGCGTCGAGATCCTCGCCTACGACCCCTACGTGTCGGTGCAGCGCGCCGGCCTGCTCGGCGCCCGGCTGGTCACCCTCGACGAGCTGCTCGCCGAGAGCGACTTCATCACCATCCACCTGCCCAAGACCCCCGAGACGATCGGCCTGATCGGCAAGGAGGCGCTCGCCAAGGTCAAGCCGACCGTGCGCGTCATCAACGCCGCCCGCGGTGGGGTGCTCGACGAGGAGGCCCTGGCCGACGCCATCGCCGAGGGACGCGTCGCGGGCGCCGGCATCGACGTCTTCGCGACCGAGCCGTGCACCGACAGCCCCCTGTTCGCCCACGAGTCGGTGGTCGTCACGCCGCACCTCGGCGCCTCCACCGAGGAGGCCCAGGAGAAGGCCGGTGTGGCCGTCGCGAAGTCGGTGCGCCTGGCGCTCGGCGGCGACCTCGTGCCGGATGCCGTGAACGTCTCCGGCGGCGCCGTCGCGGAGGAGGTGCGCCCCGGCATCGACCTCGTCGAGAAGCTCGGCCGGGTGTTCACCGCGTTCGCCGGCTCGGTGCCCGTTCAGCTCGACGTCGAGGTGCGCGGCGAGATCACGCTGCACGACGTGTCGGTGTGGGAGCTCGCGGCGCTGAAGGGCCTGTTCACCGACGTCACCGAGGACCCCGTCACCTACGTCAACGCCCCGCTGCTCGCCAAGGAGCGCGGCTGCGAGTCGCGCCTGGTGACCGACGAGGTGTCCGAGGACTACCGCAACGTCACCACCCTGCGGGGCACCCTCGCCGACGGCACCACGGTCTCGGTGTCGGGCACGCTCACCGGGCCGAAGATGGTGCAGAAGCTCATCGGCATCAACGGCTGGGACCTCGAGATCCCGCTCAGCGTGCACATGGCCTTCTTCGCCTACGACGACCGCCCCGGTGTCATCGGCGCGGTCGGCAAGCTGCTCGGCGAGGCCGCCGTCAACATCGCCGGCATGCAGGTCGCGCGCGACGCCGAGGCGGCCAACTCCCTGATCGCCCTGACCGTCGACCAGGCCATCCCGGTCGACGTCGTCACCGCGATCGAGACCAAGATCGGCGCGGAGACGGTGCGGGTCGTCGACCTGGTCTGAGTCGCCCGGTGCGCCACAGGCCGGTGCCCAGGGTGAGGCCCCAGGCCAGGAACAGCGGGTCCCACAGCCACGCGTGTCCCTGCATCGCCACGAGGTCGTCGACCGGGCCGAGCACGCCGGTGAGCGCGACGTTGGCGACCACGGTGTTCGACAGGCCGTAGGCAGCCAGCAGCGCGGCACCGACCCAGCAGAGCAGGCGCAACGCCCCACGCGGACCGCCACGCCGGGCGGCGACCCAGGGCACCCACGCGCCGGCCAGCTTGACCGCCGCGATCGCCCCGAGGACGAGCCCGACGGTCGCCGGCGACTCGCGCCGCCAGTCCAGCGCCCACGCCCCGACCGTCCCCACGAGCGCGTTCCCGCCCAGCGCCCAGTACAGGCTCGCCGTGGCGTGCACCGTGCCGACCACGGCGGCTGCAGTGAACCAGCGCAGGTGCGGCCGCTCGCTCACCGCCCGACCGACAGGCCGCGCTGGTCGGCCAGCTCCTCGAACAGCGACTCCCACCGCCGCGCCGTGGTCACCGGGTCGAAGTCGCGCACCCGCTGCGCCCCGGAATCCGCCAGGCGCCGTTGCTCGGCCGTGTCGGCCAGCACCCGCAGGACGCCGTCGGCGAGCGCGGCAGCGTCACCAGCAGGCACGAGCACGCCGTACCGGCCGCCGTCGAGCACCTCGGCCGGGCCGGTCGGACAGTCTGCCGCCACGACGGGCAGCCCGGCGGCCATGGCCTCCAGCAGCACCATCGGCATCCCCTCGCGACGCGAGGGCAGCACGAACAGCGAGGCCTCGTCGAACCGGCTCGCCAGGTCGCTCTCGAACCCCTCGAGGCTGACGACCCCGGTGAGGCCGGCCTCCCGGATCCGGGCGGTGAGAGCCTCCGCCTGCTCGCCCACGCCGAAGATCCGCAGCCGCCACTGCGGGTGTGCCGTAGCGACCTCGCGCCACGCGTCGACGAGCAGGTCGAACCCCTTGCGCGGGATCAGCGACCCCGCCGACACCGCCACGGGCGCGGTGAGCGGCGACCGGCGCACCGGGATGCCGTGGGGCAGCGCGTTGGGCACGACGTCGACCCGGCAGGTGTCGCCGAGCAGGGAGCGGTGATGCCGCGCGTCGCCCTCGGTGAGCACGACGAGCCCGTCGAGCCGTGGGTAGGCCGCCGCGTAGCCGGCGCGCACCCGGGGCGCCTTCGGCAGGTAGTTGTGCTCCTGGGCGACCGCGACCTGCCGAGGCGTGCGCAGCTCGGCCAGGGCGAGGTTGAGCGACATCCGGGTCGACACCACGATGCAGTCGTCCTGCGCGGCGACATAGCGGCCCAGCCAGTGGTCGTTGGCGCGGGACCGGTGACGGGCGAGCCGGTCGTTCGGGTGGGCGAACCGGCTGTCCGTGCGCGCGAGGACGGCCCGGGAGAGGCCGCGCACCGGGTTGAAGGGGCTGGCCAGCGAGACCAGCCGCACTCCCTGCGGGACCGGGAAGCGGGGGCGGGGACGTCGCTGGGTGACGCTGGCGACCTCGACGTCGTGCCCGAGCTGCGCGAGCACCCCGGCCGTCGACAGACAGGTGCGGATCGTGCCCCCACCGCCATAGGCGTTGAACAGCAGATAACGAATGCGCACCGTGCCCCTCCTTCATCGACGCCCCGGTGGTGTACCCCGAACCGTAGACGGAGGAACCCCCACCGGCAGCCGTCGGCGCGTCGCGATCGGGGGCCACGGATCGGGTGGATGCCACCGGCCGCGCGAGACGGATTCCGTCGATCGGAGCGTGAAGTGACGCACGTCTCGTCGGTCGAGCGTCCGGATGGTGAGAGGGCGGTGACGGGTACTAGGACGTCCACGTACCGTCGAAGGCATGCAGCGGCTCGAGGTACTCATCTTCATTCCGAGCTGCGGCGAGGTCCGGTAGTCAGCATCCTCGCCGCGGAGACCCCGCGACGTCGCTGACCGGTTCGCCGAGCATCACTCGGCTCGAGCCCCCGAACCCCCATGGACGACTGGCCCGCACGGGCCGTGGAAGGCAGAACGACGATGAACGAGAACAGCACCCTCGACGAGGCCACCCTCGCCCGGCAGGCCCTGCAGGAGTCGATGGACCTGCGCGACCAGGGCCACACCGACGACTGACGCGATAGTCACCTCGCCGAGCCGACCGCTGGTCGGCCGGCATCCCACCGGCCGTCCCGCCCATCCACGGGCTGGGACGGCCGTCCGCATCCCGATACTGGTTCCCTAGGGTGGAGAGCATGACCGACCGCGCAAGGCCGTCCTTGGACATCGCCGTCATCGGGGGAGACGGCATCGGGCCCGAGGTGGTCGCCGAGGGCCTGAAGGTGCTCCAGGCGGTGGTCGGCGACGCCGGCCCCACGGTCACCACCACCGAGTACGACCTCGGCGCCACGCGCTGGCACGCCACCGGCGAGACGCTGCCCGCGTCGGTGCTCGACGAGCTGGAGAAGCACGACGCCATTCTCCTCGGCGCCATCGGTGACCCGACCGTGCCGAGCGGGGTCCTCGAGCGCGGGGTGCTGCTGCCGCTGCGTTTTGCGATGGAGCACTACGTCAACCTGCGCCCGGCCAAGCTCTACCCCGGCGTGCAGAGCCCGCTGGCCGTGGAGCGGGTGGCTCCTGACGGCATCGACTTCGTGGTGGTCCGCGAGGGCACCGAGGGTCCCTACGTCGGCAACGGCGGCTCGCTGCGCACCGGCACCCCGCACGAGATCGCCACCGAGGTCAGCGTCAACACCCGCTTCGGGGTCGAGCGCGTGGTGCGCGACGCCTTCGCCCGCGCCCAGGCCCGTCCCCGCCGGCACCTGACCCTGGTGCACAAGCACAACGTGCTGACCCACGCCGGCCACCTGTGGCGGCGCACGGTCGAGGAGGTCGCGGCCGAGTTCCCGGAGGTCGAGACCGCCTACCAGCACGTGGATGCCGCGACGATCTTCCTCACCACCGACCCCGGCCGCTTCGACGTGATCGTCACCGACAACCTGTTCGGCGACATCATCACCGACATCGCCGCAGCGGTCGCCGGTGGCATCGGGCTCGCCGCGAGCGGCAACATCAACCCCGAGGGCCGCTACCCGAGCATGTTCGAGCCGGTGCACGGCTCGGCGCCGGACATCGCCGGCCAGGCCAAGGCCGACCCCACGGCCACGATCCTGTCGGTCGGGATGCTGCTGGCGCACCTCGGGCGCGCGGCCGAGGCGCAGCGGGTGGAACGGGCGGTCGCGGCCGACCTCGCCGAGCGGGGCAGCACCGCGCGCTCGACGAGCGCCGTGGGTGACGCCATCGCCGCCCGTCTCTGACCTCGCGTCCACGGGTAGCCTCTCCGGGGAAGCACCGTCGCTCCCGAGGAAGGACCACGAGTTCCATGAGCCTGACCTTCGACCTGCGCCGCCGGCCCGACCCGGCAAGCGACGCACGCCGCGCCGAGATCCACGCGAACCCCGGTTTCGGGGTGCACTTCAGCGACCACATGCTCACCGCCGTGTGGCGCAAGGACGGCGGCTGGGGTGAGGGGCGCATCGAGCCGTACGGCCCGATCCAGCTGATGCCGAGCGCCGCGGTGCTGCACTATGCGCAGGAGATCTTCGAGGGGCTGAAGGCCTACCGGCACGATGACGGCTCGGTCTGGTCCTTCCGCCCCGAGGCCAACGCCGAGCGGATGCAGCGCAGCGCCCGCCGCCTGGCGCTGCCCGAGCTGCCCACCGACGACTTCGTCGCGTCGCTGCGCGCCCTGGTCGAGGTCGACGAGCCGTGGGTGCCGCCGGCCGGCACCGGCGAGACCAGCCTGTACCTGCGTCCGTTCATGTACGCGTCGGAGGCCTTCCTCGGGGTGCGCCCGGCCAACGAGGTCACCTACTGCCTCATCGCCTCGCCGGCGGGGGCCTACTTCGCCGGTGGCCTGAAGCCGGTCACGCTGTGGATCTCCCAGCACTACGCCCGCGCCGGCGCCGGTGGCACCGGCGCGGCCAAGACCGGCGGCAACTACGCGTCGTCGCTCGCGGGCCAGCTCGAGGGCATCGAGCACGGTTGCGACCAGGCCGTGTTCCTCGACTCCTCGACGCAGACCTACATCGAGGAGCTCGGCGGGATGAACCTGTTCTTCGTCACCCGCGACAACCGCCTGGTCACCCCCGAGCTCACCGGCTCCATCCTCGAGGGCGTCACCCGCAGCTCGATCCTTGAGCTGGCCAAGGAGCTCGGCCTGGAGCCCGAGGAGCGGCGGGTGCCGATCCAGGAGTGGAAGGACGGCGTGGCCAGCGGGGAGATCCGCGAGGTCTTCGCCTGCGGCACGGCGGCCGTCGTCACCCCGGTGGGCGAGCTGCGCTGGGAGGGCGGGTCCGCGCCCTCGACCGCGGGCGACGGCGGGGGCGAGGTCACCAACGCCATCCGTGGTGCCCTGCTCGACATCCAGTACGGCCGCGCCGACGACACCCATGGCTGGCTGACCCGTCTCGCGTGAGCAAAGGTTCACACAAGGACCATTTGCACGGCATACTCGCACGCATGACTCCGGAGCAGTCACCACCGCAGCCGTCGCGGTTGCCGGATGCCGTGCTGCGCCCCGCGGTCGGCAACGTCTTCGAGACCACCGTCGAGCAGCTCGCCACCGCCATCCGGCTGGGCGTCTTCGTGGCGGGGGAGCAGCTGCCGGCCGAGCGCGAGCTCGCCGACCGGCTCGGGGTCTCGCGCAACACCCTGCGCGAGGCGATCGCCGCCCTGCGCGACTCCGGCCTGGTCACCACGCGGCGCGGCCGCGGGGGCGGCACGGTGGTCACCTATGCCGGCCGGGCCCGCTGCGGTGAGCCGGCCGTGCTCGACGGGCCGCCGGTGCGCACCGGCGCGGCACTGGAGGACGCCCTGGACTTCCGCCGGGTCGTCGAGCCGGGGGCCGCGCGCCTGGCCGCCACCCGCCGGCTGTCCGGCGACCAGCGCGGCTGGCTCACCGACTCGTGCCGAGCGGTTCGCGAGTCCGACGCCGACAGCCATCGGATCGCCGACTCCCGGCTGCACCTGGCGATCGCGACCCTCACCGGCTCGCCGATGGTCGTCGAGGCGGTGACCCGCGCGCAGGCCGCGCTCAGTGAGATGCTCGGCCAGATTCCCGTGCTGCGCAGCAACATCGAGCACTCCCACGAGCAGCACGACGCCGTCGTCGCGGCCATCCTCGCCGGTGACCCCGACACGGCCCGCACGACCATGGAGGAGCACTGCGACGCCACGTCGGCGCTCCTGCGTGGACTTCTCGGATAGTCACGACCCGACCACCACCACAAGGAGCACCATGCCGAGCTCGATCCACCCGGGGGGCCCCGCGCCGCTCACTGTCGACCAGCTGCGTGCGGCGGTGCTGGCCGGTGAGGTCGACACCGTCATCGTCGCCTTCACCGACATGCAGGGGCGCCTGCAGGGCAAGCGGCTGCACGGCCACTACTTCATCGAGCACGTGCTCGAGAACGGCACCGAGGGGTGCAACTACCTCCTCGCGGTCGACGTCGACATGAACACCGTCGACGGCTACGCCATGTCGTCGTGGGAGCGCGGCTACGGCGACATGTTCTTCGAGATGGACCTCACCACGCTGCGGCACACCCCGGGGCACCCGGCGTCGGTCACCATCCAGAGCGACCTCACCTGGCTCGACGGCAGCGGCGACGTGATCCAGTCTCCCCGCTCCATCCTCAAGCGGCAGGTGGAGTCGGCCGAGGCCGACGGCTACGCCGCGTTCGCGGGCACCGAGCTCGAGTTCATCCTCTTCGAGGAGTCCTACGACAGCGCCTGGGACCGGCGCTACCAGGGGATGACCGGTGCCAACCGCTACAACGTCGACTACTCGATCCTGGGGGGCAGCAAGGTCGAGCCGGTGCTGCGCGAGATCCGCAACGAGATGTACACGGCGGGGATGAACGTGGAGTCGGCCAAGGGTGAGTGCAACTTCGGCCAGCACGAGATCGGCTTCCTCTTCGACGGCGTGGTGCGCACCTGCGACAACCACGCGGTCTACAAGACCGGCGCCAAGGAGATCGCGGCCCGGCACGGGCAGTCGCTCACCTTCATGGCGAAGTTCGACGAGCGCGAGGGCAACTCCTGCCACATCCACCTGTCGCTGCGCGGCGCTGACGGCGAGGTCGTCTTCGCCGACCACGACCGCGACGGTGGGCGCAGCGAGCTGTTCGACCAGTTCATGGCCGGTCTGCTGGCCACGATGAGCGAGCTGACCTACTTCTACGCACCGAACATCAACTCGTACAAGCGTTTCGCAGCAGGGTCCTTCGCCCCCACCGCGGTCGCGTGGGGCACCGACAACCGCACCTGCGCCCTGCGCGTGGTCGGCCACGGGTCCGGGATGCGGGTCGAGAACCGCCTGCCCGGCGGTGACGTGAACCCCTACCTCGCCGTGGCGGCGATGATGGCTGGCGGGCTGTACGGCATCCGCGAGGGCCTTGAGCTGCCGCCGGTGTGCGAGGGCAACGCCTACGTCGGCGACTACGAGCACGTACCCGGCACCCTGGCCGAGGCCCGCGACCTCCTCGCGGGCAGCGCCATCGCCCGCGATGCCTTCGGCGACGACGTCGTCGACCACTACGTCAACGCCGCGGACGTCGAGATCAAGGCGTTCAACGCCGCGGTCACCGACTGGGAACGCGTCCGCGGCTTCGAGAGGCTGTGACCACACCCAGATGAGCACCACCTACGCCCACGACGTCATCAACCCGGCCACCGAGCAGGTCGTCACGACGATCGACCTGGTCGGTCTCGAGGAGACCGATGCGGCCATCGCCCGCGCGGTGGAGGTCGGGCCCGCCTGGCGGGCGGTGAGCCCCGCCGACCGCGGGATGCTGCTGCGCCGCTTCGCCGACCGGGTCGAAGCCTCCACCGACGAGCTGGTGGCGCTCGAGGTCGCCAACTCGGGCCACACGGTCGGCAACGCCCGGTGGGAGGTCGGCAACGTCGTCAACGTGCTGCGCTACTACTCGGCCGCCCCGGAACGCCTCTTCGGCAAGCAGATCCCGGTCGCCGGGGGCATCGACGTCACCTTCAAGGAGCCACTCGGCGTCGTCTCGGTCATCGTGCCGTGGAACTTCCCGATGCCGATCGCGGGCTGGGGCCTGGCGCCGGCCCTGGCGGCCGGCAACACGGTGGTGCTCAAGCCGGCCGAGCTCACGCCGCTCACCGCGATGCTCCTCGGACAGCTCGCGCTCGACGCCGAGATCCCCGAGGGCGTCTTCGCGGTGCTTCCCGGCAAGGGGTCGGTGGTGGGCGAGCGGTTCGTGACGCACCCCGACGTGCGCAAGGTGTGCTTCACCGGGTCGACCGCGGTGGGCCAGGGCATCATGCGCAAGGCCGCCGACCAGCTCAAGCGGGTGACCCTCGAGCTCGGCGGCAAGTCGGCCAACATCGTCTTCGCCGACGCCGACCTCGACACCGCCGCGGCCTCCGCGCCGATGAGCTTCCTCGACAACGCCGGCCAGGACTGCTGCGCCCGCACCCGGATCCTGGTGCAGCGCAGCGTGTTCGACACCTTCATGGAGCGGTTCGAGCAGGCCCTCAAGGCCGTCGTCGTCGGCGACCCGCGCCACGAAGCCACCCAGATGGGCCCGCTGGTGTCCTCCGGCCAGCGCGACGCCGTGCGCGGCTACGTCGAGGGGGCGCAGGACGCCGGTCACCCGCACGTCGACGTCGCCTTCCGCGGCACCGCCCCCGGGGGCGCCGGCTGG
Organism: Actinomycetales bacterium; assembly: GCA_038330415.1. Taxonomy (GTDB): domain Bacteria; phylum Actinomycetota; class Actinomycetes; order Actinomycetales; family Dermatophilaceae; genus Fodinibacter. Next base: position 14,811 of record JBBQNZ010000047.1, on the reverse strand, counting down.
TGGTACCCGCCGACCGTGGTGCTGCCCAGCGGCACCGACGACCGGGTGTGGCGCGAGGAGGTCTTCGGACCCGTCGTGGCCGTGATGCCGTTCGACGACGAGGCCGACGCGGTCGCCAAGGCCAACGACACGGCCTACGGGCTGTCCGGGTCGATCTGGACGCGCGACGTGGGTCGCGCCATCCGGGTGGCCCGTGGCGTGGAGGCCGGGAACCTCTCGGTCAACAGCCACAGCTCGGTGCGCTACTCGACGCCGTTCGGCGGCTTCAAGGCGAGCGGCATCGGCCGCGAGCTGGGCCCCGACGCGCTCGACGCGTTCACCGAGGTCAAGAACGTCTTCATCAGCACCGAGGCATAGGAGATCCAGATGGCAGGCAGGCTCGAGGGCAAGGTCGCGGTCGTCACCGGCGGCTGCTCCGGCATCGGGTTGGCGACGGTGCGGCGGTTCGCGCAGGAGGGGGCGACCGTCGTGGTCGCCGACCTCAACGACGAGGCCGGCGAGGCGCTGGCCGCGGAGGTCGGTGGGACCTACGTGCACACCGACGTCGCGAGCAAGAACGACGTCGACCGGCTCTTCGCGACCGCGGTCGAGAAGTACGGAAAGCTGGACATCGCCTTCAACAACGCCGGCATCAGCCCGCCCGACGACGACTCGATCCTCGACACCGACCTCGACGCCTGGCTGCGGGTGCAGCAGGTCAACCTGACCTCGGTCTACCTGTGTTGCAAGGCGGCCCTGCCCTACATGCTCGAGAACAAGTCGGGCTCGATCATCAACACCGCGAGCTTCGTCGCCGTGATGGGCGCGGCCACCTCGCAGATCTCCTACTCCGCGTCCAAGGGCGGGGTGCTGTCGATGACCCGCGAGCTCGGCGTGCAGTTCGCGCGCGACGGCATCCGGGTCAACGCCCTGTGCCCGGGGCCGGTGAACACCCCGCTGCTCAAGGAGCTGTTCGCCACGGACGCCGAGCGAGCGGCCCGCCGCCTGGTGCACGTGCCGATGGGGCGCTTCGGCGAGCCCGAGGAGATGGCCAACGCGGTGCTGTTCCTCGCGTCCGACGAGTCCAGCTTCATGACCGCCTCGACGTTCCTCGTCGACGGGGGGATCTCGGGCGCCTACGTGACCCCGCTCTGAGGATGATGGGGACCATGAGCTCAGCCCGGCCGGTCATCGGCGTCTCCTGCTACGTCGAGGACATCGACCGGCCGCCGTGGACCGCCCAGCGCAGCGCCGTGCTGCCGCACCGCTACGTCGACCAGCTCGAACGCGCCGGTGCGGTTGCGGTCGTGCTGCCGCCACGACCGGATGCCGACGACGACCTCGCGGCCGCGGTGCTGGGGCGGCTGGACGGGCTGGTGATCGCCGGCGGTGCCGACGTGGAGGCCGCCCGCTACGGCGCCGACCCGCACCAGAGGTCGCAGGCGCCCCGGCCGGACCGCGACGCCTGGGAGCTCGCCCTGGCGCGCGTCTCGGCCGCGCTCGACCTGCCCGTGCTCGGTGTCTGCCGCGGCATGCAGGTGATGGCGGTGGAGGCCGGCGGGGCGCTCGAGCAGCACCTGCCCGACCTCGTCGGGCACGACGCCCACTCCCCGCGGCCGGGGGAGTACACCTCGCACCACGCGACCCCGGTGCCCGGGACCCGGCTCGCCGACCTGCTCGGCAGCGAGCCCGTGGACGTGCCGACGTACCACCACCAGGCCGTGCGGTCCGCCTCGCTGGAGGGCACGGTCTACCGGCCCAGCGCGTGGCACGCCGACGGCACGCTCGAGGCCATGGAGGACCCCACGTCCGGATTCCGGCTCGCCGTTCAGTGGCACCCCGAGGCCGGCGACGACGGGCGGCTCTTCGAGGCGCTCGTGGCGGCCGCGGCGGCCCGCCAGGCGTCCGTTGTGCGGCCCGTGGTCGTCGATTGACACCAGCCCGGGTGACAATCGACACGTGACCAGGCTCAACCGACTCGCGATCGCCGCCGGCGCGGCCAGTGCCCTCGGGGCGCTCGCCGCCGCCGGCAAGGGCGTCAACGCCGCCATGGGTGGCCGGCCCACGGGCGCCCGCCTGGAACGGGCCCAGCGCTCGCCCGCCTACCGGGCCGGCGCCTTCCACAACACCTCCCGCGGCACGTCGTCGATGCCGTCGGGCCAGCGCGACGTGCTGCGCCGGTTCCGCGAGAACGCCGCGACCCGGCATCCGGCCCTGCCGATCCCCGTGGTCACCGCGACCCACGAACCGCGCACCGAGGGGGTGCACGTCACCTGGTTCGGCCACGCCTCGTGCCTCGTCGAGCTCGACGGCGTGCGCCTGCTGATGGACCCGGTGTGGAGCGAGCGCTGCTCGCCCAGCCAGCACGTCGGGCCGCGCCGGCTGCACGCCGTGCCCGTACCGCTGAGCGGCCTGGGCCGGGTCGACGCCGTCGTCATCTCGCACGACCACTACGACCACCTCGACATGGACACCATCCGCCAGCTCGTCGACCTCACTGAGGCGGTCTTCCTCGTGCCGCTCGGGGTCGGCGCGCACCTCGACGCCTGGGGCGTGCCGGCCGCGCGCGTCGTCGAGTGCGACTGGGAGGAGGGCCTGCAGGTGCGCGGCGTGCAGGTCACCGCCGTCGAGGCCCAGCACTTCTCCGGGCGCGGCCTGCGCCGCGACGGCACGCTGTGGGCCTCGTGGGTGCTCGCCGGCCGGGCCGGCAAGGTGTTCTTCAGCGGCGACACCGGGTTCTTCGACGGCTACGCGCGGCTCGGCGCCGAGCACGGGCCGTTCGACGTCTCCCTGATGGCCGTCGGTGCCTACGACCCGGCCTGGCGCGACATCCACCTCGACCCCGAGGAGGCCGTCGAGGCGACCCGGCTGCTGCGCGGCGGCCTGCTGATGCCGATCCACTGGTGCACGTTCGTGCTGGCCCCCCACCCCTGGGCCGAGCCGGTCGAGCGCCTGCTCGCGGCCGCCGAGAGTGCGGGCGTCCCGGTGGCGGTTCCGCGCGTCGGCGACCGGGTCGACGTGGCCGACCCCCCCGCTCCGGACCGCTGGTGGGAGCTGCAGCAGGTTCCTGACGTGCGCGCCAGCGCCTGAGCGCCGGCTGAGCGCCACCGGCGCGTCGCGACGGCCACGTTTCGCGAGATGGGGCGCGGCGGCGCATCATGGATGGTGGCGCCGCTTTCGTGCGCCTGCGCAACGGAAAGAGAGATCCAGCAGACCATGAGGGCTCGCACCAAGGTGTTGACCACTGCCGCCGTGGCAGTGCCGCTGGTGCTCTTCGGCGCCGGAGCGGCGTACGCGACCCACTACCAGGACCGGGCCCTGCCCGGCAGCACGCTCGCCGGTGTCCCGGTCGACGGGATGACCCGTGACGAGGTCGCGTCGGTGGTACGCCAGCGAGCGGCCGCGGTCACCATCACCCTCGACACCGGGGACGTCACGCGCACGGCCCGGCTGGCCGACCTCGGCTACACGGTTGACGTCGAGCCCACGGTCGACGCGGTGTTCGACCCGAACCAGTCGTGGTCCTCCTACGCCCGCTCGCTGGTCTCCACCCGCGACGTCGAGGCCGTGCTGCGCGTCGACCCCGCCACGACGCAGAAGGTGGTCGCCGACCTGATCACCGGCTCGGGCAGGGCGGGCTCCGACGCCGCCGTGAAGCTGGCCCCGGACAAGAAGTCGTTCGTCGTCGTCCCGGCGGTGAAGGGCAAGACGTTCGCCCCCGCGAGCTTCCAGGACGTCGTCGCCGCCGCGGGCCGCGGCCTGAAGTCGGCCGCGACGAAGGTGCAGTTCGTCGACTCGGTGCCGGCCGTGACCACCGCCGCTGCGCAGCACGTCGCCGACCAGGCGAACGCCCTCGTCGCGCACACCGTCAAGGTCTCCGACGGCGACACCGAGCACGCCGCGTCGAAGAAGGCCAAGGCGTCGTGGGTCACCATCCCGCTCGCCGACGGCACGCTCGGCGCCCCCGCGCTGGATGCCGCGAAGGTGCAGTCCTGGGTGGGCACGGTCGTCAAGGACGTCGAGAAGGACCCGACCGCAGGAGTGCGCAACGTCAACGCCTCCGGTTCGGTGAAGCAGGTCGTCACCTCGGCGAAGGACGGCGTCACCGTGACCAACGCCGAGGCGGTGGCGGCGGCCGCCACGGCGGCCCTGAAGTCCGGCCAGGACTACTCCGGCACCTTCGAGCAGCGCACGCTGCCCGCGACCTGGACCGAGCGCCCGATCGCGGCCGGTGCCGAGCGGCTCGCCTACCACGCCACCAACGGCCAGAAGTGGGTCGACGTCAACCTGCGCACCCACACGATGACCGCCTACGTCGGGGCCAAGGCCGTGCACGGCCCGGTCAAGATGGTCAACGGGTCTGACAAGAAGCCCACGGTGGTCGGCACGTTCAAGGTCTACCTCAAGCTCGAGAAGCAGACGATGCGCGGCAGCAACGCCGACGGCACCAAGTACGAGACCCCCGACGTGCCCTATATCTCCTACTTCCACAACGGGTTCGCCCTCCACGGCGCACCGTGGCGCTCGTCGTTCGGCTACGCCGGCACCCAGGGCTCGCACGGCTGCATCAACCTGCCGGTGCCCGCGGCCAAGTGGGTCTACGGCTTCGCGACGATCGGCACGCCGGTCGTCACCCACGCCTGAGCCGTCGCGCTCACCGCGCCGGGGTGCGGCGCACCGCCTGGACGCCGGGAAGGAAGGCGCCGTCGACGGCGACCACCGCACCGGGCAGCCCACCGACGACGTCCTCGTTCGAGCGGCCCAGGTCGGCCGCGACGCTCGCTGTGGTCACCAGCATCCGCGCTGCGGTGCGCTCCGGGCGCCGACCACCGTGGTCAGCATGTGGACGAACCGTAGGCGGGGGGGCCGGTTCCGTGGGAGGCTCGCGTCGTGACGTTCCGTGACGTGGCCACCACCACGATCATTATCGGCTAGCGCGACGAGACCTCCTCGTCGCGCAGACCTCCCGCACCCGGGGGGTCTTTTGCTTGTCGGGAGCGTCGCGGACGCGGCGCCACCGGGAAGCGAGTGTCGCTTCCCCCACACCCCCGGGGGCGCGACAGCAGCGCCGGCCCGAGAATGGGCGGAGCAGCGCACGTCCCGCCCCGGCCCTCACGGGCCGGGGCACAGACGCCGGGCGACTGGCATACCGATCTCGGGTGAGTAGTGATGACCGACATCCACGTCTACGACACGACGCTGCGCGATGGCGCCCAGCAGGAGGGGCTGAACCTCTCCGTGGCGGACAAGCTCGCCATCGCCGCGAACCTCGACGAGCTGGGGGTCGGCTTCATCGAGGGCGGCTGGCCCGGCGCCAACCCCAAGGACACCGAGTTCTTCGCCCGGGCAGCGGCCGACCTGCGGCTGCGCAACGCCACCCTCGCAGCGTTCGGGGCGACCCGGCGCGTCGGCGGGCGCGCCGAGAGCGACCCGCAGGTGCGGGCGCTGCTCGACAGCCAGGCCCAGGTCATCACCCTGGTCGCCAAGTCGCACACCGGTCACGTCGAGCGCGCCCTGCGCACCACGCTCGCCGAGAACCTCGAGATGATCCGCGACACCGTGGCGTTCCTGCGCGGGGAGGGGCGGCGGGTCTTCCTCGACGCCGAGCACTTCTTCGACGGCTACGCCACCGACCGCGACTACGCCATCGAGGCCGTGCGGGTGGCCACCGAGGCCGGCGCGGAGGTCGTCGCCCTGTGCGACACCAACGGCGGGATGCTGCCCAGCCAGGTCGCCGACGTCGTCGACGATGTCGTGCGCTCCACCGGCGCGCGGATCGGCATCCACTGCCACAACGACACCGGCTGCGCGGTCGCCAACTCGATGGCCGCGGTCGATGCCGGAGCAACCCACGTGCAGGGCACCATCAACGGCTACGGCGAGCGCACCGGCAACGCCGACCTGCTCACGGTCGTCGCCAACCTCCAGCTCAAGAAGGGGCTGCCGCTGCTCGAGCCGCACCGGCTGCAGGAGTCGACCCGCATCGCCCACGCGATCGCCGAGGTCACCAACGTGCCGGCCTACTCGCGCCAGCCCTACGTCGGGTCGAGCGCCTTCGCGCACAAGGCCGGCCTGCACGCGAGCGCGATCAAGGTCGACCCCGACCTCTACCAGCACATGGACCCCAAGGCCGTCGGCAACGACATGCGGATGCTGGTGTCCGACATGGCCGGTCGCGCCTCCATCGAGCTGAAGTCGCGCGAGCTCGGGTTCGACCTCGACTCGACGAACGAGCACGACAACGCGACGCTGGCCCGCGTGCTGCGGGCCGTCAAGGAGCGCGAGCTGCGCGGCTACACCTTCGACGCCGCCGACGCCTCCTTCGAGCTGCTGCTGCGCCGCGAGCTCGACGGCTCGCTGCCCGAGTTCTTCGAGGTCGAGTCGTGGCGCGTCATCACCGACGCCCGCGGCGATGACGAGGCGCTGTCCGAGGCCACCGTCAAGCTCGTCGCGGCCGGCGAGCGCGGCGTGCGCACCGGCGAGGGCAACGGCCCGGTCAACGCCCTCGACCAGGCGCTGCGCTCGGCGCTGGCCAAGTTCTACCCCGAGATCTGCAACCTCGAGCTGATCGACTACAAGGTGCGCATCCTGGATGCCGCCCACGGCACCGACGCCGTCACCCGGGTGCTCATCGAGACCTCCGACGGCACCACGTCGTGGACCACCATCGGCGTCGCCGCCAACATCCTCGCGGCGTCGTGGGACGCGCTCGTGGAGTCGGTCACCTACGGCCTGGTCCGCGCCGGCGTCGCCCCCCGCTGACCGCGTCCCCACATCGACCAATAGGTCACAGGAGGGACGCCCTTCGTGCTCGTGGCTCGTCCCCAGATCGACCAATAGGTCACACCAGGGACGCCCGGGCTGGGTCTCGCTCCGGCTGACCGCTGCGCGGGTGGGATGCCGTGGGCGGCCGTTGACGGTCCGCACTCCTTCGCTAGCGCTCAGTCGCGCGCCCACGAAGAGGGTGGGACCCGCCGCCATACCCCTCCACCGGCTCGCCCAGGGCATCCCGCAGCTCCGCTCCTTGCGCAGACTGCGAGATCCGGGCCCAGCGAAGCTGAACGGTCGGGCGTGCCTTTCGGGTGGCCGACGTCGGTGTGCGGGCCTTCACCGACGTGGCGTGGGCTACCGCCTGGTAGATGCTGCGATCACTCGAGAACGGGTGGCACTGCGAGCAGACGTCTGCGTGGATGACCTACCAGGCGCAAGCCCGAGTCGCGTGCCTGATTCCCCTGGTCCGCGCCGGCGTCGCCCCCGCTGACCCGGTGCGTCCCCACGTCGACCAATAGGTCACACCCGGGACGCCGGCGGTAGCGTCGGCCGGCGTGTCGACGCCGTGGAGCCAGCCGCCGTATGCCGTGCGCCTGGACTGGGGGCTCCGGGGCGCTCGTGAGCTCGTCGCCGGCGGTGTGCGCACCGTGGTGGTGGTCGACGTGCTGTCCTTCACGACGTCGGTCACCATCGCCGTCGAGCGCGGAACGGCCGTCCGACCGCATCCGTGGGACGCCGGCTCCGGGGTCGCCCTCGCAGCCCGCCTGGATGCCGTGCGTGCTGTCGGGCGCACGGCCGCCGGTCCCGGCGAGATCAGCCTGTCACCCGCGAGCATCCTCACTGCGGACCCGGTGGAGCGCCTCGTGCTGCCCTCGCCGAACGGGTCTGCCATCTGCGCCGCGCTCGCCGACGCCGGCGTGGAGGTCGTCGCGGCCTGCCTGCGCAACGCCGGCGCCGTCGGGCGCCGGCGCCGTCGTCGCCGCGTTCGTCGCCGCCCGACCGACTCCTGGCGTGAGCCCGGAGGCGGAGGCGGCGCGCACGGCATCCGAGGCGGTGCGTGGCGGCGCACTGGCTCAGTTGCGGGGGTGCGCGAGTGGGATCGAGCTGGAGCAGAACGGTTTCGGCGCTGGCGTCGCCATCGCGGCCGAGGTCGACGGGTCGTCGGTCGTGCCGCTGCTCACCGACGGCTGGTTCACCGCGGCACCCTGAGGCCCCGAGTGTCCCTGGATCGACCAATAGGTCACTCGGGGGACGCCGCCGCCTGTCCCTGCAGTGACCTATTGGTCGATCCCGGGACGGTGGCGGCGTCGAGCACGGCCAGCAGGCGGAGGCGCAGGGCGTTCGAGCGCTCGGCGAACGCGCGCTGCCGCTCGAGGTAGGACGCCTTGCCCTCAGGGGTCTCGATCGGCACGGGGGCGTACCCGAGGTCACGCAGGTCGTACGGTGAGGCCCGCATGTCGAGCACCCGGATCTCCCGCGCCAGGTCGAACGCGTCGGCCACCAGGCCGCTCGGCACGAGGGGGGTCAGCTTGAACGCCCACTTGTAGACGTCCATGCCCGCGTGGAGGCACCCCGGCTGCTCCAACGCGACCTGGCTGTCGCGGGTGGGGCGCAGCGCGTTTCGCGGCCGCGCGGTGTCGGTGAAGAACCGGTACGCGTCGAAGTGCGAGCAGCGGATGCGGTGCCGCTCCACCACGGCGTCGGTGCCGGCACTGCCCAGCCGCAGCGGCCAGCCGGAGTGCCGCACGTCGTCGGCCGGGGTGCCGTGCACCATCGCCCACTCGTGCAGCCCGAAGCAGCCCAGCTGCGCAGGCCGGGAGACCGTCGCGGACAACAGGTTCCGCACGAAGTCGACGGTGTGTGCCCGGGCTGCGAGGAAGCCCCGGACGTCGAGCACCAGCGCATCGCCGGCCACCCGGTAGTGGGTCCACGTCGCTCGGGGGAGACGCGCGGCATCCTCGAGCGCGACGCCCGCCCCGGGGTGCCACCGGCGCAGCCGGGCCGGCGAGTTGTTGTAGTAGCGGAACAAGAAGTCCTCGACCGGGTGGGCGCGGCCGTCGGCACGACGCCCTCGGTGGGCGGCCGTGGCGGCGTCGACGCGGGCCTCGTGGGCGGCCGCCAGGGCCTCCCACTCGGGCCGGGGGATCGCGCGCAGGGTCACCGCACCACGGTACCTCCGCACGACCGCTCACCCCTTGGGGTAGGGGCCGTACTCGTTGTCGTTCTCGCTGTCGCTGACGAAGAAGATGAACAGGACGATCCACCCGATGAGGGGGATCAGCCCGATGAGCAGCCACCAGCCGGTGCGGCCGGTGTCGTGCAGGCGTCGTACGGCGACGGCGAGCGTGGGGATGAGGAACACGATGCCGGTGATGGTGGCGAGCCACCCGCGGTGAGGTCGCTGTAGGTGAGCCCAGCGGCCCGGTCGATGATGTTGGCGACGATGCCGACGAGGGAGATGAAGAGGTACCACCACCAGTACTCGCTGCGTCGGGCACGTCCGGAGAAGGTGGCGTACTTGTTGAGCAAGACGCTGCTGACGGCCTGGCTGAAGGACACGACGCGCTCCTGATCCTCGGCAGATGCATCACCAGCAACGGTAGTGAGGGCGGCGCTCGTGGTGGGGGAGATCCTGGCCACCCGGCATCCGGCGTGGCGGGGCGGGAACCCACGGACCGGTCCCGTTCGTCGTGAAGGACGATGGGGTGTCGACGTCCGGTCCCACCCCGACGCCCCTCTTCACGAAGGCCACCGCCATGCGCAGGACCGTCCCGCTCGCCACCGCCGTCGGGGTGGCCCTCGCCCTCACAGCGTGCGGCGGCGACCCCGAGCCCGCCGCGTCGAGCGCGGCGCGGCCGTCGGCCTCCGCGAGCGCCACCGCCTCGCCGTCGCCGAGCGCGTCGAGCGGAGGTGGCCTCTACGTGGCGCTGGGTGACTCGCTCGCCGCGGGGTACCAGCCCGGGGGAGCCGAACTGCGCGACACCGCCTACCCGGCGCTCACCGCCGGCCGGCTGGAGGCAGGCGGCGGCGCGCTGACCCTGGAGAACCTCGGCTGCAGCGGCGAGACGACGACCTCGCTCGTCAAGGGTGGTAAGTGCGACTTCGCCGCCGGCAGCCAGCTCGAGCAGGCCGAGAAGCTGCTCAAGGACGGTCAGGACGTCGCGCTGGTCACCATCGACATCGGCGGGAACGACCTGCTGCGCTGCGTGCGGGGCGGGGCGCAGATCGACACCGCCTGCGTCAGCTCGGGTGTCGCGACGGTGAAGAAGAACCTCCCCGCGATCCTGAAGCGGCTGCGCACGGCGGCCGGGCCCGACGTGCCGGTGCTGGTGCTGGGCTACTACAACCCGTGGCTGGCCGCGAAGGCGCTCGACCAGCCGGTCAAGGGGGTCGACGCGGCCGCCAAGGCCTACACCGGGCTGAGCGCCGCCATCGAGTCCGCGGCGAAGTCCACCGGCACCACCTTCGTCGGGCTCGACGAGGCGTTCTCGACGAACGACACCACCCCGACGACGATCAACGGCCGGAAGGTGCCCGAGAACGCCGCGAAGATCTGCACCCTCACCAACATCTGCACCGCCGCCGACATCCACCTCACCGACGAGGGTGCGGCCACGGTGGCCCGGGTGCTCGCCAAGGCGGCCGAGCAGGCCGGCGTCTCCTGACCCCGTCGGGGCGAGCTGCTGCCGGCCCTCGGCGCGCGATGACCGGTTCGACGGCTCTTCCCCTTGTCCGGGCCACCACCTAGAGTCGGCCGGGCGCGGCAACGGTGCCGCCCTCGCAAGGGAGCAACAACATGCGTCGTCGCAGGTGGGCCATCATCATCGCCGTCCTCGCCCTCGGGGGCCTGTCGGCACCTGCGGCATCCGCGGCGGCTCCTGCCGCCGCCCGCTCGGCCTCCTCGCACGGGGAGTCCTCGCACGGGGAGTCCTCCCACGGGAAGTCCTCCCACGGGTCCTCCCGCGCCACGGGCTGGTACGTCGCCCTGGGTGACTCGCTGGCGGCCGGCTACCAGCCGGGGCAGGGTGACGACCTCACCGGCGGCTACGTCGGGGGCGTGCTCGACGCCGTTCGGGCCGACAGGGCCAAGACCAAGCTGGTCAACGTCGCGTGCAGCGGCGAGACCGTGGTGACGATGGTCCGCGGGGGGCGCTGCGCCTACGACGAGGGCACCCAGCTGGCGCAGGCGCTCGAGTTCCTCCACGACCACCGTCGCACCACCCGACTGGTCACCATCGACATCGGCGCCAACGACGTGCAGCGCTGCGTGAGCCGCGACCCCCTCGGCATCGACGCGGCCTGCATCCAGCAGGGCCTGGGCGATGTGCAGCGGCTCCTGCCGCGGGTGCTGGCCCGGCTGCACGCGGCCGCGCCGGGCGCGCGGATCATCGTGCTGAACTACTACAACCCGTTCCTCGCCGCCTACCTCACGGGAGCCGCGGGCCAGGCGCTGGCCCAGCAGTCGATGCAGCTCCAGGCGACGCTCAACGCCATCATCGCCGGGTCGGCCGCCTCGGTCGGGGCCGACGTCGCCGACGTGGCAACCGCGTTCCGCAGCACCGACAGCACGCCGGTGACGGTGCCCGCGCTGGGCGGGCCGGTGCCGACCAACGTCGCCACCATCTGCGCCTGGACCTGGATGTGCCAGCTCGGCGACATCCACGCCAACGACACTGGGTATGCCGTGATGAGCGGGGTCGTGGCCGCTCGGCTCTGAGCCCGGCCCTAGGCTGGAACCCATGCGCATCGCGAGGTTCACGACGGGTGACGACCCGGCCTACGGGCTGGTCGACGGCACGGGCGAGAAGATCGCCGAGATCACGGGAGACCCGCTCTACCAGCGGATCGAGCTCACCGGCACCGTGCACGAGGTCGACGACGTGCGGCTGCTGGCGCCCGTCATCCCACGCAGCAAGGTGATCGGCATCGGCCGCAACTACGCCGACCACGCCAAGGAGATGGGCACCGACACCCCGGCCGAGCCGATGATGTTCCTCATCCCCAACACCGCGGTCGTCGGCCCCGGCGACCCGGTCGTCATGCCGCCGCAGACCTCCGAGGTCGGCTACGAGGGCGAGCTCGCCGTCGTGATCGGCCGGCTGTCCAAGGACCTCGAGCCGCACGACGCCCTCGCGGCCGTGTTCGGCTACACCGTCGCCAACGACGTGACGGCCCGCGACCTGCAGCGCGGTGACGGCCAGTGGGCCCGCGCCAAGGGCTTCGACACCTTCTGCCCGCTCGGCCCGTGGATCGAGACCGACCTCGACCCGGCGGCCCAGCACATCACCACCACGCTCGACGGCCGGGTGGTGCAGGACGGCCCGACGTCCGACATGGTGCACGACGTGGCCACCCTCATCTCGCACGCCTCCAAGGCGTTCACCCTGCTGCCCGGCGACGTCATCCTCACCGGCACCCCGGCCGGGGTCGGCCTGGTCGAGTCGGGCCAGCGGGTCGAGGTCGAGGTCGACGGCATCGGGGTGCTCAGCAACCCCTTCGTGCGTCACTAGGCTGTCGCCCACCATGAGCGAGCACCCCGAGCACCCCCTGACCGACGCCCCGAGCACCACCAGCACTCCCGACCCGACCGCCCTCCCCGGCGCCGTGCGCCTGCGCGTGGCGCCCTCGCCCACCGGCGACCCCCACGTGGGCACGGCCTACATGTCGCTGTTCAACCTGGCGTTCGTGCGCCAGCAGGGTGGTCGCTTCATCCTGCGCATCGAGGACACCGACCGGGCCCGCTTCCGCGAGGACTCCGAGCAGCAGGTCTACGACACGCTGCGTTGGCTCGGGCTCACCTGGGACGAGGGCCCCGACGTCGGCGGCCCGTGCGCCCCCTACCGGCAGAGCGAGCGCCTCGCCACCTACCGGCCCTACGTCGAGCGGCTGCTCGCCGAGGGCAGGGCCTACCACTGCTGGTGCTCCACAGAACGCCTGGCACAGATGCGCGAGGCCCAGCAGAAGGCCAAGCTGCCCACCGGCTACGACCGGCTGTGCCTGGGGAAGACCGAGGAGGAGCGCCGCGCGCTGCCCGGGTTCTCCGAGACGCCGGTGGTGCGCATGCTCATCCCGGAGGACGCGCCGCTCGAGTTCGACGATCTCATCCGCGGCCGGGTCTCGGCGCCGCGGCCCGACGACCAGGTGATCCTCAAGGCCGACGGCTTCCCGACCTACCACCTCGCCGTGGTCGTCGACGACGCCGAGATGGGCATCACCCACGTGGTGCGCGGCGAGGAGTGGATCTCCTCCACCCCCAAGCACGTGCTGCTCTACCAGTGGCTCGCGCTGACGCCGCCGGCGTTCGCCCACATGCCGCTGCTGCGCAACACCGACAAGTCCAAGATCTCCAAGCGCAAGAACCCCGCGGCCCGGCTCACCTGGTTCCAGGAGCAGGGCTACCTGCCCGAGGCGCTGGTCAACTTCCTCGCGCTGCTGGCCTACCCTCCGGCCGAGGGCGCGCAGGGCGAGGACGTCGAGGTGTTCGGCTTCGCGGAGTTCTCGCAGCGCTTCGACTGGCACGACGTCAACCCGGTCGGCCCGATCTTCGACCTCAAGAAGCTCGACTGGCTCAACGGCGTGCACATCCGCGGCCTCTCGGTCGGCGACCTCGCCTCGCGACTGCTGCCGTTCCTGCAGGCCGACGGCGTGCTCGCCGACAACCCGACCCTGGGCGAGCTGTCGCGGCTCGAGGCCGTCACCGCGCTCATCCAGACCCGGATGGCGCACCTCACCGAGGCGGCCGACCTGGTCGGCCCGTTCTACGTCGCCGACGACGCCGTTCCGGTGGCCGACGACGCCCGCGCGCAGCTCACCGACGACGCCGGTGCGGTGCTCGACGCGGCCGTCACCGCGCTCGAGGCGGTGCCCGACGACCACTCCGGCGCGCTCGGCAGCGAGGGGTCCTTCACCGCCGCACCGATCCAGGCCGCCCTGCGCGAGGCGCTCGTCGAGGGCCTGGGCATCAAGCCCAAGTTCGCGTTCGGCCCGCTGCGCACCGCGGTCTCGGGTCGGCGGGTCTCGCCGCCGCTGTTCGAGTCGATGGAGATCCTGGGCAAGGCGGCCACGCTCATCCGGCTGCGGGCCCTGCGCGCCACGCTCTGACCCGCCACGCGCCGTCCGGCCGCTGCGCTGACCAACGGCTGCGCTGACCAACGGCTGCGCTGACCAACGGCTTCCGGCATCCGCGATTTGGGTGCGGGGGAGGCCGCCCGGTAGGATCAGTCCTCGGTTCGCCCGACGACCAGCCGCTTTGCGGACAGTCTGAAGGCATACCCCATGGGGTATGGTGTAATTGGCAACACTGGTGATTCTGGTTCATCCGTTCTAGGTTCGAGTCCTGGTACCCCAGCTCTCGCCCTCGGCCCTACCGGCCGGGGGCGATTCGGAGAAAGTCACACCGTTCGGTAAGGTTCTTCTCCGTTGCCCGCCGCGTCGCAGCGGTAGGAAACAGGTCACGGCCCCGTTGTGTAGTGGCCTAGCACGCCGCCCTCTCAAGGCGGTAGCGCGGGTTCGAATCCCGTCGGGGCTACAACGCCGAACCCCCTGGTCAGCCAGGGGGTTTGGCGTTTTTCGAGGGGTTTGGCGTTTTTCGAGCCCGCCGACAGCGAGACGATTTCGGCCTGGGTACACAACGGCTCGCAGCGCGCCTCCCTTCACGGCGGTGAACACCAGCTCACCGGGCTCGCGGCCGGCAACGTGTTCGGCAAGGTCATCGACCAGGAAGCGGGGGATCGGCACCTCGCGGCGCTCGTGACCCTTGGGTGTTCCCCACGTCTGTAGGCCGCGCACCAGCGTCACCGATTCGGCGATGATCGCCCGCCGACGCATCAGATCGAGGCGACAGACACGCAGCGCTGCCATCTCGCCGAATCGCACACCCGTGTGGGCCAGAAAGAGCACGACGAGCCGGTGTGACCCGCGTGCGTCAGCAAGCTGGTGGACCTGTTGGTGAGACAGGTACATGCGCTCGGCCGCGTTGACACGGGGGAGGGACACGCCCGCGGCCGGGTTGCGCACCAGCCGGTCGTCCTTCATGGCCATCGCAAGGACGAGCGAGAGGAC
>JBBQNZ010000046.1:0-26448 GCA_038330415.1 Actinomycetales bacterium | reverse complement strand
CGATCACCCAGGCCGCCCGGGTCGACCTCTACCAGGACGCCGTCAACGAGGGCCTGTTCATGCGGCCCGGCATCCACCTGACCCGCGGGCTGGTGTTCGCCGACGCGCGCGGGGTCGACGGAGCGGTCGGCGGCCTGGCGGCCCTGGTCGGCGGGTTGTCCTCGAGGCTGCGCCACCTCCAGACCGGCTACGCCCGGTCGTATGCCCTGACGATGCTCACCGGTGTCGTCACCATCCTCGGCGCTCTGTGGGTGATCCAGTGAACTCCCTGCCCCTGCTCACCCTGATGATGGTGGTGCCGCTGCTCGGCGCCGTCGTCGTCGCTGCGCTGCCCGGCAACGCCGCGCGCCAGGCGAAGCCGGTGGCCCTCGGCTTCTCGCTGGTCACGCTGGCCCTGGCCGTGCTCGCGTGGGTGGGGTTCGACGCCGGGTCCAGCGAGCAGTTCCAGCTCTCCGAGGTGCACTCGTGGATCCCCCAGTTCGGGGTCTCCTACGCCCTGGGCGTCGACGGCATCGCGCTGTCGCTCATCGTGATGGCCGCCATCCTCGTGCCGGTCTGCCTGCTCGCCGCATGGAACGACCTCACCCCCGTCGTCGACGAGTCGCTCAGCGACGACGAGGCCGCGGATGCCGCGCACGCCCTCGCGGTGCGCAACAAGCGCTACTTCGCGCTGATGCTGGTGCTCGAGGCGTTCATCGTCGGAGTCTTCGCCGCCACCGACGTGTTCTTGTTCTACGTCTTCTTCGAGGCGATGCTGATCCCGGTCTACTTCCTGATCGGCCTGTTCGGTGGCCCGCGGCGGCAGTACGCCGCGGTCAAGTTCCTGCTGTTCTCGCTCGCGGGCGGGCTGGTCATGCTCGTCGCCGTCATCGGTGTCTACATCGCCGGCCCCGGCGGCCAGGACGGCTTCCTGATCTCCAGCCTCACCGGCAACCTCGACGCGTCGACGACGGCGCTGCGCTGGATGTTCGTCGGGTTCTTCATCGCGTTCGCCGTCAAGGCGCCGATGTGGCCGGTGCACACCTGGCTGCCCGATGCCGCCACCGAGGCACGTCCCGCGACCGCGGTGCTGCTGGTCGGCATCCTCGACAAGGTCGGCACCTACGGGATGATCCGGTTCTGCCTCCAGCTGTTCCCGGAGGCCTCGCAGTGGGCCACGCCGGTGGTCATCACGCTGGCCGTCATCTCGATCATCTACGGCGCCCTGCTGGCGATCGGCCAGACCGACATGATGCGGCTCATCGCGTTCACGTCGATCAGCCACTTCGGCCTCATCGTGCTCGGCATCTTCGCGCTGACCAGCGTCGGTGGCGCCGGCTCGACCCTCTACATGATCAACCACGGCTTCTCGACCGCCGGGCTGTTCCTGCTGGCCGGGTTCCTCGTGGCCCGTCGCGGCTCCAAGCGGATCCCCGACTACGGCGGCTGGCAGCGGGTCACCCCGGTGCTCGCCGGGTCCTTCCTCGTGGTCGGGCTCTCCAGCCTGGCCCTGCCGGGCCTGTCCTCCTTCGTGTCGGAGTTCCTCGTGCTGCAGGGCACCTTCATGCGCTACGAGGCCGCCGCCGTCATCGCGACCCTCGGCACCGTGCTGGCCGCGCTTTACATCCTGCTCATGTACCAGCGCACCATGACCGGGCCGAAGCCGAGCTTCGCCGACGGCGAGGCCCCACGAGACCTGTCGATCCGCGAGAAGGTCGTGGTGGTGCCGATCATCGCGGCGTTCATCCTGCTCGGGTTCTTCCCCAAGCCCGTGCTCGACATCCTCAACCCGGCCGTCGACCGCACGCTGACGTATGTCGGCGTCACCGACCCCACGCCGACCAACGCCTCCGGGAGCGCCAAGTGACCGCCGCCGTGTCCGCCGCCGAGTTCCAGTCCGTCGACGTCGACTACGCCGCCATCGCCCCGATGCTCGTCGTGGTGCTGGGCGCCCTCGTCGGGGTGCTCGTCGAGGCGTTCGCGCCCCGGCGCGCCCGGCACGGCATCCAGGTGTGGCTGACCACGCTGGTGCTGCTCGGCGCCTTCGCGGCGCTGCTGGTCTGGTCGCGCGACAACCAGACCGTCACCCTGGGCGGCTCGGTCGTCATCGACGGCGTCTCGGTCTTCCTCATGGGCGCCCTGTTGCTGCTGGCCGTGATCAGTGTGCTCATCATGGGCGAGCGGTTCGGCGGTGTCGGCGGCGACGCGTTCACCCCGATGGGCGCCTCCACGCCGGGCTCGAACCAGGAGGACATCGCCACCCGGGCGGGCTACGCCACCTCGGAGGTCTTCCCGCTCACCCTGTTCGCCGTCCTCGGGATGATGGTCTTCCTCACCGCCAACGACCTGATCACGATGTTCGTCGGCCTCGAGGTGCTGTCCCTGCCGCTCTACGTGATGACCGGCCTGGCCCGCCGCCGCCGCCTCCTGTCGCAGGAGGCCGCGCTGAAGTACTTCCTGCTCGGTGGCTTCTCCAGCGCGTTCTTCCTCTTCGGCTCCGCCCTGCTCTTCGGCTACGCGGGCTCCTCGGACCTGCGGGCCATCTCCACGGCCATCTCGACGGCGTCCGGCGACCTCGACGGGCTGCTCATCCCCGGGGTGGTCCTCCTGCTCGTCGGCCTGCTCTTCAAGGTCGGCGCCGTGCCGTTCCACTCGTGGACCCCCGACGCCTACCAGGGCGCCCCCACCCCGGTCACCGGCTTCATGGCCGCCTGCACCAAGCTCGCGGCGTTCGGCGTGATCCTGCGGGTGGCGTTCGTCGGAGTCGGCGCCAGCCGCTGGGACTGGCAGGGCGGCATCTACGCCATCGCTGTGCTCACCATGGTCGTGGGCGCGGTGTTCTCGGTCACCCAGACCGACGTCAAGCGCCTGCTCGCCTACTCCTCGATCGCCCACGCCGGCTTCATCCTCGTCGGCGTGCTCGCGTTCTCGCAGGCCGCGATCGGTGGCGTGATGTTCTACCTGGTGGCTTACGGCTTCGCCACGGTCGCCGCGTTCGGCCTGGTCGCCATGGTGCGCCAGGGTGGCTCGGAGGCCTCGCACCTGTCGCAGTGGGCGGGCCTGGGCCGCAACCACCCGGTGTTCGCGGCGACCTTCTCCTTCCTGCTGCTCGCCTTCGCCGGCATCCCGCTCACATCGGGCTTCACCGCCAAGTACGCCGCGTTCGCGCCCGCGCTCGCCTCCGGTGCGGGTGGCGCGCTGCTCGTGCTCATCGCGGTGCTCGCGTCGGCCATCACGGCGTTCGTCTACGTGCGGCTGATCGTGCTCATGTACTTCACCGAGGCGTCCGCTGACGACGAGGTCGTCGTGGTGCTGACCCCGTCGATCGGGTCGACCGTGGCGATCACGGCGGGCGTCGCCGCCACCGTGGTGCTGGGCATCGTGCCCAGCTTCCTGCTCGAGATCGCGAGCAACGCCTCGCAGTTCCTGTTGTGACCCCGGTGACGGCGGACCCGGTCCAGCGCGGCACCCCCTCGGTGCTCGAGCTGCCCGGCGCCTCGCAGCGGCTGCGGGTGCGGCTCGCCGACGGGCTCGCCGCCGTCAATGCGCTCATCGCGGCCCGGGTCGACTCCGACGACCCGTTCATCGCCCAGGCCGGCTCGCACCTCGCGGCAGCGGGCGGCAAGCGGTTCCGCCCGCTGCTCACGCTGCTCGCGGCCGAGCTCGGCGACGGCATCGATGAGCGCGTCGTGGCCGCCGCGACGGGCGTCGAGCTGACCCACCTCGCCTCGCTCTACCACGACGACGTGATGGACGAGGCGCAGGTTCGGCGCGGTGCCTCGAGCGCCAACGCCGCCTACGGCAACTCCACGGCCATCCTGGTCGGCGACCTGCTGTTCGGCACGGCGTCCGACATCGTGGCCGACCTCGGCCCGCAGGCCGTCAAGATCCAGGCCCAGACGTTCGTGCGGCTGTGCTCGGGCCAGATCCGCGACGACCGCCCCTGCCCGCCCGGCACCGACCCGGTCGACTACTACCTCGGCGTGCTCGCCGACAAGACCGGGGTGCTCATCGCCACGGCCGCGCGCTACGGCGCGATGTTCGGCGGCTGCGACGACGCCACGATCGAGACGATGCGCGAGTTCGGCGAGCTGCTCGGCGTCGCCTTCCAGCTCGCCGACGACCTCATCGACATCGAGTCCGAGGCCGACGAGACCGGCAAGACCCCGGGCACCGACCTGCGCGAGGGCAAGCGCACGCTGCCCGTCATCCACGTGCTCACCTCCGGCGACCCCGCTGACGACCGGCTGCGCACGCTGCTCACCGGCGACCTCGAGGACGACGCACGCCTCGCCGAGGCGCTGGGCCTGCTGCGTGGGCACCGGGCCATGCACCTCGCCCGCGAGCACACGTATGCCGTGGCCCGCCAGGCGCAGGACGTGCTCACCTCGCTGCCCGACAGCGACGCCAAGGACGCCCTGTACGCCTTGGCGACCGGCGTCGTGACCCGCGTCGGCTGACTTTCCTCGGAAGGGGCGCCAAGCCTCGGGACACAATCGACCAATAGGTCAAAGTTGCCCCAGCGGGCGTGGGACAAGATCGACCAATAGGTCACGTCAGGGACGGTGGTCCTGTCCTCCGTGTGACCTATTGGTCGCTTCAGGGACGGTGGACGAGGAGCCGGCCGGCGCCTTCGTCTCCGTCACCGTCGCCGCGTCGCGGTCCTTCGGGATCGACAAGGTGATGGCCACCGAGGCGAAGCACAGGGCGGCGGCCACGACCCAGGCCCAGTGGTAGTCGCCCTGGCTGGTGCGCACCCACCCGGCGACGCTGGCTCCGACCCCGGCGCCGACCATGTGCGAGGCGAACACCCAGCCGAACACCACACCAGAGTCGGCCAGCCCGAAGTGGATGCGGCACAGGGCCACCGTGGGCGGCACCGTCGCGACCCAGTCGAGCCCGTAGAACACGATGAAGACCCACATGCCGGGCGCGATGCCGGGGGCGAGCACGGCATCCAGCGCGAGCAGCGACAGGGCCCGCCCGCCGTAGTAGGCGACCAGCAGCAGACGGGGGTCGACCCGGTCGGTGAGCCACCCGGAGCCGACCGTGCCGATGATGTCGAAGATGCCGACGACCGCCAGCAGCCCGGCGGCGGTGGTCGACGGCATCCCGTGGTCGTGGGCGGCGGGCACGAAGTGGGTCTGGATGATGCCGTTGGTCGACCACCCGCACACCCAGAAGGTCAGCACCAGCGCCCAGAACACCCAACGGCGAGAAGCCTTGCGCAGCACCCCGATCGCCACCCGACCCGGGGAGGCGCCGGTACGCTCGGCCTCCACCACGACGCTGCCCGGCTCCATGCCGTAGGGAAGCAGCCCGTGGTCGGACGGGCGGTCGCGCAGGAAGGCGACGACGAGCACCGCCATGAGCAGGGCCAGGCCCGCGACGATGCCGGCCGCGGCCCGCCACCCGTCGTTGACGGCGGTGCGGGCGATGAGCGGGAGGAAGAGCAGCTGGCCGGTGGCGCTGGCGGCCGAGAAGATGCCGGTGACCAGCCCGCGCTGGGTGTGGAACCACCGGTTGGCGACGATGGCGCCGAACACCAGGGCCATCGCGCCGGTGCCGACCCCGATGAACACCCCCCACAGCAGCCACAGCTGCCACGGCCGGGTCATCACCGTGGTGAGCCCGCTGGCCACCCCCACCACGACCAGCGCGGTGGCGACGGTTCGCCGCACACCGAAGCGCTCCATGAAGGCCGCAGCGAACGGCGCGATGAGGCCGTAGAGCACTAGGTTGAGGCTGACCGCCCCGGAGGTGACCGCCCGCGACCAGCCGAACTCGGCCTCGATCGGCTCGAGCAGCACGCCGGTGGAGCTGCGGAAGGCCGCGGCGGCGACCAGCGCGCCCAGTGTCACAGCGGCGACGACCCAGGCCCGGTGCCACCGCGTGCGGGGCGGGTCACCGACGAATGTCCCGTGGTCCTGGGTCACCGAGCCAGCATCGCACTAGGGTCGGCACCGTGACGGTCACGGACCACTGGGCGAGAGCGACGGCAGGGCTGCCGGCTCCGCTGGTGGTGCTCGACCTCGACGCCTTCGAGGCCAACGCCGACGACCTCGTGGCGAGGGCCGGTGGGCTCCCGGTGCGGGTCGCCTCGAAGTCGGTGCGCTGCCGCACCCTGCTCGACCGGGTGCTGCACCGGCCGGGCTTCGCCGGCGTGATGGCGTATGCCGTGCCCGAGGCGGCCTGGCTGGTCGGGGGCGGGGTGCGCGACGTCTTCGTGGCCTACCCCAGCGTCGACGAGCCGGCGCTGCGGGCGGTCGCGACCGACGACCTGCTGCGCTGCGAGGTGACGGTGGCGGTCGACTCGGTCGAGCACGTGCGCTGGCTGCGCGACACCCTCGGCACCGACGTGGCCGGCCTGGGGGTGGCGCTCGACTGCGACGCCTCCCTGCGGGTGGGACGGGTGCACCTCGGGGCGCGCCGCTCGCCGACCCGCGGGCCGGAGCAGGCGCTGGCCGTCGTGCGTGCGGCACTGGGGGTTGGCCTGGACGTGCGGGGGGTGATGTTCTACGACGCGCAGGTCGCCGGTCTGCCGGATGCCGGGCCGCACGTGCGCACGATGAAGCGGCGCTCGGTGCGTGAGCTGGGCGAGCGCCGGGCGGCTGTCGTGGCGGCGCTGCGTGCCGAGGTGGACCTGCGCTTCGTCAACGGGGGCGGCACCGGCAGCCTGCACCGCTTCGGCGGCGACCGGGTCGTCACCGAGCTGGCCGCGGGCTCCGGCCTCTACGCGCCCACCCTGTTCGACGGCTACGACGACTTCACCCCGCGGCCGGCGATGGCGTTCGCCCTGCCGGTCGTGCGCCGGCCGGGGCCGGGTTACGTCACGGCTTTCGGTGGCGGCTACGTCGCGAGCGGGGAGCCCGGGTGGTCGCGGGTGCCCTCGCCGGTGGGTCGCGGGCTGTCGCTGGTGCGCACCGAGGGCACCGGTGAGGTGCAGACCCCGCTGCGCGGCGCCGCGGCCGACGGGGTAAGGATCGGGGACCGGGTGTGGCTGCGGGGTGCCAAGGCCGGCGAGCTGCTCGAGCGGTTCGACACGGTGCACCTCGTGCGCGGGGACGAGCTGGTGGAGACGGTCCCGTCCTACCGCGGCGAAGGAAGGAACTTCGGGTGAGCGAGTGGCGCAACTGGGGTGGCAACGTGCGGGCGACCCCCTCGCAGGTGCAGCACGTCGGCACGCGCGAGGGGGTGGTGGATGCCGTGCGGCGGGCGGCCGCCAGCGGCCTGCCCGTGCGGGTGTCCGGGTCCGGTCACTCGTTCACCCCACTGGTCGCGACCGACGGGCTGCTCCTGCACGTCGACCGGCTGAGCGGTGTGCTGGGGTTCGACCGGGCCACCCGCCGGGTGCGCGTGCTCGCCGGCACCCCGCTGCACGTGCTGAATCCGGCGCTGCAGGCCCTCGGGCTGGCCCTGCCCAACCTGGGTGACATCGACCAACAGACGATCAGCGGCGCGATCGCCACCGGCACGCATGGCACCGGCACCCGCCGCCAGGGCATCGCCGCGGCGGTCAGCGGCCTCACCCTCGTGCTGGCCGACGGGTCGACCATCGAGTGCTCCGCCGAGGTGGAGCCGGACGTCTTCGACGCGGCCCGCATCGGGCTCGGCGCCCTGGGCGTGGTCACCGAGGTCGAGCTGCAGTGCGTGCCGGCCTACCGGCTGCACGCCAAGGAGGCGGCCGCGTCGCTGACCGAGCTGCTGCCCGTCATCCAGGCCGAGGCCGACGGCACCGACCACCTCGACCTGCTCTGGTTCCCGCACTCCGACCGGGTGCTCACCAAGCGCAACGACGTCGTCGGGCCTGGCGAGGGCCCGCCGGCGCTGGCCGCGTGGCGCTCGCGGCTGGAGGACGACCTGCTGGCCAACCGGCTGTTCGAGGGCGTGAACCGGCTGGCCGCCGCCCGACCCACGCTGGTGCCCACGATCAACCGGCTCAGCTCGCGGCTGCTGGGCTCGCGCGAGTTCGCCGACGACTCGTGGAAGGTGTTCTGCTCCTCGCGCGACGTGCGGTTCGTCGAGAGCGAGTACGCCGTGCCGCGGCACGCGGTGGAGGCCGTGCTCACCGAGCTGCGCGCCTGGTTCGCGCGCACCGACGCGGCCGTCCCGTTCCCGGTGGAGGTACGCTTCATCGCCGCCGACGACGTGTGGCTGTCGACGGCGTACGAGCGGGACAATGCCTACGTCGCGGTGCACCAGTACCACCGGATGGACCCGCGCCCACTGTTCGCCGCCTTCGAGGCGATCGTGGCCGAGCACGCGGGCCGGCCGCACTGGGGCAAGGTGCACTCGCTGGGCGCGCCACGGCTGCGCGAGCTCTACCCGCGATTCGACGACTTCCGGGCCGTGCGCGAGCGGCTCGACCCCGGCCACCGGTTCACCAACGAGCACGTCGCCCACCTGCTGGACGGGTGACCAGGTGCTCGTCCCGGAGCGCGAGATCACCGCAGAGGTGGCACTGTGCCGGCCCGACGGCCGGCTGAACCCGGCCGCGGTCGGGTGGACCCGGCATCCGCTGCACGACACCAGCCGGATCGGCGCCGGCCGGTACGGCTGGGGCCGCAACAAGCGCTGGGAGTACTGGGCCGTCACGACACCGACCCACCTGGTCGGGGTGACCGTGTCGTCGCTCGACTACGCCGGGGTGCATGCGATCTGGGTGCACGACCGGCGCAGCGGCGAGACGGTCAGCGCCGACGCCATCGATCCGCTGGCGCGTGGCGCAACGTTGCCACCACGGTTGGATGCCGGCCCCGCCCGGGCGCGCACCGCGCACCTCCGCATCGACATCGAGCCGGTGCGCGACGGCACGCGGCTCGAGGTGAGCGCACCGCGGCTGCGGCTCGAGGTGGTCGCCACGCGGCCGCCGGGGCACGAGGCCATGGGCGTGGTGGTGCCGTGGTCGCCGCGGCTGTTCCAGTACACCGTCAAGGACGTCGCACGGCCGGCGGCGGGGCGTCTGTGGGTCGACGGCATCGAGCACGCCGTGCCCGCCGGCGAGTCGTGGGCGGTGCTCGACCACGGGCGCGGACGCTGGCCCTACTCGATGCACTGGAACTGGGGTGCCGGGTCGGGCGTGGTCGACGGCCGGGTGATCGGCGTGCAGGTCGGCGGCCGGTGGACCGACGGCACCGGGTCCACCGAGAACGCCCTGGTCGTCGACGGGCGGGTGCACAAGGTGAGCGAGGAGCTCGCGTGGGACTACGACCCGGCCGACTGGCTGGCGCCGTGGCGGGTGCACGGCGGGCTCGCCGACCTCACCTTCACGCCGTTCTGGGACCACGCGTCGTCGACCAACCTCGGCGTGCTGGCCCAGCGCGCCGACCAGTGCTTCGGGCACTGGGCCGGGTGGATGAGCGACGACGCGGGCGAGCGGGTGGCCGTCGACGGCATCCTCGGGTGGGCCGAGGACGTACAGAACCGTTGGTGACCAATCGCCCTCAGGCGGAGGCGGACTCGCCACCGTCGGCGGTGAGCTCCTCGCGCAGCCGCGGCTCGGTGCGCCGCTCGGGGTGGACGCCGCGCTTGTCGGCGTAGAAGGCGCGCACGAGGTCCATGTCGGCGACCACGTCGCTAGTGGCGCTGAACGTAGGCCCGAACCCCGAGGTGCGTGACGGGCCGTCGATGAAGGCCAGCGAGATCGGCAGCTTGGTCGTGCGCGAGATCCGCCAGAAGCCCGACTTCCAGTAGTCGCCCTTCGTGCGGGTGCCCTCGGCGGCCAGGATCAGCAGGAACGGCTCGCCGCCTCTGGCCTCGCGCACGAGGTCACGCATCACGCTGCCGGGGTTGGCCCGGTCGAGCGGGATGCCGCCGAGCCGGGGGAGCAGCCAGCTGAGCGGCCCGCGGAAGAGCTCCTTCTTGATGAGCACGCGGGGAGCGACCCCGCCGCGCCACATGATCAGCAGCATCATCACGAAGTCCCAGTTCGAGGTGTGCGGCGCCCCCACGAGGATGCCGCTGCGAGGCACCTCGCCGACGGCGGTCCACCGGGTGGCCCACAGCACGAACCTGGCCAGCCGGCTCAGCATGACGTCCCTTTCCCGGACCCCGCCGCGGCGACAGCGTCCTGCGCCACCACGGTACGGGAGCCCAAGACACCCGGGCCGACCCGAACCGCTGCCACACCGGGTCCGAGGTGCTGAACCGCCCCGGGACCGGATGCGGTGCGCGCCAGGGCCCGCCAGGAGGAGGATGGCGAGGGAGAGAGGAAGTGCCGTGCCCACCGACCTCGAAGGCCCACCCCGACTGCCGCCGCGCTGGTTCATCCGGCTGTTCTGGCAGCTGCACCGGGCCCTGTTCCGCGTCACCGGAGGCCGGCTCGGCCTGTGGCGCCCGGCGAAGCGGTGGGGCACCCTGCGGTTGACCACCACCGGGCGGCGCACCGGGCAGCCGCGGCACGTCATCCTGGGCTACCTCGAGGACGGCCCGAACCTCGTCACCCTGGCCATGAACGGCTGGGACCCTGCCGAGCCCGCCTGGTGGCTCAACCTGCAGGCGCATCCGGAGGCCGAGGCCGAGCTCGACGGCGCCCGCCTGCGGGTCACCGGCCGTGCCGCCGAGGGCGCGGAACTGACCCGGCTCTGGGCCCGCTGGAGCGAGGTCGACGCCAACCTCGACGCCTACGCGACCCGCCGGCCAGGAGGCACCGCCGTCGTGGTGCTCGAGCCGGTGCCGTCCACCCGCGCGGGGTGAGGCACGGCTGGCCGGTGGGGGCGAGCATGAGCCCATGAGCAGCCGCCTCTCGCGCAGGTCCGCCAGGCCCCCGAAGGAACGGCACGAGCTCAAGGACATCGGCTACGAGCTCTTCGTGGCCGCGGTCTCCGTGCTCTCGATCCTCAACCTGGTGCTGATGTACGTCGTCCGCGACAAGAGCCTCGACACCGTCCTGGTCGTGATGAACGTCCTGCTGACCCTCATCCTGTTCGCCGACTTCCTCTACCGCCTGGCGACGGCGCCCTCGCGCACCGGCTACCTCTTCAGGCAGTTCGGCTGGGCCGACCTGCTCGCGAGCCTGCCGGTGCCGCAGCTGAAGGTCCTACGCGTGTTCCGCCTCGTCAGGGTGTCCCAGCTGCTCCGGCAGAACGGCACCCACGTCATCGGGAACCGGCTGCTGCGCAACCGGGCGGGGAGCGCGCTGCTCAGCCTGCTGCTCATGGGCATCCTGGTGCTCGAGTTCGGCAGCCTGTGGATGCTGGCGCTGGAGGAGTCCGCCGCGGGCGCCAACATCACCACAGCCTCCGACTCGATCTGGTACGTCGTGGTGACGATCTCGACCGTCGGCTACGGCGACCAGTTCCCGGTGACGACCCAGGGCCGCATCCTCGGCGCAGTGATCATCGTCATCGGCGTGGGCATCTTCGGCACGTTCACCGGCTACCTGGCGAACCTGTTCCTCGCACCCAAGCCCCCGAAAGAGGAGGTTGAGGTGCTCAAGACCCGCGAGCGGGTGGCGCACCTGCGCCTGCTCCTCGCCGAGCAGCAGGCGACCATCGACCAGCTCGACAAGCTGCTCACCGACGAGCTGCCCGAGCGCGGCGCCTAGGGGCAGGGCTCGGGGGCCGCCGAGCCGTCCGGGCCCTCGCCGCGGGCGATCCGGCGCCGTTGCGTGCGCGAGCTGTTGGCCGTGTGCACCGAGTCGATGGTGAGCAGCACCAAGGCCAGCCAGACGATGCCGAACCCGACCCACAACCGGGCGCTGACGTGCTCGCCGAGGACGAGCACACCGACCATCAGCTGCAGCACCGGGGTGACGAACTGGATCAGGCCCACCGTCACCAGCGGCAGCCGCCGCGCGGCGGCGGCGAAGAGCAGCAGCGGCACCGCCGTGACCACGCCGGCGAGCACGAGCAGCGAGGTGTGCCCGGTGCCGTGGTCGAGGAAGGTGGTCTCACCCCGCGCCACGAGGATGCCGAGCACCACCACCGCGACCGGCGCCAGCACGGTGGTCTCCGCCGCCAGCGAGTGCATCGCCTCCAGGCTCGCGCCGACCTTCTTCTTGGTGAGCCCGTAGAGCCCGAACGAGAAGGCCAGGCTGAGGGCGATCCAGGGCAGCACCCCGCCGGCCACGGCGAGGTAGACCGAGGCCAGCGCGCCGATGGCGACCGCGGCCCACTGCAGCGGCCGGAGCCGCTCGCCGAGCACGACGACGCCGAGCGCCACGGTGACGATCGGGTTGAGGAAGTAGCCCAGCGCGGCCTCGTAGGTGCGGCCGGTGATCACGGCCAGCACGTAGATGGTCCAGTTGGTGGCGATGAGCAGGGCGGCGATGGTGATGCCCCCGACCAGCCTCGGGCGCGCCACGAACGGCCGGATCCAGCCGAGGTCGCGCCGCACGAGCAGCACGAGGGCGCACACGGCGAGGGTCCACAGGATGCGGTGGCCCAGGATCTCGAAGGCGCCGGACGGCTTGAGCGCCGCGAAGTACAGCGGGAACAGACCCCAGATGCCGTAGGCGAGGAACCCGTAGATCGTGCCCTTGCGGAGCTCGTCCGCGTCGTTCGCGCCGGGTGCGTCGTCCCCCTCGACCGCCGGTGGGAGCGGTGCGGTCACTCCACCGTCCAGGTGTCGCGCCCGCGCAGCAGGTCGGCGAGGTCGTCGTCGGTGGCGGGGCCGCCTGCGCTGTCGACGGCGGCCTGCACCTGGTCGCGGACAAGGTCGTCGTAGCTCGGCCGCTCGACCTGGCGGAAGATACCCATCGGCACGTGCGACATCTCGGGGGTGTCGAGGCGCGAGAGCTGGAAGGCCTGCGACGGGTCGTCGAGGGTGGGGTCGTGCACCACCACGGCACCCGCCTCACCGGTGGCGGCCTCGGCCTCGCCGATGAACTTCATCGTGCCCGACCCCTTGCGCACCAGCAGCTTTCGGTCGCCCTCGGGGCCGACGCTGACCGCCTCGCCGGTGCGGAGCCGCACGATGCGGGCCTCCTGCTGGCTGCGGTCCTTGAGCACCTCGAAGGCGCCGTCGTTGAAGATCGGGCAGTTCTGGTAGATCTCGACCAGCGCGGTGCCCCGGTGCTCGGCCGCCGCCTTGAGGATGCCGGTGAGCTCGGCCCGGTCGCTCTCCATCGCCCGCGCGACGAACGTCGCCTCGGCGCCCAGGGCCAGCGAGACCGGGTTGAACGGCGTGTCGACCGACCCGACGGGGGAGGACTTGGTGACCTGCCCGAGCCGGCTGGTGGGGGAGTACTGGCCCTTGGTGAGGCCGTAGATCTGGTTGTTGAACAACAGGATCGTCATGTTGACGTTGCGGCGCAGCGCATGGATCAGGTGGTTGCCGCCGATGGACAGCGCGTCGCCGTCACCGGTGACGACCCACACCGACAGGTCGGGCCGGCTGGTGGCCAGCCCGGTCGCGATCGCCGGCGCCCGGCCGTGGATCGAGTGCATGCCGTAGGTGTCGAGGTAGTAGGGGAATCGGCTCGAGCAGCCGATGCCGGAGACGAAGACGATGTTCTCGCGCTTGAGGCCGAGCTCGGGCAGGAAGGACTGCACCGCGGCGAGGATGACGTAGTCGCCGCAGCCCGGGCACCAGCGCACCTCCTGGTCGGAGGTGAAGTCGCGCTTGGTCTGCTTGCCGGCGTCGTCGGGAAGGCGCGGGATGGAGCGCAGGCCGCTGACCGGCATCCCCAGGTCGGTGGCGGTCACGAGAGCTCCTCGAGGGTCGTGGAGATGACGTCGGCGAGCTCGACGGTGGAGAACGGCAGGCCCCGCACGGACGTGTGCGAGCGGACGTCGACGAGGAACTGCGCTCGCAGCAGCATCGACAGCTGGCCGAGGTTCATCTCGGGCACGACCACCCGGTCGTAGTCGTGCAGCAGCTTGCCCAGGTTGCTGGGGAACGGGTTGACGGTGGTGAGGTGGGCGCGGGCCACCTTCTGGCCGGCGTTGCGGACCACCCGGGTCGCGGCCGCGATCGGGCCGTAGGTGGAGCCCCAGCCCAGGACCAGGATGCGGGCGTCGCCGCTCGGGTCGTCGATCTCGAGGTCGGGCACGACGATGCCGTCGACCTTGGCCTGGCGCAGGCGGGTCATCTTGTCGTGGTTGTCGGGGTCGTAGCTGATGTTGCCCGTGACGTCGGCCTTCTCGATGCCGCCGATGCGGTGCATGAGGCCGGGCGTGCCGGGGATGGCCCACGGCCGGGCCAGGGTCTCCTCGTCGCGCAGGAACGGGTGGAAGACGGGCTCGCCCTTGGCATCGGTGTCGTTGGGGGCGCTCGCGAACTCGACGTGCAGGTCGGGGAGTGACTCCACGGACGGCACGGCCCACGGCTCGGACCCGTTGGCGAGGTAGCCGTCGGAGAGCAGGAACACGGGGGTGCGGTAGGTCGTGGCGATGCGCACGGCATCCATGGCGGCGCGGAAGCAGTCGGCGGGCGTCTGCGGGGCCACGATCGGCACCGGCGACTCGCCGTTGCGGCCGAACATCGCCTGCAACAGGTCGGCCTGCTCGGTCTTGGTGGGCAGCCCGGTGGAGGGGCCGCCGCGCTGCACGTCGACGATGACCAGCGGCAGCTCGAGCGAGACGGCGAGGCCGATCGCCTCGGACTTCAGGGCGACGCCCGGGCCGGAGGTGGTGGTGACCCCGATGGCACCACCGAAGCTGGCGCCGATGGCGATGCCGATGCCGGCGATCTCGTCCTCGGCCTGCAGCGTGGTGACGTCGTGCCGCTTGAGCGCGGCGAGCGAGTGCAGGATGTCGGACGCCGGGGTGATGGGGTAGGACCCCAGCACCAGGGGGAGGCCGGCCCGGTGGGCCGCGGCGGCCAGGCCCAGGGCGAGCGCGGTGTTGCCGGTGATGTTGCGGTAGGTGCCGGCCGGCATCTTTGCGGGGGCGACGAGGTAGGAGGAGGCGAAGTCTTCAGTGGTCTCGCCGTAGTTCCAGCCGGCGCGCAGGGCGGCCAGGTTGGCCGCGAGGATGTCGGGCCGGGCGCCGAACTTGCGGGTGAGGAAGTTTTCGGTGCCGGTGGTGGGGCGGGTGTACATCCACGACAGCAGGCCCAGGGCGAACATGTTCTTCGCCCGCTCCTTCTCCTTGCGGGTGAGGCCGGGGAAGTCGCCCAGGGCCTCGACGGTGATGCTCGTGAGGGCCACCGGGTGCACGTGGAAGGAGTCGAGGGCGCCGTCGTCGACCGGGCTGGTCGTGTAGCCGACCTTGGCCAGGTTGCGGGTGGTGAACTCGTCGGTGTTGACGATGATCGTGGCGCCGCGGGGGACGTCGCCCAGGTTGGCCATCAGCGCCGCGGGGTTCATCGCCACGAGCACGTCGGGGGCGTCGCCCGGGGTGAGCACGTCGTGGTCGGCGAAGTGCACCTGGAAGCTGGAGACCCCCGGCAGGGTGCCCTGGGGGGCGCGGATCTCGGCCGGGAAGTTGGGCAGGGTCGACAGGTCGTTGCCCATCGCCGCCGTGTCGCTGGTGAAGCGGTCTCCGGTCAGCTGCATCCCGTCGCCCGAGTCGCCGGCGAAACGGATCACCACATGGTCGAGCGCGTGGACGGTATTGCTACTCACGGTTCACCCTGGATGTCGGCGAAAGAACGATGGCTGCTGTGCCTGAGGGTGTGCCGCGGGCGCAGCGTTTCCCATCGTACGTCCAGCACCGCCGGTGTCCACGGATGTCCACGAGAAGTACGCCATATGTCCAGCAGGGTCAGCCCGCTGTCTCGCTGGCCGGTCGAGAGGTCATGAACCGCCCGCGGGAGTCGACGATCCCGGCCTGTCATGACCCCTCGTCCGGTCGAGATGGCCGGACGACACGACATGGGCGCCGCACACCCGAGCGCGGACGCCGGCACGCCGATGTGGCTACGCTGACCGGCATGGAGGGTTACGCAGCGGCAGCAGCGGTGGTGCTGGCCGGCATCCTGCTGGTCACCGCGGCGATGATCGCCCGCCGCCTGGTCGCCCCGCGCGCGGTCACCGAGAAGGGCCTGCGCACCTACGAGTCGGGTGTCGACCCCGTGGGGTTCGGCTGGGCGCAGAGCCAGATCCGCTACATCTCGTTCGCCTTCCTCTACGTGGTGTTCGCGGTCGACGCGGTCTACCTCTTCCCGTGGGCACTGGTGCTGCGCGACCCCCAGCTCGGCGTCGCGTCGCTCGTCGAGGTGGTCGTCTTCGTCGGCGTCATCCTCGTCGGGCTCGTGCACGCCGGCCGCCGGGGTCTGCTGCGCTGGACGGCCTGACGCCACGGACCAGCGGCCCGCCACCATGAGCCTCGCGCAGTCCTCCGGGCCGGGCACCGACTCACTGCTTCGCGCCGACCGCGCCCCGTCGCCGCGCACCCTCGTCGACGTGCTGCGTGCCACGGCCGACGACCACCCCGACTCCCCGGCCATCGACAACGGCCGCGAGGTGCTCACCTACGACGAGCTGCTCGCGGAAGCGGGGGACGTCGCCACCGCCCTGCGCGACGAGGGGGTGGGCCGCGGCGACCGGGTGGGCGTGCGCATCCCCAGCGGCACCACCGACCTCTACGTCGCGATCGTCGGCATCCTCCTCGCCGGTGCCGCCTACGTGCCGGTCGACCACGACGACCCCGACGAGCGGGCGAGCCTGGTGTTCAACGAGGCCGGGGTGGCCGCGGTGGTCACCGCCGACCTCGTCATCCTGTCGACCGAGGATGCCGCCGAGTCGGCACCGGAGGAGGACCCCGACCTCACCGACGACGCCTGGATCATCTTCACCTCCGGCTCGACCGGCACCCCCAAGGGGGTGGCGGTGAGCCACCGCAGTGCGGCCGCCTTCGTCGACGCCGAGGTGCGGATGTTCCTGCAGGACAGGCCGATTCGCCCGGGCGACCGGGTCATGGCCGGCCTGAGCGTGGCCTTCGACGCCAGCTGCGAGGAGATGTGGCTCGCCTGGCGCTACGGCGCCTGCCTCATCCCGGCCCCGCGATCCCTCGTCAAGTCGGGCATGGACCTCGGCCCGTGGCTGCGGGCCAACGACATCACCATCGTCTCCACCGTGCCCACCCTGGTCGCGCTCTGGCCGGCGGCGGCGCTGGACCACGTGCGCCTCCTCATCCTCGGCGGTGAGGCCTGCCCGCCCGAGATCGGCGCCCGACTGGCCACCGCGGGCCGCGAGGTCTGGAACACCTACGGCCCCACCGAGACCACCGTCGTCGCGTGCGGCGCCCGGCTCACCGGCGAGCCGCCGGTGCGCATCGGGCTGCCCCTCGACGGCTGGGACCTCGCCGTCGTCGACCCCGACGGCAACCGCGTCCGCGACGGCGAGCCGGGCGAGCTGATCATCGGCGGCGTCGGGCTGGCCCGCTACCTCGACCCCGCCAAGGACGCCCAGGTGTATGCCGCGATGCCCACCCTGGGCTGGGACCGCGCCTACCGCAGCGGCGACATCGTGCGGTTCGACGGCGAGGGCCTGGTTTTCGACGGCCGGGCCGACGACCAGGTCAAGGTCGGGGGCCGGCGCATCGAGCTCGGCGAGGTCGACAGCGCCCTCCTCTCGCTGCCCGGGGTGAGCGGCGCCGCGGCGGCGGTGCGTCGCAGCGTGGCCGGCAACAGCCTCCTGGTCGGCTACGTCACCACCGAGCCGGGCTTCGACGCCAAGGCCGCGGTCGAGCGGTTGCGCCGGGCGATGCCGGCCGCGCTCGTCCCGCGCCTCGCCGTGGTCGACACCCTGCCGACGCGCACCTCCGGCAAGATCGACCGCGACGCCCTGCCCTGGCCACCGCCCGCCCGGCCCGGCACGGCATCCGAGCAGACGCCCGGCGTGGAGGGCACCGCGGCCTGGGTCGCGGGCCACTGGACCGCCATCCTCGGTGGTGCGCCGTCCGGGCCGGTCGACGACTTCTTCGACCTCGGCGGGGGCAGCCTCACCGCGGCCCAGCTCGTGAGCCGGCTGCGCGAGCGCTTCCCGGAGGTCACCGTCGCCGACGTCTACGACCACCCCGGGCTGGCCGAGCTGGCGGCGGCGCTGGACGACATGGCCACCCCCACCGGTCGGCAGAACTCGGCGGTGCTCCCGGTGCCTCTGAAGACCCAGGCCGCCCAGGTGGTGGCGTCGGTGGGCTTGCGCTCCATCGGCGCCCTGCGCTGGCTCACCTGGGTCGGCCTCGGCGCCCTCGTGGGCCGCGGCACCCTCGGCATCGACTGGCTCCCCGACGTGCGCTGGGGCTGGGTGCTGCTCGGCTGGCTGCTGCTCGTCAGCCCGCCCGGCCGGGTGCTGCTCGGGGCCGCGGCCGCCCGAGTCGTGCTGCGCGGCGTCGGCCCCGGGCGGTACCGGCGCGGTGGTGCGGTGCACCTGCGCCTCTGGCTCGCCGAGCGCCTCGTCGACGAGCTCGGCTCCACCAGCCTCTCGTCGGCCCCCCTTGTCAAGGTCTACGCCCGACTGCTCGGCTGCCGGGTCGACCGGCACGTCGACCTGCACAGCGTCCCCCCGGTCACCGGCCTGCTCGCCCTCGGCCGGGGCTGCTCGGTCGAGCCCGAGGTCGACCTCGCCGGCCACTGGCTCGACGGCGGACACCTGCACATCGGCCGGGTGCGCGTCGGCGCCGACGCGAGGGTCGGTGCGCGCAGCACCCTGCTGCCCGGTGCCGACGTCGGCGACGGGGCCGAGGTCGCGGCCGGCTCCGCGGTCTTCGGCGCCATCCCCGCCGGAGAGGCCTGGTCGGGGGCCCCCGCCCTGTTCTCCGGCACCGCCCGCGGCCCCTGGGGCGACGACCGCCCCCCGAACCGGCCGGGGTGGCTCGCGGCCTACGCGGCCTCCGCGGTCGTGCTGTCGCTGCTGCCGATCGCCGCCGTGGTAGCCGGGCTGGCCGTGGCGGCGCCCGCGCTGACCCGCGCGACCGACATCGCGGATGCCGTGCGCACGGCGGCGCTCTGGCTCCTGCCCGCGACCGTGGTCGGGCTGGTGGTGCTGGCCGGGCTGGTGCTCGGCGCGGTGCGGCTGCTCTCGCTGGGCCTGG
This sequence comes from Actinomycetales bacterium, assembly GCA_038330415.1. Taxonomy (GTDB): domain Bacteria; phylum Actinomycetota; class Actinomycetes; order Actinomycetales; family Dermatophilaceae; genus Fodinibacter. The sequence continues at coordinate 7,549 of JBBQNZ010000046.1, read as the reverse complement.
CGGTCGGGCACCACCCGGTGCACGGCCGGCAGGCGTGGCAGGCGTGGTCGATCATGCGGGTGCTCGACGAGGCCCGCACCTGGCTGTTCCCGCTCTACTCCTCGGGGCTCACCCCGGCCTGGCTGCGGGCCCTGGGGGCCGACATCGGCTCCGACGTCGAGGCCTCGACCGTGCTGATGATCCCGCCCTTCGTGCGGGTCGGCTCCGGCGCCTTCCTCGCCGACGACACCCTCGTCGGCGGCTACGAGCTCGGCGGCGGCTGGCTGCGCGTCGAGCACGTGCGGGTCGGCAAGGGAGCCTTCGTCGGCAACTCCGGGATGGCCGCACCCGGCCGCCGAGTGCCGAAGAAGGCCCTGGTCGCCGTGCTCTCCGCAGCCCCCCAGCGCGGCACCGCCAAGGCCGGCACGTCGTGGCTGGGCAGCCCACCGCGCCCACTGCGGCGCGACCACGACGACACCGACACGACCCGCACCCACGCCCCGCCGCGCCGCCTGAAGGTGGCCCGGGCCCTGGTCGAGGTGTGCCGGGTGGTGCCGGTGTGGCTGCACGTGCTGCTCGTCGTGCTCGCCGCCGGAGCCCTGGCCGCCCTGCTCGACCGCGGGCCGTGGTGGGCCGTGCTGCTCGGCGGCCCGGTGCTGCTCACCGCGGGCCTGCTCGGTGGGGCGCTCACCGTGCTCGCCAAGTGGTTGCTCGTCGGCCGGATGCGGCCCTCCGAGCACCCGCTGTGGAGCTCGTTCGTCTGGCGCAACGAGCTGGCCGACACCTTCGTCGAGGTGGTCGCCGCGCCGTGGTTCGCGCGGGCCGCCACCGGCACCGCAGTGCTCAACGCGTGGCTGCGGGCGATGGGCTCACGGATCGGGCGGGGCGTCTGGTGCGAGACCTACTGGCTGCCCGAGGCCGACCTCATCGACCTGCGGGCCGGCGCCACCGTCGGCCGGGGCTGCGTCGTGCAAACTCATCTGTTCCACGACCGCATCCTGTCGATGGATCGTGTCACCATCGCCGACGGCGGAACACTGGGCCCGAACTCGGTGATCCTGCCGGCCGCCCGCATCGGCCGGCACGCCACGGTCGGCCCGGTGTCGCTGGTGATGCGCGGCGAGTCGGTGCCCGACAAGACGAGATGGATCGGCAACCCGGTCGGACCCTGGACGGAGGACGAGTGAACGGCGCCGACCCCTACCTGCCGGGCCACGGCGACGTGCGGTTCCAGGTCGAGCACTACGACCTCGACCTGCAGTACAAGGTCGCCGACAACCACCTCGAGGGGCGCGCCCACCTGCGCCTCGCCGCCATGCAGGCCCTGCCCGAGCTGGTGCTCGACCTGCACGCCCTGCAGGTCACCTCGCTGCGCCTCACCGGCGCGTCCGTCGCGCGCTGGACCCACCGGGCCTCGCGGCTGCGGATCCGCCTGCGGGCCCCGGTCGCCGCCGGCACCGAGCTCGGTGTCACCATCGCCTACCGCGGCCGGCCCCGCCCGATGCCCGGCCCCGACGGCCCCAGCGGCTGGGAGGAGCTCACCGACGGCGTGATCGTGGCCGCCCAGCCGCACGGCGCGCCCACGTGGTTCCCCTGCAACGACCGGATGTCCGACAAGGCCACCTACACGGTCACGGTGCGCACCGACCCCGGCTACCGGGTCGTCTCCAACGGCACCCTCACCCAGCAGCGCCGGGTCGGCCGCCGGGTCGAGTGGGTGCACGAGCAGCCGGTGCCGATGTCCACCTACCTCGCCACCCTGCAGGTCGGGCGCTACGAGCTCGAGCCCCAGGCGGCCTCCGGCGCGGTGCCGAGCGCGCTCGCCGCCTCCCGGGTCCGGATGGCGGCCGCTCGCACCGCGTTCGCCGACCAGCCCCGCATGCTCGAGATCTTCTCCGGCCTCTTCGGCCCCTACCCTTTCGACGGCTACACCGTGGTGGTGACCGACGACCCGCTCGAGATCCCCCTGGAGTCGCAGACCCTGTCGACGTTCGGCACCAACCACCTCAGCCGGTCCTGGGAGGCGCAGCGGATCATCGCCCACGAGCTGGCCCACCAGTGGTTCGGCAACACCGTCACGGCGGCCTCGCTGCGCGACATCTGGCTGCACGAGGGCTTCGCCTGCTACGCGGAGTGGCTGTGGTCGGAGTCGATCGGCCGCACCACGGCGCAGGAGGAGGCCGAGCGACACCACGTCGTGCTGGCCCGCCTGCCCCACGACCTCGTGCTCACCGACCCCGGGCGGCACCGCGTCTTCGACGACCGGGTCTACAAGCGCGGCGCGCTCACCCTGCACACGCTGCGCCGCGCCGTGGGCGACGACCTGTTCTTCGCCCTGCTGCGCGCGTGGGTCGACCGGCACCGTTTCGGCGTTGTCACCACCGCCGACTTCGAGGCCCTCGTGCGCGACGAGACCGGAATCGACACCGACCGGCTGCTCGGCCCGTGGCTGAACGAGACGGCGCTGCCGCCCCTGGTCGGCGCCCCCGCGGCCAACGTCCGCTGACCCCTCGAACGTGGGTGAAATTCGCCGCCCTGCCGGTGATCTTCACCCACGTTCGAGATCAGGGGACGACGCCGCCGGCACCAGCATCGCCAGGCCGCGCCATCGAGTGCTCGTCGGCTGTGGCTACCCCGGGCCGAGTAGGCCGGATCTCGGGCTGCGGCATACCTCGCCCGGTCTACTGCCCCGTAGGTGGAGTGTTCCGTGCACCTACCAGGCGGTAGCCGCGGTGGGCAGTGGCGGTGCGAGACGGCACTGCCACCCCTGGTCGGCGCCCCGGTCACCGCCCGCTGAGCACCTCCCGCCCACGGCCGTCCCGACCTCGCCTCGGCTACTGCCTGGTAGGTGGAGTGTTCCGTACACCTACCAGGCGGTAGCCGAGGGCGTGGCGGGGTGACCGGGGTCCCGCAGGCCGTTCACCGCAAACGTGGGTGATTTCCGTTGCCCAGCCGACGGTTTTCACCCACGTTCGAGATCAGGGGACGACGCCGAGCACCACGATCACCTGCGGGCCGATCCGCCATCGGCCGTGCACCTTCACGGTTGCCGGCTGCCCCGTGGCGTCGTCGGCCGAGGCCACGGCCGTGAAGCCACCAGCGGGTGACAGCTCCACGCGCACCGCGTCGTGCCCGACGACCGAACCGGTCAGCGGGTACCACGCCTTGTAGGTGGCCTCCTTGGCGCTGAACAGCAGGGTGTCCCACGGGATGCCGGGTCGCTCGGCTCCCAGCCGCGCCAACGCCTGCCGCTCCTCGACCGAGGCAACCACCTCGACCACTCCGGCCGGCAGCGGGCCGATCGGCTCGGCATCCAGCCCGATGGCGGTCACGCCGCGCCCGAACCGCGACACGCGCGAGCGCGCCACGACGGCGCCGGTCCACCCGGCGCAGTGCGTGACGCTGCCCACCACCCCGCTCGGCCACCGGGGTGCGCCGCGGCGGTCGCGGAGCACCGGCATCCCCGCGAGCCGTGGGTCGAGCGAGGCCAGGGCGAGGTGCGCGCAGTGCCGCCCGGCGGCGAACTCGGCCAGCCGATCCTCGCCGGCCCCCTCGACCAGGCTGCGCTCCGGTGGGAGCAGGACGTCGGCGCCGACCTGGCCCTGCGTCGCCGCTAGGGCGATCCGCGAGGTCGAGGCCCGTCGCACCGCCCGCACCCGGCCCATGGGGCTAGGGTGCCACTCGTGAGCGTCGACCTGCCGATGCCCCGGGTGGGGCCCGTCGCCGAGCACGCCCCGAAGCCGATCCGCGTCGTGCTCAACTGGGGCCGCCGCTACTCGCTGTGGGTCTTCAACTTCGGCCTCGCCTGCTGCGCCATCGAGTTCATCGCCACCTCGATGGGCCGCCACGACTTCATGCGGCTCGGCGTCATCCCGTTCGCCCCCGGCCCGCGCCAGGCCGACCTGATGATCGTGTCCGGCACGGTCACCGACAAGATGGCGCCCGCGATTCGCCGCCTCTACGACCAGATGCCCGAGCCGAAGTACGTCATCTCGTTCGGCGCCTGCTCCAACTCCGGTGGGCCGTACTGGGACTCGTACTCCGTCACCAAGGGCGTCGACCAGCTCATCCCCGTCGACGTCTACGTGCCCGGCTGCCCGCCCCGGCCGGAGGCCCTGCTCCAGGGCATCATCCGGCTGCAGGAGAAGATCGCCGACGAGCGCCTGAGCGGCGCCTCGATCGCGGCCCGCCAGCCCGGCCGCGCGCCCGCCCCGGCGCGGTATGCCGGTCACCGCACCGCCGCCGTCGGCGAGGTGACCCGCGACCTCGTGACCCGGCCGTGAGCGACGACGCCCCACGGCGCGACACGCCCACACCGGGCCACGGCGCCGAGCTGATGTCGACCCCGAGCCTGGTCGCGCTCGCGGTGGTCGCCTTCGCGGTCGAGCTCGCCCTGTTCGGCGGGGTCGGCGCCATCGCCTACGAGGTGGTCGGTGGTGGGCTCACCGGCTGGCTCGCGGCGGCGGTGGCCACGGCCGGCATCGTCGGGTTCTGGGGGCTGCTCATGGCACCGAGGGCGAAGCGTCGGCTGACCACCACCTCGCGCCTGGTGGTCTCGGCGGCGCTGTGCATCGGCACCGCGGTCGGGCTGGTCGGCGTGGGCCACCCGTGGTGGGGCTGGTTCGTCGGCATCGCCGGCATCGCGGTGGTCGCCGCCCAGGTCGCGCTGCCGCAGGCCGACGCCCAGCCGCGCTGAGCGGCGCCCGCAGTGGTCAGTGACCACCCCCGGTACCTACCCTTGGTCGATGCCGACGATGAGCATGAACAGGGTCATCCACCGTGCGTTCCGGCGCGACCTCGACCGCTTCGTGTCCGCGCTCGGCGACTTCCCGGCGGGCGACACGGCCCGCGCCGCCGCGCTCGGCCGGGCCTGGGCCAACTTCGACGAGATGCTGGGCGACCACCACCAGGGCGAGCACCAGATCGCCTGGCCGCACCTGGAGCGCGCCGGCGTCCCGCTGACCCTGCTCGACGAGCTGGATGTCGAGCACGAGTCGATGGCGGGGGCGCTCGAGATCGCCCGCGAGGAGATGAACGGTCTCGTGCGCGACCCCAGCGCTGCCCGGGCCGTGGTCGCCTGCGAGGCGATGGGCGAGCTGCGGGCGGTCACCGTGAGGCACCTCGACCACGAGGAGGCCGAGATCGAGTCGTTCTACCTCGAGCACGCCGACCACCCGGAGGTGAAGGCGATGGGGCGCGAGTTCGGCACACGCAGCCCGGCCTTCGCCGGCCGCTTCTTCGCGTGGGTCACCGACGGTGCGTCCCCGCAGGAGGAGGCCGCGTTCAAGGAGAACGTCCCCGGGTCGGTTGTCGCGGTCATGTGCTCGGTCTGGGGCCGTGGCTACCGCAAGGAGGTCGCGCCGGTCTGGCGATGAGCGCCAGGTGTGGCGAAGAGCGCGCCGCTCAGCCGCTGAGCGCGCCGGTCGATAGGCTGCCGACGTGGCTGACGAGACGCGCGTGGTCGAGGTCGAGACGTGGGGCGTCTCCCTCGCGGCCGCGCGCGACGAGGGCTTCACGTTCTTCGACTGGCTCACCGCCGTCGACCGCACCTATGACGAGGCCGCACCGGGCTTCGACATCACCGCCCACCTGCTCGACGTCGGCACCCCGGGTGCGCTGCGCGGCATCCTGCTGGTCACCCGTGTCGCCGACGGCGAGCCGGTCGAGTCGGTGACCGGCGTCTTCGCCGGGGCCGCCTGGCACGAGCGCGAGACCTACGAGATGTTCGGCATCGACTTCGCCGGCTTCGACGACGGCAGCGGTCTGCCGATCCGCCCGCTGCTGCTGCCCGACGGCTTCGACGGCACGCCGCTGCGCAAGTCCTTCCAGCTGGCGGCTCGGGCCTCCAAGCCGTGGCCCGGCGGCAAGGAGCCCGGCGAGGGCCACGACTCCGGCAAGGCGCCCGGCCGCCGCCGCGTGCAGGCGCCGGGTGTGCCCCCGCCCGAGTGGGGCCCGCGATGAGCGTGCTCGAGGTGGTGGTGCGGGCCGTCGCGGTGCTGCTCGCGTTCCTGACGCTGCCGCTGCTCGTCGGGCAGACCGAGCACAAGCTGATGGCCCACATGCAGGGCCGGCTGGGCCCGATGTACGCGGGTGGCTACCACGGCTGGGCGCAGCTCGTCGCCGACGGCGTGAAGTTCGTGCAGAAGGAGGACATCACCCCGCGCGCGGCGGACAAGTGGGTCTTCCGGCTCGCGCCCGCCGTGGCGCTGATCCCCTACCTCGTGGCGCTGGCGACGATCCCGATCGCCCCGGGCGTCGCCGCGATCGACGTCCCCGCCTCGGTGGTGCTCGTGCTCGCCGCCACCTCGGTGGGTGCCCTGGGCACCCTGATGGCCGGCTGGGCCAGCGCCAACAAGTACGCCCTGCTCGGCGGCCTGCGTGCCGCCGCCCAGCTGGTGTCCTACGAGCTGCCGATCGTGCTGGCCGTCGCGTCGATGGCCATGGCCGGTGGCTCGCTGTCGCTGCTGACGCTCACCGACCGCTGGTCGCCGTGGTGGATGCTGTGGCAGCTGCCGGGCGCGGTCGTGTTCCTCGTCGCCGCCGTGGCCGAGCTGCAGCGGCCGCCGTTCGACATGCCCGTCGCCGACGCCGAGCTGGTGATGGGCGCCTGGACCGAGTACACCGGCCTGCGCTTCGCGTTCTTCCTGCTCGCCGAGTATGCCGGCATCGTCGTGATGTCGCTGCTGTTCGCCACGCTCTGGCTCGGGGGGTGGCACGGGCCGTTCCCCGACACCCTGGGTTGGCTGTGGACCCTGCTCAAGGGCTTCGTGGTGGCGGTGTGCGTCATCTGGGTGCGCGTCGCCTGGCCTCGGCTGCGCGAGGACCAGCTGCAGCGGCTGGCCTGGCTCTGGCTGGTGCCGCTCGCCCTGCTGCAGCTGCTGCTGACCGGCGTGGGGGTGGTGCTCGGATGGTGAGCCGCAAGGGGAGCGGGCTCCCCGGCATCCTCAAGGGGTTGGCCACCACGGCGCGAACCGCGTTCCGCCCCACCCACACTGCCGAGTACCCCGACGTAGCGCCCGACCTGCCGCCGCGTAGCCGCGGGGTCATCGCGCTGCTCGAGGAGAACTGCACCTCGTGCATGCTCTGCGCCCGCGAGTGCCCCGACTGGTGCATCTACATCGACTCGCACAAGGAGACGATCCCGGCCACCACCGAGGGCGGGCGCGACCGCCAGCGCAACGTGCTCGACCGCTTCGCCATCGACTTCAGCCTGTGCATGTACTGCGGCATCTGCATCGAGGTCTGCCCGTTCGACGCGCTGCACTGGAGCCCGCAGTTCGAGTACTCCGAGGTCGACATCCTCGACCTGCTGCACGAGAAGGACCGCCTCGGCGGCTGGATGGCCTCGGTGCCGCCGCCGCCCGCTCTCGACGAGAAGTCGGCCGAGCCGGCCGAGATCGCCGCGGCCAACAAGCCCGCCCGCGGCACCGGTCTGGTCGGTGGTGCTGCTGGCGCCCCGGGTGCTGCCGGAGCCGGGGGACCAGGCGCCCGGATGCCGCGCACGGTGCGTCCCCGCCCCGCCGGTGCCGGTCCCGCGCGACGCGCTGCCCCACCCGCCGAGGCCCCACCC